>CALMVL010000132.1:2612-7360 GCA_937873265.1 uncultured Granulicella sp.
CACCATCCGGTGCCGGACAGGAACGAAAGACTAAGAACCTCCCGCGACCAGCCAGCGCAATGCCGCTTCTGCCGCGTGAAATCCGCACATGCCATGCACCCCACCGCCCGGCGGCGTGGACGACGATCCCAAGAACCAGCCCGGCACACTTGTCTCGTACAGCCTGGGCGTGGGCCGGATCAGCATTTGGAGCGGGGTCATCGCCCCGCCGCTCAGGTCGCCGCCCACCAGGTTCGCATTCCAGCTTTCCATCGCAGTTGTTGACCAAATTCGCCGCGCCAGCACGCACTCCCGAAACCCCGGCGCAAACCGCTCGATCTGCCGCTCGATGCGGTCAAGCGCGTCGCCTTGCCAGCCGTTCGGCACATGGCAGTACCCCCAGGCCACAGCCTTACCGTCCGGAGCCCGCGATCGATCACACACGCCCGGCTGCGTGACGAGCACGAATGGCCGGTCCTCGACGCACCCCTGCTCCGGCCCGCGTTCACTCGCGGCGATCTCCTTCAGCGTGCCGCCCACATGCACTGTCGCCGCCATGCGACACGCTTCCGCCTGCCACGGAATGGGCTCGCTCAGCGCCCAGTCCACTTTGAACGATCCCGGACCATACGCGTAGCGCTCCAACAGCCGGCGATTGCCTGCCTGCATCGCGTCGCCCGCGATGCCCACCAGCGCCCGCGGCGACACGTCGCACACCACCGCATCCGCTCCGCGCAGATCCGACATGCGCGTGACCTGTACCCCCGTTCGAACCACCCCTCCCAAACTCTCCAGATACCCAACGAGCGCGCGCGTGATTGCGCCGCCACCGCCTTCGGCCACCGGCCATCCGCCGTGCCCCGTGTGCACGGCATGCGCCCCAATGCCCAGCACCAACCCGAATGCCCCACTCACGGGACTGCCAAGCGGCCGCACCGAGTGTCCCGCCAGACCAGCAAACAGCGCCCGCGCCCGCTCGCCCCGGAACAGCATCCTGGCGAGAGCTACCGCCGGCAGCACGGCCCTGGACCCAAAGCGCGCCAGCAGCACCGGGTGGTGCGGCACATGCACCACCGGCCCCAGGAGATCCTCGATCAGCTCCGGCCACGCATCCGCCAGCGGCCCGAACAGCCGAACCCATGCTGCCCCATCTTCCGCGCCCAACTCCCCGGCCATCTGCCGGACGTCGTGCCGCAGCGCGACTGCTGTTCCGTCGTCCAGCGGGTGCGCCACCGGAATCTCCGGCTCGATCCACCGCAGACCGAACTCCGCCAGCGGCATCGATCGGAACACGGGCGACGCGACGCCCATCGGGTACACACTGGACCCCACATCATGCCGGAATCCAGGCAGCGTCAACTCTTCCGTACGCGCGCCGCCACCCACGCGGTCACTCGCCTCCAGCACCTCCACGGCGACGCCCGCCCGCGCAAGAACACACGCCGCCGTGAGCCCATTCGGCCCTGCCCCGACCACCATCGCACGTTTGCCGCTCAGCCCCATCGCCAATGCCTCAACCAGACTCTGATGCTGGCGCAACCTGGGTGAGACGCGGCGCGTTCGGATGAGGAGCCGCCTCCAGCTCCGCGCGAACCCGCTCCATCGTATCGAGATAAAACTGCAGGTTATGCACGGAGTTCAGCATTGCCCCCAACGGCTCGCCCGCCACAAACAGATGCCGCAGGTACGCCCGCGAGTAGCGCCGGCAGACCAGGCAGCTGCACCCCGCATCGATCGGCCGCTCATCGTCCACATAGTCCACCCGCTTGATGTTCATTCGCAGGACACCCGGGTAGGTCGCAGTCGCGCCCGCAGCTCCGTCTTCGCCGAGTTCCGCGGTGCGAAAGACCAGTCCATGCCGCCCGGCCCGCGTCGGAAGCACGCAGTCCATCATGTCCACGCCCATGCGCGCGTATTCGGCAATCTCGTCTGGATAGCCGACGCCCATCACGTATCGGGGCTTGTCGCGCGGCAGCCATTCGAGCGTGCGGGCGATCATCTCCCGCGTCACTTCACGCGGCTCGCCCACCGCCAAACCACCAATCGCATACCCCGGAAAACCGATCTCCACCATCCTCCCGGCGCTTTCCCGACGGAGGTCCGCATACATCCCACCCTGCACAATGCCGAACAGCCGCTGCGCTTGCCCGGCAAACTGCGCCGGTTCATAGTCTCGCCGAGCGTCTCCCTTCACCGCCTCAGCCCACGGCACCTCGTGCTTGTGGGCTTCGAAGTAGACGCTCGACCGGTGAGCCCACGCATGCGTCAGCCCCATGCTCTCCCGCGTTCGTTCCCAGCTCGCCGGCGTTTCCACGCACTCGTCAAAGGCCATGACCACATCCGCACCCAGCGCGATCTGCACGGCCATCGAGTGCTCCGGCGAGAAGAAGTGCTTGGAGCCATCGAGATGCGACCGGAACTCTACCCCGTCCGCCGTTACCCTGCGCAGTTTTGCCAGCGAAAAGACCTGAAATCCGCCGGAGTCTGTCAACATGGGGCGGTTCCAGCCCATCAGCCGGTGCACTCCGCCCATCCGGCGGATGCGCTCATGTCCCGGCCGCAGATACAGGTGGTAGGTATTGGCGAGGATCAGCTGCGCGCCCAGCCCGCTCGCTCCCAGGGTTTCGAGCACACCCTGCTCCACCGTCTTCACTGTCGCCGCGGTGCCCACGGGCATGAACACAGGCGTTTCCACCACGCCATGCGCAAGCGCGAGCCGCCCCCGCCGTCCACCCCCCGCAGCGGTCGTGCTGATCTCCAAAACTCCGTTCACATGCGCGATTTTACCGAGAGCCCGTGTCCCGTTCCCGGGCGGTTGCCAGTAGCACGGCCGCACGGAACCCCCTTGCCCTTGCCCGCGTACCTTCCCCATGCGCCTGTTCCGTTTCCTTCCCTTCGTCGAATCGGCCCTCCTTGCCGGCTTTCTGCTCGCTGTGGCTCTGCCGCTCTCGGCCGCATCCGAAGCCGAGCACGCGCTTCTCGACGCGGATAAACTGCCGTCCGATGCCAGATTCACCCTTGTGTTGCACGCCGGCGATTACCAGATTCGTTCCTCCACCGACGGACACCTCCACGTTCTTGAGACCCGCAACGACAGCAATCGCAACGAGCCGGCCACCAGTGTCCGGTATCACGTCACGTCCGGTGGAGCCCACCTCGAGATCGAGTCGCCCACCCACAAGAACAGCCCTCACCTTATCGTCGCTCTCCCGGCGTGTGCCTCGCTCAACCTAAGACTTTCTGCCGGCGAGCTCGTCTTCGACAGCATCCCGTGCGAGGCGACCACGGTGGATCTGCACGCCGGCGAACTACGCGCCCGGATCGAGGATCCGGAAAGCTTTCACACCGTTACGGCGTCCGTGTCTATCGGCGAGATCGACGCCCACGGCCTTGGCCGCACCGACACCGACGAGAATCATGGCGGCTTTTTCCGTTCGTTTGACCGCGGCGGCGCGGGCCCGCGTCGCTTCGCTGCTCACGTCGGAACCGGCCAGATCACGCTGGACGGCCGCAAGCAGTAGCCGCGATCGCTCGTAACCGGAGCATCTTCTCTGCCGGCAGCCGGCGGTTGCGACGCCGGCGTCCCTCCTCAGGGAGCTGCAAAAAAGTGGCGCAAGCAGACCGCTTTTGCGGATATATTGGAGAGCACAAAAACAATCAACCACAGCGGGCCTGCTGTGGGGGAGTGCAGCTTCGGTGTGGACGTACACGCACGTTCCCTTTCACGAGATCCCGTCTCCGTTCCAGAGCCGCGCAGCCGTGCTTCGGCTGAGGAGTGATTCCCGCATGACTCGCTTCACACGCTTTCCGCAGACCTGCATCGCTGCCGCGTTCGCCTTGGCCAGCGTCTCGCTTGTTCCCTGTGCCCTTGCCTCCGACAAGCCCGCCGCCGGCGTCGTCGATGCCTTGGAAAAGAAGTATGTCGTTACGCAAACGACGCCGGACTTCGCCCAGATTACCAAGGACGGGACCACCATGGCGCTGAAGTGCGCGGGCGTGTACAGCTTTCCCACCACGATGACCATGGTGAAACCGGATAACAAGGTCGTGGACGGCAAGGTCCAGACCCCCGGCATGTTTGTGCGCACCACCTGGACCAAGATGGGCGCGCACGTTCTGCAGGCCGGGGAAAAGGTTTATATCACCAAGATCGAGAGCAAGAGCGAACTGACCGGTGACATGCTGAAGTTCACGGTGCTCACCGTCGACCAACTTGACGTCAGCGGGTCAGACGCAAAGAAGAAGTATGACGCCTATGTCTCGTTCAAGTTCAAGAAGGGCTACCTCGACGAGACTCCGCCGGACCAGGTCGAGCAGGCGATCGAGTCGGTGCTCGCGCCCGACACGGGAGACGACAGCAAGGGCAGCCAACCGCAGCAGCAGGCTGCGGCGCCTGCACCGCCGGCCCGCCCCGCGGCCGTAGAACAGGGCGTGCCCGACGGCGTGCCCGTACACGCTGACGGCGTTGAAACCGCCGCTGACGTCGGCCAGCACGTTCGACCGGTGGACCAGCGTCGGGTGGACCCGCAGCGCCAGCCGTTCCCCAACCCGCTCGCCGACGGCCAGCAGCTTGACCACGTACCCCAGCTCGCCGGCCAGGCGGAGGTCGGTCGCGTCCAGCGTGTCGATCCCCTCGACGGCCACGTCTGATTCGAGAATGCGGGCGTTGAACGCCAGCCCGGCCAGCACGGCCAGCTTCTGCCCGGCGTCACGGCCGCTCACGTCCAGCGCCGGGTCGGCCTCGGCGAAGCCGATCCGCTGGGCTTCGG
>CALMVL010000133.1:0-390 GCA_937873265.1 uncultured Granulicella sp.
GAAGGTCATGCTTTTGGGCATCATGATGGCGACGGTGTCGGTGTGAAGCGAGACCTTGGGGTCGAACTGGAAGGAGCCGGTGTAGGGCAGCTGGTAGGTGACCTGGAAGCGGGTTTCGCCGGGGCGGATGGGGAAGACGAAGGCGTAGTGGTTGGGGTCGCCGAGGGGGATGGGCGAGGACTGGACGGGCATGGAGCCGGGGCCGAGGGCGGCGGAGCCGGAGACGACGGCGCCGGGGGGAAGGAAGAACTCAAAGGCGTGATCGCTGAACTGGGTGCGTGGCGGGGCGGAGTCGTGGTTGTTGTAGAATTTTTGGTCGCCGTTTTGGTTTTTTGCGGTTTGGTGGGTTTGGGGGGGGGGGCGGGTGGGTTCGCCGGTGGCGCCTTAGAC
>CALMVL010000133.1:400-3495 GCA_937873265.1 uncultured Granulicella sp.
GTCGATGTCGATGGACTGGGTGCCGGGGGGCGCGGGGCGGAAGTAGTTGGCCTTGTCGTGGGTGACGCGGACGAGGTGGACGCCGGCGTCGGGGACGTCGAGCGAGAAGTGGCCGTGGCTGTCGGATTTGGTGCGGGAGGCTTCCTGCATGCCCTGGGCGAGGCGGATGAGGACGACGTCGTCGCCGGCGGCGGGCTTGTTGGTGGTTTTGTTGGTGACGGTGCCGGTGATGGTCTCGGCGGAGGCGAGGGCGACGAAGGAGCCGAGCAGGATTAGGGCGAGGGCGCGTGCGGCGCGGGAGAGAAACGTGGGTGCGAGGGTCACGTACTTAGTTTAGCGCCGCGAGGGCGACAGCTGATCGAGCGGATGAAGTTCGCGGAGCTTACTCCGAGAGCATCTCCCAGAAGTTCAACGGCCTAACGAAAAAGATGATCTTTCCTGGCACTTTGAAAGCCGCGGCTTTACCGCAGGAGTTTGGCCTCACAATGCCCTGTTGAAAGACTTCTTTCGTAAAGAACCCTGTCGACGTTAGCCAAGAGTATGGAGGCGTTGGTGACTGGCACAAGACGTAAGGAACGTTGATCCGGAGAAAAGCGCTGTACCTCACTACGGGGTCAACTGGTGCCTTGCGGTCTGCGTTACCCACGTTAACTTTATTGTCCTGATCCGTGAGGCTTAGCCATGCCGTACCGGTCGCGTCAGTTGGGATCGCCAAGGCTGCCTTGCGATCGTTCCCGACCCACACGTTGACGTGCGAGAACGCCATCGGGTGTCCGTGTTTTCCGTCGATGAGCTGGATCCCGATTTTTTGTGCATGGAGAAGGGTTCCGAAGGAGCTGAGGATGGCAAGCGTGACGGTCTGCGCAACTATCTTCAAGCGACTACTCCCAAAGATCAGGTGAGCTTGCGTACTGAACCGGCGGAGGCTTGGGCTGCTGCTTCGTCTTGGGAATTGCTACTGGCGCGGGTGGAAACCCGTCTCGGCCCTCGGCAAAGAATCGTCGGGCATGGAGGCGAGCGCGTGAAAAGCCTTGGCCAGCGTTTGCCGGGCGGAGGGCTGGCGGATGAGAACGTCGTTGTCCTGGCGAATCACAGTTCGACCTCCTTCACGGGAAGGCGAAACTCCCCGGAAAACAGATAGGCTAGGCCGAATGTTACGACGTTGCAGATCGGCTTCGTAGCACGCTGCCCGTCGAAGTATATGCGTGTTTGCCGGAAGACGGAAGGTTTAGATAGCGTGCGGGAGCGGTGCGGAAGAGCAAAAAAGCAGGTCCCCTTCAGGGATGACAAACAAGGGAGGCAAGTGCAAGAGCAACAACGAATGCGGGGGTCCTTCGCTTCGCTCAGGATGACGGGGGTTTGGCGGCCAGATGGCGAGCTGTGGCGGCTAGCGGAGGGTTTGGGTGGGTTCGAGGAGGTCCATTTCGGCGAGGACGCCGGCGGCTTCGTCTTCGAGGTGGGCGCGTTGCTGGGCGTAGTCGGGTTCGGGGTGTTTGCCGGCGAGGTATTCGAACTGGAGGTCGCGGAGGTTGTCGTAGATGACGTCGCGGCGTTCGCGGAGGTAGTCGGCGCGGGTTTTTACCGCTTCGGGGGCGGAGCGGCGTTCGGGCCAGAAGATGTAGAGGAAGAGGATGAGGGTGAGGGCGGCGGCGGCGAGGAGGCCCATGGGTTAGAGCTCCGTTTCGCGGCGGATGCGGTCGCGCATGGTGGTGTCCGCGGTGAGATGGACGCCGGGGGAGGGGTGGCCGGCGGCGACGGCGGTGGCGTGGCGGCGGTTCCAGGTGCGGCCGAGGTAGATGGTGCCGAAGATGGCGAGGGCGAAGACGGCGATGGGGGTGATCCAGGCGACGTTGTCGAAGCCGCCGCGCATGGGGGCGGCGAGGACGACGGCACCGTATTTGTTGACGAACCAGTTAAGGACCTGGGTGTCGGAGCCGGCGGAGACTTGGGTGTGGAGCTCGTCGATCATGCGGGCGGAGTCGGGGCAGCCGACATGGTTACACTCGAGCAGGATCTGGCCGCAGGAGCAGGCGCACATCATTTTGTGGCCGAGGGAATTGAAGCGGGCGTCGGCGTCGGCGCCGAGCATGACGAGGGCGAGGATGGCGACGGAGGCGGCCTGGGTCCAGCGGGTGAGGGACCAGCGGCGTAAGGAGAGGCTAGGCATGGTGGACCTCGGCGACTACGGGAACGCCGGCTGGAACGGGAGCGGCGACGGGCTGGCGGGCGAAGGAGCGGGTGAGGTTGGGGAGGAGGCCGATGAGGGTTCCGGCGATGATGATGCCGACGCCGATCCAGATCCAGTTGACGAGGGGGTTGAGAAAGACCTTGACGATGGGCCGGCCGGTGTCGGGGTTTTTGCCCTCGTAGATGGTGTAGAGGTCGTAGGCCAGGGTGGAGTGGTTGGCGACCACGGTGGAGTTGGTCTGGCTGGCTTGGTAGAAGCGCTTTTCGGGCGAAAGCAGGGTGACGTGCTTGCTGCCGCGATAGACGTCGAGGAGGGCGAACTCGGTGTCGTAGGTAGGGTTGGAGTCCTGCGAGAAGCTTTGGCAGACGAGGCGGTAGGGGCCGATCTTCATAGAGTCGCCGAAGGAGAGCTCCTGCTCGTGGGTCTGCTGGAAGGCGCCGCCGGCGATGCCGATAAACATGACGACGATGCCGAAGTGGACGAGGTAGCCGCCGTAGCGTCGGGTGTTGCGGCGGACGAGGAGGAGCATGGAGGAGGCGAGGTTTTGGCCGGTTTGGGTGCGGACGACGCCGGCGCCGCGGAGGAACTCGGCGGTGATGGCGGTGATAACGCCGGCGCCGAGCGAGAAAGCGAGGAGCGAGAAGGTGGTGGACTGCCAGTCGTCGCCGTCCTTCCAGGGACGGATGCCGGTGGCGATGAGGCCAATGGCAGTGGCGGCCATGGCGATGCCGGGGAGGACGAAGTTGCGGCGGATGGAGCGGAGCGAGGTGGAGCGCCAGGCGAGGAGGGGGCCGACGCCGGTGAGGAAGAGGAGGAAGAGGCCGATGGGGAGGTTGACGCGGTTGTAGAAGGGGCCGGAGACGGTGACCTTGGTGCCCTGGACGTACTCGGACAGGACGGGGAAGAG
>CALMVL010000134.1 GCA_937873265.1 uncultured Granulicella sp.
CCCCCCAGGTCCGGCGGCTTCTCCGCCCGCCCCAGTCCGAGCGGGAAGCGCCCCTTCGCCGCGGGTCCCAGTGCTAAGCCGGGCTCTGGCGCCAGATCCGAAGGCCCCTTCGACAAATTCAAGGGCAACAACAAGCCGTGGGGCAAGCGCCCCCCGAAACGTAAGATCAAGCCCGAAGAGGACCAGGCCGGATGACCGACCCGAACTCCGCTGCCGCCGCACCCACATTGCATCGCACGCGGCCAATCATCGCGATTGACGGCCCCGCCGGTGCCGGCAAGAGCACCCTGGCCGCCCACCTCGCCCGCCGCTTCGGCTTCCTCAACCTCGAAACCGGAGCCATGTACCGCGCTCTCGCCCTGAAAGCCATCGAGCGCGATCTTGCGTTCGACGAAGAAGCCCCCCTGCTCGCGCTTGCGCAGCACACCACCATCACGCTCGAACCGCAACGCGAAGGCAACCGGGTCCTTCTTGACCATTTCGACGTTTCGCGCCGCATCCGCGATCCGGACGTGACTGCCGCCGCATCCCGCGTCTCCGTCCACCCTGGCCTTCGCGCCTGGATGGTCGACCAGCAGCGCGCGCTCGGCGCCGCGGGCGGCGTCGTCATGGAGGGCCGCGACATCGGAACCTGCGTCTTCCCCGGCGCGGAAGTCAAAATCTTCCTTGATGCAGCGCCTGAAGTGCGGGGCAGTCGCCGCTACCGTCAGATCCAGCCAAATTCGACGGCGAACACCGCCGCTCCCACCGAGCAAACCATCCTCGACGACCTCAGGGAGCGGGACCGCCGTGACCGCGAACGCAAGGACTCGCCCCTCCGGCCAGCTGCCGACGCGGTGGTTCTGGACTCCACGTCCATGACCCTCGACGAGGTCCTCGATCAGGCCGAAACCATCGTCCGCACGCACCTCGCCACTGTCCGCAACCCCTCCCCTTCGGCGACTTAGCCACCCCTGCCCCAGAAATGGTGCAACCTAATTTTTATGTGACTTTTAGGGTACGAATTTTCCACTTTGTGCTAACCTCCTCACATCGTTTGAAACAGATGGGTTGAACCCCGATTTGGATCAGCGGCAAATCATCGCAACAAGGAATGGAACCGAAATGGAACAGGGAACAGTCAAGTGGTTTAACGACGCCAAGGGGTTTGGCTTCATCAGCCGTCAAAACGGTGAGGACGTGTTTGTGCACTATTCCGCGATCAACTCGAACGGCTTCAAAAGCCTTCAAGAGGGTCAGGCAGTGCAGTTCAACGTTGTGAAGGGACCGAAGGGCTGGCAGGCCTCCGACGTGCAGCCGCTCTAAACTGCACGTATTTTACTTATTACCAGGATTCAGAAGAGGAGCGGCCCCACGCCGCGCCTCTTCGCGTTTCGCCGCTTCCTCTTTCGATCGTCAACCCCCACCCTACTTCGGCTCCCCCTGCGCAGAGGAGTCGTCCACCTTTCCCACCCCCGGCAGGATCGTCGACGTCGCCCGGAACTTCTGATACCCCGAATCCACCACGCTCGCCTCCCCGTCGAAATGGAACAGCAGCATCATCCGCATCGCTCCCGTCGCCTCCGCTCGCTGTGGCAGCCACACCTCGTCGTTTACTTTCCGCTGATCAAATCCGAAGCTTGTTCCTTGCTTGATATCCGCCACCAGTCCGCCGCCCACCTTGAATGGCCGGACAAACCTCCCCTCTGCCCGCCGCAACACCCTGTCCTGCTCATCGATCCACGCTGTGCCCTCCATGTCGCGAATCACCGCTTCCATCCGGTTCCGTGTCTTTGCCGCCGGATCGCCTGCGAAGTCCACCGCAATCGTCGGTCGCCCGTCCATCTCCACCCGCCGCGCATTTGTAAACCGCCCCAGTTCCAGTAGCCGCGAAACCGTCACGACCTCGTCGCCGCGCGGATCCGTTTCGCCCCCCTTGGCCGCTACCTTCGCCCGCCGCTCGCGCGCCTTGGCTACCTCCTTGTCCAGCCGCTCCTTCTCTTTCTTCTGCTCCTCTGCAGTCAGGTCACGCCCATCCTTCCGTGTCTGCCGCTCGACTTCCACGTCCCCGACCCAGAACACGTCATACTCCGCGCCCTCTGTCCGCTTCACCCCGCCATGCCCGTCCATCTGCTTCAGGGTCACCACCGAGTGATACAGATATCGCTTCGCGACGTCCTCCTCCGCCCGCTGGTTCGCTTCCACCGCCCGCATCAGTGTCGGCACATCGGGTAACGGGCGATCCTCGACCGTCTGCCCCAACCCCATCCTGCACCCCGCCAGTACCACCGCCATGCCCCATCGCCGCATAGCATCAGCCTAACTCCGAACCTGCACGGGCATCGCCTCTCATCCTCCTACCACCTTCGTTGTAATCAACCAGGGTGAAATCCGGGGATCACCCGCCAACACACCCGCCCGGAAGCTTCGCGAAAGGTCTAGCATAGAGGTATGCCGTCGCGTGACTTTGCCCGCGAAGCATACGGCATACACAAGGGATCGAGGGAAATGATGGCCGCCAAGGCAGGAGTCGCCACTCCAGAAAAAGTCACCACCGCAGACGCAGCCCAGGACCGCGCAACCGTCTTCAACATCTTTCGCCGCTGGGGTTACCTCCAGGCTTCGCTCGACCCCCTCGGCCAATACCTCCCACCCGAGCCTTTTCCCGTCACCGTTCCCGAAGGCGATCTCGCCCGCGAAGCCCGCTCCTTCTACTGTGGAACCATCGCTGCCGAGTTCATGCACCTCACCAGCACCCGGCAGCGCGAGTGGCTCGAGCGTCAGATCGAGCAGGCCGCCCCCCCTGTTGATCAACGTCGCGTGCTTTCCCGGCTGATCCAGGCCGACATCTTCGAGCAGGTGATCCAGGCCCGCTATCTTGGCACCAAGCGCTTCTCTCTCGAGGGCCTCACCGTCCTCATCCCCGCGCTCGATCAGATCCTCGAAACCAGCGCCGGGCACGGTGTCACCACCGCCATGATGGCCATGAGCCATCGCGGCCGCCTGAACGTGATGGTCAACACCATTGGCCGCACCCCCGCCGAGATCTTCACGAAATTCGAAGACGTCGATCCTCGCTCCACCATGGGCGGCGGCGACGTGAAATACCACATCGGCGCAACCGGCGAGTTTCACGCCGTCAACGGCAAAACCATCGCTCTTCACCTGGCCTCGAATCCCTCCCATCTTGAGGCGGTTGACCCTGTCGTCCTCGGCCGCGCCCGCGCCAAACAGGACCGCATCGGCGCCCTTGGCTGGAACTCCGTCCTCCCCCTCATCCTTCATGGGGACGCGGCCTTCGCCGGGCAGGGAATCGTCGCCGAAACTCTCAACATGGCCACCCTCCGCGGCTATGACGTCGGCGGCACCATCCACATCGTCGTCAACAATCTCCTCGGCTTCACCGCCATCCCCGAAGAATCCAACTCCTCCCGCTTCTCGACCGACATCGCCAAGCGTCTCCCCATCCCGGTCCTTCACGTCAACGCGGAAGACCCTGACGCCGTGATGCGCGTCGCGGAGATCGCCGCGGAGTTCCGCGCTCGCTTCCACACCGACATCGTCATCGATCTCATCGGCTACCGCAAGCACGGACACTCCGAGGTCGACGACCCCACCGTCACTCAGCCTCGCCGCTACGCCATCATCAAGGACCGTCCGCCCCTTTACCAGACCTACGCCGCCCACATCGGGGTTGACCCAACCTCTGACGTCGAGCGGGAGCAACAAAGGCTGCTCGACAACCAGAAGGTCGCCAAAGAAGCGGACCACATCCCCCGCCTCGCCAAGCTCCCCGACTACTGGACCCCCTACAAGGGCGGCTCCTTTCATCCCGCTGATGAGGTCACGACCGGTATCAGCGCAAGCCAGGTCACCGATCTTGTCCGCCGCATGGACACCTTTCCCGCCGACTTCCACATCCATCCAAAAATCCAGAAGCTCTATGACCAGCGCATCGAGATGGGCGAGGGTAAGCGACCCTTCGACTACGGCACCGCCGAACTCCTCGCCTTCGCCTCGCTGCTCGACGCCGGGTCGCCCATCCGCCTCACCGGCCAGGATTCCCAGCGCGGCACCTTCAACCAGCGTCACGCCGTGCTTGTCGACACCGAAACCGAGGCTCGCTACATTCCGCTCGCGCATCTCGGCCGCAATCAGGCCCGCTTCGAGGTCTACAACTCCTTGCTAAGCGAGGCCGGCGTCCTCGGCTTTGAGTATGGCTACGCCCGCGACTATCCCGAGACTCTCGTGCTCTGGGAGGCGCAATTCGGCGACTTCGCCAACGGAGCCCAGATCATCATCGATCAGTTCATCGCGGCCGGCGAAGCCAAGTGGGGACTCCTCTCCGGCATCACGCTCCTCCTTCCGCACGGCTACGAGGGCCAGGGTCCCGAGCACTCCTCGGCCCGCATCGAGCGGTACCTCCAGCTCGCCGCGAACGACAACATGCAGATCTGCCAGCCCTCGACCGCGGCCCAGTACTTCCACCTGCTTCGCCGCCAGGTCATGCGCTCGCTCCGGAAACCCCTCATCGTCTTTACTCCGAAATCCATGCTCCGCCACCCCGACGCCACCTCCGACGTCACCGCCTTTGCCGAGCACCACTACCGCAACGTCCTCCCCGACAGCGCCGTCCAGAACCCTCGCCGCGTCCTCGTCTGCTCCGGCAAGATCGGCCACAACCTCCGCGTCGAGCGCGACAAGCGCAAGCTGACAGACGTCGCCATCGTCTTCCTTGAACAGTTCTATCCGTGGCCGGAACAAGAGCTGCAGGCCGCCCTCGACGGGCACCCCAGCGCCAAAGAGATTGTCTGGGTGCAGGAAGAGCCCGCCAACATGGGAGCCCTCACCTACGTCATGCCCCTCCTCCGTCGCATGGCCCACAACCGTCCAGTCACCAGCATCAAACGCTCCGCCACCGCCAGCCCCGCAACCGGCTCCGCGAAGGCCCACGACCTCGAAGAAAAAGCCCTCATCGATCTGGCGCTGGGTCACGAACAATACGGCACGTAAAAGGTGCAGCCTGGTAGGGCGCAGCCATCTGAGAGCGATCTCACAGCCATCGGGGAGATATACTTCGTCTATGTCCATCGTCGGCAACACGGCTGCCATCGTCAAGGGAATGAGCATCACCCTCAAAGAGGCCTTCAAGCCCACCGAGGTCGAAAACTACCCCGACGGCCCCGGCCCCATGCGCGGCGCTCAGTTCCAGGAGCGCTTCCGCGGCAAGCACCAGCTCCAGCGCGACGAAAACGGCCTCGAAAAGTGCGTCGCCTGCTTCCTCTGCGCCGCCGCCTGCCCCTCCAACTGCATCTACATCGAAGCCGCCGAAAACACCGCCGAAGTCCGCATCTCCTCCGCCGAGCGATACGCGGAGGTCTACAACATCGACTACAACCGCTGCATCTTCTGCGGCTACTGCGTCGAGGCCTGCCCCACCGACGCCATCACCCACGGACACGGCTTCGAGCTCGCCTCGCTCAACGCCACCAACCTCGTCATGCGCAAGGAAGACCTCCTCGTCCAGGTCCT
>CALMVL010000135.1 GCA_937873265.1 uncultured Granulicella sp.
ATGGAGGGCACGGGGACGGTGCGTGCACTGCGCAAACGGCTGGGAGTGGAACCGGTGTACAAGCTGGTCGACACGTGCGCGGCGGAGTTTGAGAGCTTTACGCCGTATCTCTACAGCTGCTACGACGAGGAGGATGAGGCTGCGGCGACGGCCTGGAGGAAGATCATCATTCTGGGCAGCGGGCCGAACCGAATCGGGCAGGGGATTGAGTTTGACTATTGCTGCTGCCATGCTGCGTTCGCGCTCCGGGAAGATGGGTACGAGACGGTGATGGTGAACTGCAACCCGGAGACGGTGTCGACCGACTACGACACGAGCGACCGGTTGTACTTCGAGCCGCTGACGCTGGAGGATGTGCTGGCGGTGTATGAGCATGAGGCGAAGGGTGGGGCGGAGATCGGGATGATTGTGCAGTTTGGCGGGCAGACCCCACTGAATCTTTCGCTGCCCTTGAAGCAGGCGGGGGTGCCGATCATTGGGACGTCGCCCGAGTCGATCGACCTGGCGGAGGATCGGAAGCGGTTTGGGAGGCTGATTGAGGAGCTGGGGATTCCGCAGCCAAAGGGAGCCATCGCGACGAGCGTGGCGGAGGCGACGGCGGGAGCCGACCAGGTGGGGTATCCGGTGCTGGTGCGGCCGAGCTATGTGCTGGGCGGGCGGGCAATGGTGATTGCGTACGACAAGGATGCGGTGGTGCAGTACATGTCGACGGCGATCGAGTACTCGCAGGAGCGGCCGGTGCTGATCGATCACTTTCTGGAAGACGCGACCGAGGTGGACGTCGACGCGCTGTGCGATGGCGAGGATGTGGTGATTGCGGGAATCATGCAGCACATCGAGGAGGCCGGGATCCACTCGGGGGATTCGTCGTGTGTGCTGCCGTCGGTGGATCTGAGCGCGGAGGTGCTCCGGACGATTCGGGAGTACACGCGGAGGCTGGCGAGGGCGCTCGAGGTACGGGGTCTGGTCAATCTCCAGTTCGCGATCCAGCGCGGGACGGTGTTTGTGATTGAGGTGAACCCGCGGGCGTCGCGGACGGTACCGTATGTTTCGAAGGCGACGGGGGTTCCGCTGGCGAAGATTGCATCGCGGGTGATGGTGGGGCGGAGGTTGCGGGAGATGTTGCCGGAGGTGGTGGCGAGCGGGCGGGACCTGGAGCTCGGACCGCATTTTTTTGTGAAGTCACCGGTGTTTCCGTGGGCGAAGTTCCCAGGGGTGGATACGGTGCTCGGGCCGGAGATGAAGTCGACCGGCGAGGTGATGGGCATTGCGGACAATTTTGGCGAGGCGTTTGCGAAGGCGCAGATTGCGGCCGGACAGAATCTGCCGGTGAAGGGCACCGTGTTTTTGAGCGTGAACGACCACGACAAATCGGGGTTGGTCGTGCTGGCGAGGCAGTTTGTGGAGATGGGGTTTCACCTGGTGGCAACGCATGGGACGGCGGCGGTGCTGGAGGCGGCGGGGCTGTATCCGGAGCGAGTGTACAAGGTGAAAGAAGGTCGGCCGAACGTGGTGGATCTGATCAAGGGGGATCGGATTCAGCTGATCGTGAATACACCGCGGGGGCAGGATACGTTTTTTGATGAGAAGGCGATCCGACGGGCGGCGGTCCTTGCGCGGATTCCGACGATTACGACGCTGGCGGCGGCTCGAGCTGCGGCGGAAGGGATCTCTTCGCTGCAGCAGGGCAGGATTCGGGTGGAGACGCTGCAGGAGCTGCATGCGGCGCGATCGGCGGCGGTTTAGGCTGCTTCGCGGGGTGGGGTTCGCTCCACCTGCTTTGCAGACGATAGCCAACGCAGGGGGTTGGTTGTTGGGGGGCTAGCGTTCGCCGCTGAAGCGGGCTCCGGTGGCGTAGCCGATCATGGAGAGGGGTAGCCAGGCACCGATGAGGAGGCCGTCGCCGCCCATGAGGCCGCTGTTGCCGTCGATGAAAAAGAAGGTGCGATAGAGACGCTCGACGAGGCCGCACTTTTCGCAGAGACCGGGACCGGTGGGCAGGTCGAGCACCCACACGCAGACGACAGAGAAGAGCAGGAGGCCGGAGATCCAGACGTACTGGGAGACGTCGTTTTTCTGCAGGCGGGAGATGAGGAAGCCGCCGACCATGGGGACGAAGAAGGCGAGCAGGGTGGCGAGCATCTTGGGGGCGCTGGCTTCGGGATCGGGATGCATGAAGGTCATGCCGCCGACGACAGCGGCGAGCAGAGCGACGGCGAGCAGGGTGTGGGTCAGAAACCAGAAGGCCTCGCGGCCGAGGTCGCCGACGGATTTATCGCGGGAGATGTCTCGCTGGATCATGTTCGCCCTGTGGAAGAGGGTAGAGCATTTGGGCTGTGGCGGGCGTACACCTTTTGGGTGAGGCTGCACGCTGGGGGACGGGATGCCGGCTCCGCTTCGTAGTGGCTTCTAGAATGGAACGATGCTGCTTGATGGTCTGGTGATTCCGCTGACGACGCCGTTTTACCCCGATGGACGACTGTACCTGCGCAAGCTGGAGCACAATGTTCGGCGGTACTCGCTGACGCCGGCGGCTGGGATGATGGCGCTGAGCAGCCTGGGAGAGGCGGCGATGCTTTCCGACGAGGAGAGCGGTGAGGTGCTGCGGACGGCGGCAGAGGTGTGTGCCCCGGAGAAGGTGCTGTTGGCGGGAGTGGGGCGGGATTCGGTTGCGGAGACGCTGCGGATGGCGGAGCGGGCGGCGGAGGCTCGGTACGATGTGGCGGTGGTGCAGGCGAGTTTCGAGCTGCTGGCGGCGCGGCGGGATGCGCGGTGGATGACGGAGCTGCTGACGTATTTTCGGATGGTTGCGGATCGGTCGCCCTTGCCGGTACTGATTGGCGGCCGATCGGGGCAGGCATTGCCGGTGGAGGTGGTTGGGGAGATGCAGGGGCATCCGCAGGTGCTGGGGGCGCTCGAGGTGGACGGAGCGGCCGGGCGCATTGCGGAGGTTCGGGCGGCTACGGGCGGAGTGCGGCGCGAGGCGACGGTGACAACGGTATTTGCGGCGGTCACGGGGCGGATGCTGCGGGGGAATGACGAGCCGAAGGGTGGTGGGTACATCGCCGCGGACGCGCTGAGTGGGGCGGGGACGGCGGTGGCGACGGCTCCGCCTCGACCGGCGATGAAGACGCGGACGAAGGGAGTGGGATTTCAGGTGGTGGCAGGGCGGAGTTCGTCGATGCTGGCGGCTCTGGAGGCGGGCGCGGCGGCGGTGATGCCGGCGCTGGGCGCGTGTGCTCCGCAGAGCACGTATGAGGTGGTGGCGGCTTGGAAAGATGGGGATGTTGGGCTGGCGCGGGAGAAGCAGGAGCGGCTGACGCGGGCGGCTGAAGGGATTGAGGAAGGCCTGGGGGTGACGGGGGTGAAGTTCGGGTGCGATGTGAATGGGTATTTTGGCGGGATTCCGAGGCTGCCGCGATTGGCGCTGCGTGGGGCGGAGCGACGGGAGATCGAGGGGATCTTACGGCCCTTACGGGGGTGAGGTGGATTGAGTAAGAAGCAGCTTCCGTTCGGGAACCGGAAGAAGAGACGCAGGCAGGAGGGGTGCGCGTTCGATCGACTTCCTCGTTCGCGTCCCCTTGTCTCGACTGAAGCTGTTTTAGGCGTGGGGACGTACGGGGACGCCGAGGCCGGCGAGTTTGCTGCGGGCCTGCACGGCTTCCGGCGAATTGGGGAAGCGCTGGATGAGGGCGCGGAGTTCGCGGATGCCGGCCTCATTCTGCTTGAGCTGGATGAGGGCCTGCGCCTTGTGAAGATGGGCGGCGGGAACCTTGCTGTTATCGGGATACTGCTCAAGGACGCGGTCGTAGTTTTTCGCGGCCGCGGCGTAGCGGCCGGCGCGGTAGTCGATCTCGCCCTGGTAGTAGACGGCGTTGCCGGCGAGGGGGCTGTCGGGATGGGTGCGGGCTACGTCGGCGAACTCGGAGGCGGCGAGCGGGTATTTTGCAGACATGTAGTCGCCGAGGGCGGTCTTGTAGAGCTCGTCGGCCGGCGCGACGGCTGGGGCGGCGAG
>CALMVL010000136.1 GCA_937873265.1 uncultured Granulicella sp.
GGCGAGGGCTTCGAGGAGCCAGGCGATTTTGGCGGGGTCGAGCGGGGTGTTGATCTAGATGGACGCCTTAAAATAAAAAAAAGCGGCGATGCGGCGGGCGCGGGTGCCGGCGTTTTCGGTTTGGGCGGCGGGGTCGGTGGTGGCGAGGAGGTCTTCGAGGGTGAGTTCGAGCTCGGGGCCTTCGAGGCCGACGGGGGCGGCCTTGATGGCGAGGGTGCGGGGGCCGAAGGGTTCGGCTTCGAAGCCGTTGCGGTCGAGCTCTTCGGCAAGCTCGGCGAAGCGGACCATCTGGGCGGGGAGGAGGTCGACAAGCAGGGGCATGAGGAGGCGCTGGCGCTCGCGGCGCTCGGTGTCGCGTTCGCGCAGGACTTTTTCAAAGAGGATGCGCTCGTGGGCGACGTGCTGGTCGATGATCCAGAGGCCTTCGTCGTCCGTGGCGAGGATGAAGGAGTCGCGGAGCTGGCCGAGTGGTTTGAGTGTGGAGAGAGCGTTGAGCGTGTCGGCGATGTGCGGAGATCCGGGGATGGGCGTTTCGGGAGGTTGGGTCGAACGTTGCTCAAAACGGTGAGGGTCGGGATAGCCGACTGGGATCGAAGCTTCCCCGAAGGCCAGGGGAGCGGCGGCCGGGGCGAGCTGGACGGCTTCGAGGGAGAACGGCACGGCATCGCCTGCTTGGGGATCGGCCTCGGATTGCGGACCTGTTTCGACAGTTTGGGGAAAGCTGGTGCGGGGGAGATTGGGCTGGAAGAATGGACGGTCGATGCCGGAGGCGGCTGCGGCTGCGGGGGCGTAGAGATTGGCTTGATGGGCGGTTGGAACGGAGCGGACGACGCGGTCGGGGCTGGGCTCGCCGGGCAAGGGACTGACGTCGATATGGAGGGAGGAGGCGGGATCGTGGGGGCCGCCGGTCAGAGCATGAGCGAAGGAGGCGACAGGCCGAGCCTGGACAAGGGCCGTGCGTACCGTGTCGCGCAGGAAGTCGTGAACGAAGGCGGGCTGGCGAAAGCGGACCTCCGTTTTGGCCGGGTGGACGTTGACGTCAACCTCTTCGGGGGGCATCTCGAGGAAGAGGAGGACGACGGGGAAAGAGGTGGGCGGGAGGATGTTGCGGTAGCTCTCGGTGAGGGCGTGGAGGATGAGGCGATCACGGATCAGACGTTGGTTGACGAAGACGTAGATCGAGTTGCGGTTGAGCTTTTGCAGCTCGGGTTTGGAGACGAAGCCCGAGATGCGGAGGAAGCCCGGGTTGGGCGGTTCGTAGTCTTCGTCGCGTTTCCAGGGTGGGGGATCGGGGAGGCCGGCGCGGCGAAAATCCATCTCGGCGGCGAGCGGAAGCATGAGTTGCACGGTGTCGCGGCCGAAGATCTGGAAGAGGCGATCGGCGGAGTTGCTGACGGCCGGCGCGATCAGCAGGGCTTGGGTGGAAGAATGCAGTTCGAAGTGGCGGGTGGGGTGGGCGAGGGCGTAGTGGGTGACCAGCGCGGCGATGTGGGACAGCTCTGTCTGCTCGGATTTGAGGAATTTGCGACGGGCAGGGGTGTTGAAGAAGAGGTCTCGGATGGTGATCGTGGTGCCGACGGGGACACCGGCAGGATCGGCTCGGAGCATGTTGCCACCGGCGATCTCGACGAGGGTGCCGGCCTCCTCGGCTGGCTGACCGGCTTCGTTGGTGGCGCGAGTTTCGAGCGTGAGGCGGCCTACGCTGGCGATGGAGGGCAGGGCTTCGCCACGGAAGCCTAGGGTGCTGATCGAGAGAAGATCGTCGGAGGTGCGGAGCTTGGAGGTGGCATGGCGCTCGAAGGCAAGCAGGGCGTCATCGCGGACCATGCCATGGCCATTGTCGGTGATGCGGATGAGCTTGCGGCCGCCGGCTTCGACGTCGATGCGGATGCGGGTGGCTCCCGCATCGAGCGAGTTTTCGAGCAGCTCCTTGACCACGGACGCGGGTCGCTCGACCACTTCGCCGGCGGCAATCTGGTTGGCGACCTGGTCGGAAAGGACGTGGATGCGGCCCATGCTTCCGATTTTACGGGGCGGGGTAGGCTGGACCGGTGGAGATCGGGCCGATGATGCGACGGTATGTGCGGTTTGCTGCTTCCCTTCCCCTGTTGGCGACGATGGCGTTCGGCCAAGCTGCGGAGGCGCCGAAGCCGGTTGCGCCGGTGATTGCGACCGCGCCGCAGGTTTGGCGGTGTGAGAATCCGATTTCGCCGCAAAACGGAGTTTCGAGCGCCTGCCTGGTGGCGCGCAGCTTTTGGACGGCGACGGAGGCGGAGCTCTACCAGGCGAACAGGAATCCCAACCAGGAACTGACAACGCTGGAGCTTGAGAGCACGGCGTACTCGGGCGGTTCGAACGAGCCGGTGCGATCGTTTGGGAAGACCACGTACCTGGGATCGAAAACGACAGGGACGTACAGCGCGATGGGGCAGCATGTGCTGGTGGAGGCGACGCAGAACTGCTTTGGCGTCGGGGATTGCCTGATTGGGTCTCGGTTTTTGAATCATGCGAACGGCATGCGAGACTCGTCCGACGAGGGCGCACACCTGTTCGACACGCAGGTGCGGGAGACACCGTACGTGCCCACGGGAAAGTGTGCGAAGGGATGTACGCGTGGGTCGGAGCTGGTGTCGGTTGCGGATGCAGAGGCTTGGGGAGCTTCAGGCGAAGGCCGCTTTGTCGGGGATATCTCGCGGGCGGTGATGGGGTCGGGAGTGATCACAGGGGCGGCGCTGGATCGGGAGACAGCCTTTACGGAGGTGCAGGTCTCCGGCGGGAAGCTGCCGGTGAGCACGATGCTGAAGATTGTGTCGGCTCCGGAGGCGCGGGTCGGCGAGGTCGATCCGGGCGCGGTGACGGTGGAGGTAGCCGCAGCCGATCTGCCGCGGGGGTTTGTTGGATCAACGGCTGGACTTGCGGCGCACGGTGTGATGTGCCTGGCGGACTTTGGCGGCGCAAACTTCGAGATGGCGCCGTATCTGATCGTGGATGGGACGCATGTGGGGCTGCGATTGCGGAAACAGCATAGTGGGCCGATCGCGGCGGCGGTCGGTGGAACGTGTGGCTTGGGAATTTCGCTGGTTGCGGATGAGGTCTCGCTCTTGCCCAACTTCAAAACGCCGGTCCGGCAGGTGATTCCGATCTTTGGAAGCAGGACGGCAGAGACGGTGTGGCTGGATCCGCAGACACATCTGGGCCAGAACGAGAGCTCCAATGCGTTCCTGTCGATGCAGTGTCCGGTCGGCTCGCGAACGCGCAAGAGCGGGGTGATGCTGATGGAGTTGGTGGGTAGGGAGTGCTGGGAGATGAATGGGCTGCAGGTGACGCTGGGCGATGGCAAGAGTCCCGCGTCGAGCGTGGGGCCGCTGCATTTGGAGCGGCTGACGGAGCGTGGAGCGGCGTTTACGTATGCGGACGCCGGGCCGGATGCGGCGATGGGGACAGGCGGCACGGCGCGCTTCAACAATGGGGCGTACCGGCTGGTGCCCATTGCGGAGACGGTGCGGGTGGTGAACCCGGACACCGGTCGACCGGATGGAGGCAATGTGGCGCTGGCTCCCAACCTTGCGCCCTTTGCGCCAGGGGACGAGCTGGAGCAGTTTCACTGGCATTTGGCGCTAACGGGAAGTGCGGGCGAGCAGGTGCAGACGCAGTACACGCCGGAGATCGATGTGCCGACAAACACAACCGGGGTGGTGTTTGCGAATGGCGGCGGGGCAGTGGCGGCGCCGGGCAAAATTGCGTTTCGGTGCAGCAACGCGGAGGCGGACGCGAAGCTGCTGGGGTACGGCGGGACGCATGTTGCGCCGTGGATGTGTCTGCGGGCCGATGGGGCGTTCCGCAACGTGCTTGATGCGGAGTGGATCACGAATGGCTCAATTCTGCGGCTACACCCACTGCATCACCAGCAGAGCAATGCGACGCCGTTTTTCCTGGTGGCGATTGAGCCTGGAAATGGGGATGATTCGGGGTTGCGGTATGTGCCGGCGACGCATGCGCTGGAATTTTCAAACATGCATGCGGTTGCGGACACGTGGACGACGACTCGGGGAACGCCCGGAAGTTCGCACGACACATGTTCGGCGGGGGAGAGCTGGGATGCCACCGATGACAGCGGGGTGAGCTGGCACTACTTTTGTAAGGCGAAGGACACAATCGTGCGGGGACGCTTGGAAAGCTTTTAAGAGGGCGCACACGCAACGGGCAGGGCCTGCGGTACACGGACCCTACGGATCGCTCAAGATCACGACAAAACAACAGCGGCGAAGCAGCAGGGACGCGGCGGCGGCAGCGTGACGACCCTAACCGTCTCTCAACTGGTTGGTTCGAGGTCGCGGTCGCCCACCATATGGAGGCGCATGAAGTTGGTGGCTCCGGAGCGGGTGCGGGTTCCGGCGACGATGCCGACGACCTCGCGGCGGTGAACGTAGCCGAGACGCTCGAGCACATCTTCGGCCATGTTGACGAGCTTATCGGTGTCCTGGAACCGGTCGCACAGGATGGGGGTGGTTCCCCAGAGAAGCATGGTGCGGTGGATGACTTTGGAGAACGGTGAGAGAGCGAAGATGGGCGAGTCCGGGCGGTATTTGGAGAGCAGGCGGGCGGTGCCGCCGGTTTCGGTAAAGATGGCGATGGCGGCGACATCCAGCTCTTCGGCCGCGTGGGCCATACACTCGCAAACGGTCTCGGCGACGGAGAGGCGGGGACCGCGCTGACGCCTGAGTGGAGGCGCCGGTTCGAGGCGGATTTGCGCTTCGGTTTCGACGACGATCTTGGCCATCATGGCCACAGCTTCAACGGGGTATTTGCCAGCGGCGGATTCGGCGGAAAGCATGACGGCATCGGTTCCGTCGTAGACGGCGTTGGCAACGTCGGAGGCTTCGGCGCGGGTGGGGCGAGGATTGTCGATCATCGATTCAAGCATCTGGGTGGCGGTGATGACTGGTTTGCGGTAGTCGGCGGCCCGGCGGATGATGTGCTTCTGGATGGCCGGCACCTTTTCGGGGGGGACTTCGACGCCGAGGTCGCCACGAGCGACCATGATGCCGTCGGCAATCTCGAGGATCTCGTCGAGGTGCTCGATTGCCTGGGGTTTTTCAAGCTTCGCGATGACCCACGCGTCGGAGCCGAGCTCGGCGACGCGACTCTTGACGTGCCGGACATCTTCGGCCGTGCGCACGAAAGAGACGGCGACGGTGTCCACATTTTGGCGGAGAGCGAACTCGAGATCTTCCTCGTCCTTCTCGGTGAGGGAGGGCACTTTGACGGGGATCCCCGGCAGGTTGATGCCCTTGTTTTCCCCGAGAACGCCGCCGTTGATCACGGTGCAGAGGACGTCGGGGCCGTGGATCGAGACGACGTGGAGTTCGATCAGGCCGTCCGAGAGCAGGATCTGGGAGCCAGGTTCGAGATTTTCGGCGAGCGTCGTGAAGGTTGTGCCGACGCGGTCGGCCGTGCCTTCCACCTCGCTGGGCGCGATGGTGATCTGCTGGCCGGCGACCAGCTGAACCGGCCTGTGGTCTTTAAGCTTGCCGGTGCGAATCTTGGGCCCCTGGAGGTCGGCGAGGATGCAGATGGGCTTGGCTTCTTCGCGGGCGATGGTGCGAACCATGTCAATCAGCTCGGCCTTTTGGGCATGCGTGCCGTGCGAAAAGTTGAGCCGGGCGACGTCCAGGCCAGCGCGGACGAGTTTACGGAACATGTCGGGCGTGCTGGTGGCGGGTCCGAGGGTGGCGACGATTTTGGCGCGGCGGACGGGGCGCGTCCGGGGCAGCTGCGTCGCGGTGGCAGTCTGGTCCGAAATAGAGGTGTTCAACGGGACAGGGTTCATGGCAATGGGCACGGGAACAACTTTCTGCAGCTGGTTGAAGTAAATCCTGAGTCGTCGTCGAAACGTTCCGGGGTTGGCCCGCTTAGGGTTTGGGAGTTCATTCTACGCGGACGGAACAGGGTTGGGGGAACCAGCCGCCGAAGCCGCGGGTTGACGCGCGGGACGGTCGCACTCGGTGCTGAAGACGGTGTTGAACTCCGCCCCGCAAAGGACGCTGAGCGAAATGAGGTACAGCCAGAAAAGAAGGGCGATACCCGCGCCGAGCGAGCCGTAGACGCGGGAGTAGTTCGCATACCGCGTGACGTACCAGCCGAAGGCAATGGTGGCGAGAAACCAAAGAACGGTGGCGACGACCGCTCCCGGAAGCGTGCGACGCCAGCGCGTCTGGGTGGGGGTTCCCAGTTGATACAAGAGGGCGATGACGCCGATGCTGCCCATGAGCGAAAGGCTCCAGCGCAGAAGCATGGCCAGCAGAAACACCGGCGCACGCAGCACGTCCGGAACGTGGCGGACGACCCATAGCCCGAGCAGGTGTCCGAAGACGACCAGGAGGCTGGCGGCCGCGAAGGGTAGGACTGAGAGCGGCACCAGGAGCAGCGAGCGGGCGCGGCGACGAAGGAAGCTCCAGCAATCGGAGGGGAGGTCGGCGGCACGGCGCAGGCCCTCCATGAAGGTGGCGATGACGCCGGAAGCTCCGAGGATGCTGACCAGGATGCCAAGGAGCAGGGCGTGCAGGGAGGTATGGGGTTGGCCGGCGCGGCTTTGGAAGTAGCCGGCGAGGACCGGCAGAACATCGGCGGGAAGGATGCGGCTAAAAAAGCCGGAGAGTTCGGAGCGAACGGCCGCGGTATCGGGCAGCAAGGCGATGATGGCGGCCGCAACGATCAGCGCGGGAAAGAGCGCGACCATACCGGAATACGCGGCGGACTGGGCGATATTGGGAGCGTCATGCGCAAAGGCGCGAGCGAAGGCGCGCCGCATCATGGCGGGAAGCCGAAGCGCGAGGCGGAGCGCTGGAGGCGAGTCGGCGAGCTGAACGCGGGCAGGCACGGGATGTGCTGCCATGCTACCGGATCAGCTCTTCCACTGTTGGAGAAAGGCGGTGACCGAGGCGGGATCCACCTGCGCCATGCGCTCGAACTCGCCGGTCCTTTGAACAAAGAGCTCACGGCCGTCCTCTGCAAGAACGACGAGGGCGGGGACGCCCTTCTTCAAGGGGACGCCGTATTGTTCGGCGAGGTCGAGGTTCCGGTCGTATTGACCGATGTTGACGTGGACGAGGAGAAAGTTTTGTTGAAGAAGTTGCAGGTTTGGCGGCTGATGGAGATAGATCTCCAGCACCTGGCAGTCGCCGCACCAGTTCCCGCCGAAGCTCAGCAGGACGCGTTTATGCTCGGCGCGGGCGCGACTGAGCGAACGGTTGATGTCGGACCTAGCGTCCGCTGTGTCGGAGTAGAGGGTGGGGTTGGGGCCAATGGGTCCGTGGGGGGCATCGGGCGGAGCGGGAAGGAGGCGGCTGTCCGTGGCCAACGCGGCCTGCTCCGTACGGGATCGAAGCAGCCAGGAGGTTCCACCGACGATGCTGACCAGAATCGTAACGCAAACAGCGACGGTAAGGTTGCGGCGGCGAAGCAGGGCCGCGCGTCTGGCGCGAGCTTCGGCGGATCGATTCGGTGCCATGCCTTTTCTCTCTGTGATGGCGGCTTGCGAGTGCCGGAAAGCGGCGGTATCGCGTTTCCCGACACTTTACATGACCTTGGGCGGCGTGGAGGACGAAGAATCCTTGCCGGTGTAGTACCCGTCACGGGTCTGCACAAAGAGGTTCTTGGATTTCGGCAGCGAAAGATCAACCTGGTGATAGCCGTCCACGGCGGTGTCCTTGTCGGGAGTGAAGCCGAGGCGGTACTGCGACCGCAGTTCGTCCGCGATCTGCTGATAGATGACGGCAACCGTTTCCTTATGACTGATCTCGAAGATCCGACCGCCGGTCTCGCTGGTCATGCGCTCAAGAATCTTTTTGCCGTCGACGTGACTTTCCTGCCCAGCCCCACCGC
>CALMVL010000137.1 GCA_937873265.1 uncultured Granulicella sp.
GTTACTGAAGGGGTCGCGGGGGGTGCGGCTGGAGCGGGCGCTGGGGGTGCTTGCAGGGTAGGCAGGTCTCCGCGCTGGTTCGGCATTCGGGGGAACCCGCGAGCCGGCCGGAGTTGACTTGTAAGATAACGGAGACTTCGCGGGCGTCTCCGGCTCGCTGACAAGAGGCGGTTTCGCGTTGCTCTACTGGCTGCTGTACCAGAAGCTGTTTCCCTACTTCCGGCTGTTTCGCATTTTCCGGTATCTGACGTTTCGGACGGTCTTTGCGAGCCTGACGGCGCTTCTGATCGGGCTTCTGATCGGGCCGTATGTCATTGAGCGGCTGCGGGAGTTTCAGATTGGGCAGTACATCCGCGAAGAGGGCCCGGAAAGCCACCAGAAGAAGAGCGGCACGCCGACCATGGGTGGGGTGCTGATCTGCATTTCGATCCTGATCCCTACGCTGCTGTGGAGCGATCTGTCGAATCCGTTTGTGTGGCTGGTGATGTTGTCGACGACGGCGTTTGGAGCGATCGGGTTTGCAGATGACTACATCAAGGTGGTGCATCGGCGGAACCTGGGGCTGACCGGGCGGCAGAAGCTGGCGCTGCAGTTTCTGGCGAGCTCGGCGGTGGCGCTGGTGCTGGTGTGGATGGAGGCGCACGGCCACTACTCGACACGTCTGGTGGTGCCATTTTTGAAGCGGTTCCGGCCGGACCTGGTGATGAGTGGGCTGGCGGATTCGCCGACGCGGCATCTGTGGTGGCTCGGGTTTCTGCCGTTTGTGGCGTTTGTCGCCGTGGTCATCACCGGCGCGAGCAACGCCGTGAATCTGACGGACGGTCTCGATGGGCTGGCCATCGGATGCACGATCATCGCCGCCGGCGCGCTGACGGTGCTGACCTACGTCAGTGGGCACGTGGTCTTTTCAGATTACCTGGAGCTTCAGCGCATGCCGATGGTGAGTGAGTTGACGATCTTCTGCGGTTCGATGGTGGGGGCTTCGATCGGCTTCCTCTGGTACAACGCGCATCCGGCGGAGGTGTTTATGGGCGATGTGGGATCGCTGGCGCTGGGTGGGGCGATCGGGACGGTGGCGGTGGTCATCAAGCAGGAGCTGTTGCTGCCGTTTATTGGGGGGGTCTTTATTCTGGAGGCGCTGAGCGTGATGCTGCAGGTGGGCAGTTACAAGCTGCGCGGGGGAAAGCGAATCTTCAAGATGGCCCCGCTGCACCATCATTTCGAATTGATGGGGTGGAGTGAGTCGAAGGTCATTGCAAGGTTCTGGATTTTAGCGCTCGTGTTTGCGCTGTTTGCGCTGACGACGCTGAAGCTGCGGTAACACAGGCACCGAACCGAGGATTTGGGCGGCACCGGTCGGACGAAGCCGCAGCCGTCCCTGAGTGAAGTGGCTGCTGCATGCGAAACGCGGCTTCCTTCGGAAAGGAGCGATCGCTCTCGACCACGGCAGCGGAGCCGTGTTGCTGGAGCTCGGGTCTGCGCTGCCTGGTTAGCGAGCGAGTTCTGACGAGTGACCGGAGGGTTCGCCGGCGGACATCACGGCGACAAAGAGCAGCCAGATGAAGGCGGAGATGCACAGCACGCTCAGGAGATTGAAGTGGTGGAGGGTAGCCTGACGGAGCGACTCGGCGGCGGGGATGTCCGTGAGGTGGGCGGGGTCGAGGGCGCGGATGGCCCGGTTTACTGGGATCTGATGGAGGACCGTGAAGAGGGTGGCGGCCAGCTCCATAAGAAAGGTGGCGACGAGGGTGAAAAAGATGGCGCGGTGGCGCTGCGGCCAGAAGGCGGCGATGGCGATGAGAAAGAGGAGGAACATGATGCCGGTAAAGATCGGCATGCGCGGTTCCATGAACGTGTCGAGGGGCTGCCAGTAGCCGACAAAGGTAGGAAGGGGAGCGACGGCATTGGCAGGCATGTTGCCCATCATTTCAAAGGTGTCTGTGCCGGCGAGGAGGCCAACGGGAAGAAGGACGAGGCCGAGGAGAAAGCGCTGGAGACGGGTCATGCGGACTTTTCCTGAGAGATGGAGTGGGCCCGGCGCGACGGGTCGATGATCTCAGGTGTATCGGGGAAGACGCAAGTGGGAGGAGCCCAGGCAGGATGGTGCTGCTGAACCTGGGCTCCGGGTGAACTAAGCCCGAGCGGCTTCGGCGACGGCGGGCTCGAACTGGCCGATGAGCTCGGGGAGCTTGGCCTTGCCCATGTCGACCGCGGCGGTGCCACCGGCGAGGACGACGGTGACATCGGTGATGCCGATGAACCCGAAGACCTGCTTGAGATAGCTGATCGCGACGTTGTAGCCCTCGGTCGGTGAACCGGGCGTGTAGACGCCGCCGGAAGCGAGAATGATGGTCAGCTTCTTGCCCTTGACGAGGCCTTCGTAGGAGGAGGTGAAGGTGACGCCGATGCGCACGATGTGATCGATGTAAGCCTTGAGGATGGCGGGGATGGAGAAGTTGTACATGGAGGTGCCGAGGACGATGTGGTCGGCGGCCATGAGCTCGGGGATGAGCTCGTTCGAGGCGGCGAGGGCCTGCTTCATCTCGGGCGAATGCTGCTCGGCGGGGGTGTAGGCACCGGCGATCCAGGGCAGGTCGACGAAGGGGAGGTTCGTCTTCTGGAGGTCGCGGACGACGACGTTGCCGCCGGCGTGCTGGGCTTTCCAGTCTTCGATGAACTTGGAGGTGAGCTGACGGGAGATGGAGTAGTCGCCGCGGGGGCTGGACTCGATAGCGAGAAGGCTGGGCATAGAGGGACCTCGATCGTTGGTTGAAGAGACGGTGGCCGGGGTGGTGGGAGCGCCCGAAGGGGAAACGCGAAATGCGCTAGAGAACAGACGTGCGACGCGGTTGATCGATCTAGATTTCTGTTGGGGTGGGTGTCGGGCGCAGGATGCCGGCGAAGGCTCCGCGAACGCCGTAGAAGACGAGGCACCAAAGGATAAGGGCGACGACGCCGGCGGGGAGACCGGAGGGGTCCATGAGGATGTGGTAGTTGAAGACATTGACGAGGACGGGCGCGAGCAGCACGAGAGCCAATGGGACAAACCGGTTGACAAGCAGGAGGATACCGGCGAGGAGCTGGACAACGAAGACCAGGACAAAAAAGTGTGAAGCCGCCATGGCCGTCATGAACTGCACGGCGACGGGCGAAGCCGGCGGCGGCTGGGGAATGAAGTGGAGGAAGCCATTCAGACCGAAGACGGTGAACATCAGTCCGAGGAGGTAGCGGGCGATGGTGATGGTGGTTTTCAGATGCGACTCCTAAACAAACGCTGGGGTGCAACGGCTGCCGGAGATTAGTAGAGCATACAGATGACGACAAAGCAACAGATGTCGGGGTAGTACACTGCTGCTATGTCGTCTTTGCCTCCATGTACGCAAGCGTATGTCGACCCTCGCGTACGGCGAACGCGACAGATGCTGGAGCAGGCGTTGGAAGGACTGCTGAAGACAACGCCGTTTGAGAAGATATCGGTGGGTGATATTACAGAAGCCGCGACGCTGAATCGGGCGACGTTTTATGCGCACTTTGTCGACAAGTTTGATCTGCTGGAAGGCATGGTGGCGGGTCGGTTTGAGGAGCTTCTGCGCCGTCGGGGAGTGGTATTTGATGGGACTTGCCCGTCCGCGCTGTATGGAATTGCGCTGGCGGTGTGCGACTTTCTTTCAGAGATCCCGTTCTGCTTTGAGCAGCGTCAGGTGGCGCAGCATCTGGAGCTGGCAATGGTGGGGATCGTTCGGCGCATGATCCTGGATGGCGTTCACCGGCACCCGCCCAAGTCTGGGCTGGCTCCTGAGATGCTGGCGGCGGCAGTTGCCGGGGCGATGTACGGGGCGGCGAGGCAGTGGGTGCGGATGAAGGATCGGGTGGGAGCGGAGCAGGCCGCCCAGGGAGTTACGGAGATGCTCACGCCGATGATGGCTTCGGGGTAATGCTGGTAATTGCATCCGGGGCGCTGTGAGCTGTTGGGAGCGGAGCGGCGAACGGTGGTTTAGACGAGTTCGGCGCCGTGCTCGAGAAGGATGGTGCGAGCTTCGTCGGCGCGGTGGTGCGGATGGAGAATAATGGCGGCGGCGCGGGGCTGGCGGGTGCCTGGGTTGGGCCGGGTGGCGCCGAAGATGGGCTGGATCTGGTCGGGGGCGAAGCCGGAGTCGAAGAGCCGGGAGGCGGCGAGGAAGGCGGCTTCATTGGCGGGAAAGAGGGCGGTGAGGACGGGGAACACGGTGATGGACATGGGGAGAGGGTAGG
>CALMVL010000138.1 GCA_937873265.1 uncultured Granulicella sp.
CCTGCGCGATCTGCTGTGCTTGGTACACCAGACCTTTCTCCTCATGGATGATCTGTTCGACCGCGTGACTGGATTGGGTCGGATCGAAGACGACGCCGCCGAATTGCGCGTGCGCGGGGACCGATGCCGCGAGCGTGGCGAGGCCGCCTGCGATCATCAGGTATGGGGTGGTGAGGAGTTTCTTCATGGATGGGGCTCCTTTAGAGCGTCGGGTTGACGCGATGTTCCGCGTAGGAGGGAATGAGGATGTCTTTGCCGATGTAGACCCGCGCTCGCGTACCCTCCTTGAGCGTGATGATCGGCAGCCGGTTGAGGAAGTGATTCAACACCTGTTCGCCCTCCTGGCTGGTTTGCGCGGAGATGCCGTTGCGGATTTGGCTATCGGGGGTTAGAACGCTCCCGCTGTTGCCGATCTGCGCGAGTCCTCCCAGGCCCCCGATCGCGGCGGCAGCGGCGAACGCTTGGAGATAGCCGTGGTCAACCTTGGTGGCGAGGCCAGTGGTCCCGATCTGATCGAGCCCCGCGTACTTGTCGATGTCGATGGAGAATCCGTCCGGGCAGACCGCGCGGTGAAACACGACGGCGAGCCTGTGCTGCTGCTGGCTGCCCACCGCCGTTACCGAACCGATGAGACGTGTCCCTTGGGGAAGAAGCAGGTTCTGGCGATCATGCGAGTAGTAATCGGTCGTGAGCATCAGCAGGACCGGGCCAGCCATGCTGCCATCCACGTGGTTGGTGACGACGCCCTCAAGAACTGTGCCTTCGAAGACGCGGTAAAGCTTCCCGCCGTACTGATCGAAGTCGTACCCGGCCAACGCATTCGTGTCTTTCTTCTCTTCGGGCTTGTGAGCTTCCTCGGGCGTAGCCGGCTCCTCGCTGATGGATTGAGTGGCGGCTACGGTGGGCCCGGTGACAGTTGGGCCAGTGACGGAGGGAGACTCGCCTTCCACTTTCGACTCGTGTGTCTGAAAGTCGATCGCCACGGTGTCGCTGTTCAGAGCGTCCAGGCGACGCTTTTCAAGCTCCGCGGCCTTCTGCTTCGCCTGTGCGCGAGCCTCCGATTGGCCCGACGTCTGTCTTGGGGCGTTTTGGCTGGTGCCGTAGATCGCGGCGCTCTGCGCAGGTGTCATGGGAGCTGTAGCGTCCGACTCCGGAGGTGGGAGGGCTCCTTGTTCTTGCGCCTGCATGCCCTGCTCCTGAGCCTGGAGAGCGGCGACTGCTTGCTGGAGCTGCGCGTTCTGCGCATCCGTTTTCTGAATCAACGCCTGCTGCTTCTCGAAGCCGCTGACCTGCTGGGTATCGGCAGTAGACGGACGGGATGGCAGAGTGCTCTTCGCGGCTTCTCTTTTGTGGCCGCCCGTGATGGTGTTGTAGGCCGTGGAAGCGCCGATGAGAACGACTCCACCCGTCAGAACAAGCACGATGGGCATGGTTCTGCCGATGGGCGGCTTCCCGGATGGGACGACGGGGACGGTTCCCATTAGTTCGCCTCCTGCCGGTGGAACTCAACCCTCGACTTGCCGATGGCGACGTACCCGTTCTGAAGGAGCTTGGGAACGGTGTAGAGGCCGTTCGCGAACTCGAAGTTGATGAGGGAACCCTTCTTATCCTTCAGTTCGTAGACCACCGGCGGTTCCTCGAACTTGCCCTGGATATAGGTGAACTTGCCGTCATCCCAGATCTGCCGCACACCCAAGGCGCGCGCCTTCGACTCGTCCCAGCGGTAATCGAAGTGGAGGTTGCTGGGATACGTGCTCTGGTACTTCTCCTGGGCGATCTCGGCGGTTTTCCTGTCAGCTGCGGCAGTCGCCTGGGCCTCGGCCACTTCCCTTTCGAGCCGGTCTTCCTTCTCCTTCGCCTCCGCTGCCGGAAGGAAAACGGGGGCGTCGGCCATCTTCTTCTGCGCCTCCTTGTCGGTCTGCTCAAGGAAAACGGTCGAATCGAAGCCTCCGCCCTCGGCTGATACCTCTTTCAGCTCAAGGGTGTACTCATTGCCGTGGTCGGAGATGATGTGGACGTTGGTGCTGCTCTTCGCCGCCGCTGCTTTCGGCTTTACCGAAATGAAGCGGCTGGGGACGTGACCGGCGTTGAAGATCCAGTCGTCGGTGTTGCCGCCGAACACGGTGGCGACCTTCTCCTCGGCCGGCAGCTCAAAGAGCGTCGATTCGTTGAGGCTGGTCCGAATCACCGGAGGTGCTGTGGTGGCGCTCACCTGGACGGTTCTGGGGGCTTTCTGCTGAGCGTGAGCGGAGACCGCGAAGAGGGCGCTTGCTGTGATGAGGTGAGGGACTTTCATGGGTCGATCTCCTTGGGAAGGTTTATTGAAGTGCTGGGACGTTGCGGACTGCTAAGCGTCTTCACCGGCGACGAAACGGGTGATGCCGTCCTCAAGGCCCCACCTCTCGATCAAGCGGCCGCGGCGGGCTCTGTCCTTGGGCTTGGTCGAAAAAATCGCGTAGCTGCGCGGGTCGAGGTTGAGGGTGACCACCTTGGTGATCCCGTCGCGGCGCATGAACAGCCCCTCGCGGGGCCCCAGGCTCTCGAAGAGGTTCAACTGTTGTTCCGTCATCTTGAAGAGTTCGCCGTAGAACTGGCGGTTGAATGTCGCGTCTGGCAGCAGGAGGAACGACGTACAGGAGTTCACGATGCTGTCCGCGTTCTCCCCGAGGTCGTTCGCGGACTGGCCGATGAGGGTGACGCCACCGAGGTTCTTGCGAACCTGCTTGATGCTGGCCAGAGCGCCCTCCAGCAGAAGCTTGTTCTTCATGGCGGAGAAGATCTCCTCGATGACGACATGCTTGGGGACGCCGAGGTTCTTGGGGTCGTACACCACGTCATCGATCCGGCGCAGCAGCCACACCATCAACGGCTCGATGAGGTCGGGGTAGTCCTTGGACACACCCGCGAAGTCCCAGCACTGGATCCTGTGGAGGCTGAGCGAATCTTCGACGTTGTCGAAGATCGCGTTGTAGACGCCGGTTCCCACCCACTTCGCCAGATACCGGCTGAGGTGCTTCGGCAGGAGCAGGTTCGAGAGCCGGCGGATCTTCCGGTCGATGAGGTACATGCCCTGCACCTCTTTGAAAACCGTGTCCTCGTCCTCGGGCGAAAGGGTAGCGCCGCCGTTGGTGAGGAGCATTTTGACGAAGTTGTACAGAAACTTGATGTTCTTCTCGTTGTTCTCGAGAGCGAACGGGTTGACGCGCGGGCCGTCCAGACCGATGCGATCGACCTTCCCGCCGTAGAGCTCCACCATGCTTTCGTAGCTGTTGCCGATGTCGAAGATGTAGGTGAAGCCGTTGTACTTCCGCTCCAGACCAAGCATCTGGTTGGTGTGCACCGACTTGCCGGTGCCGGTCGGCCCGATGGTGAGCTGCACCCGCACACCGCCGACGTAGGCGTCGTGGAAGAACGGTGTTCCCTGCCGGGTCTCGAAGACGTTCAGGTACTCGCCGTCGAGGTCGTCCGATAGTGGGTGGCCGATGTTGGGGGCGAAGACTGGCGACAGGCGGGCGTGATGATCCTCGCCCAGCCAGAGGGGGAAGACGTTGTACTTGTGGTTGCACGGAAACATAGCGTAGAACGCTGACAGGTTCCCGATCGTTTCCTCGATCACGGTCGCCTGGGCATCCACGAAAGTCCGGTGCACGACTGGCGTGTTCTCCCGCAGTTCTTCGGCATTCCTGGCCGAGAGAAGGAGAGTGACCGTGTACTTGCCCTGGGCCTTCTTGTTCAGCTCCTTGACCACCAGGCCGAGGTCATCGACACCCTCGGAGGCTGCCTTCGCGCCCGCGCCCTGGTCAAGCGCGGCGAAGTTCTTGCCGGCCATGACACGCTGAAAGATCCCTACTTTGAAGAAGTCGATCCACTTCTCCTGGGCGCTGATCTCCTTGCGCACGGTGGAGGTCGACTGCGGCCGCCATGTGGTGCAAAGCACGCTGTCGCAGGTCAGATTGGTGACGCCGTTGTACAGGCACGGCTGAGAGGCGGCGGGCGTGGAAGTCAGCGAGAACATTTGCACATGCCGCTTCCCTACCCTGAGGTGATCGCCCTGCCAGGAAACGGCGCTGTTGACGATCTGCTGGTCTACGCCGAGGTCGGAGACGAGGGGCGTGTGACCCGCCCACTCCTCCAGATTGAACAGCTCGCGGAAGAACTTGAACACTCGTTCCTTGCCCAGGAGCTTGAGGCCGACAACGCCGCTCAGGTGTGTTTCGAGGATGGTTGCCGCCTTCTGGAGCTGACTGATCAACCGCGCATTCTCGTCGGCCTGGTCCTTCGGTTTGGCCTCGAACGGGTTCGCCAGCTTGGGCTCGAAAACCAGGCACCAGTGAAGGTCGATGCGGCGGAAGTTGGCTGTCTTTTTGAGGAAGTCGAGGCGGTGATCCACGAAGGACTGGGTGATGGAATCGGTGTATTTGTCCTGCCGGGGGATGTCGAACCCGGACGTGACCCGCATGTACTGGTAGAGCGAGGAGTCGTCGGGCAGGCCGCGCAGGCCCATCTCGATGGCTCGAACCCGGGCCTCCAACTCGGAATCGGTGAGACCTTCTTCGTCTACACCGGCAAGCTCGAACAGGACTCCGTACCCTCGGGTCTTGGTCGCGAACATCGTGGGACCGACGAAGCGAGCGATGGGGATGATGCTGTTCGCGGCCCCGGCATCGGTGAACCACTGATTAGCGTTTGCGCGGGTCATAGTAGCTCTTCTGGGTCCAG
>CALMVL010000139.1 GCA_937873265.1 uncultured Granulicella sp.
CCTCGCCGAACGCGAACTCACCCGCACGCTCGCCCTGCTCGGCATCGAAGCCCCACCCGTCATGTAGCCCATACACGCCAAAAAGAGCAGGAACCAAAAACCCGCACGTCTGCCCTCCGTTGTCTTGCCCTTCTTGTTGTCATTCCCGCAGGGAACCCGCTTTGTCTTGCCCTTGCCGTTCTGCTTGTCATTCTCGACGTAGTCCTTCTCAACCTTCTTCTCCTGGCTCACGTAGAACCACAGATAGAGAACGTTTCTGTCTTATCCGAATATAAGATTGCTCGATCCTAGGCGTGTGAAGCTACGAAACACATGGAATATTTATCTATGTATCGCTTACGTACCGATGAGTAGATCACCTGCTCGGAGGTGATCGTTGTGTCAGCCATTCGCTTGCCCCAGCTGTTCAAAGCCTCGTAGTTCTAGCGCCGAATTGCACTGGATGACGACCCTTTAAGAGGCTGTATCCGGAGAATCGGATGAGATTGGAGATGACTCCCATTCTGAGCTTCATCTCCATCAAGAGCTTCATGAATCCCACGTATTTGTCACGATCTGCAGTAGAGGAAGCCGAGTACATCCGAGGATCGGAACTCCGCTGAAACTTTGATCTTTCTCCCGTCCCTGTTCACCCATAGTTCACTACGGCGGCTTGAGGCCAGATGTTTCCCACGCCTTTCGTGCGCCCCGAAGAAGCCTATTTGAAGAAGACTCTTTTTGAACCGAATCAGATCAACAGCATCAGGTTCAGCGCTGAAATCTGGCTGAGATGAGGGCGGTTGTCGTGCCATAGGCGCCCTCCTGGGCGTTTGTGTGATGATGGGATGCTGCTTTAAGAAAGCAAGCTTGTGAAGCAGCATAGAACCGTTAGCGGCAGCGAAGCTACCGCCTGGGCGCTTTTGGGCTACTCGCTCGCTGAGCTCGATGCCGATCCCGTCGTTTGCTGCCGAGCGGAAGCGCTGGTTGCACCCGTGCTATGTCGCGGTAGTCTCGATCAACACGTACCCCAGCAGAACTGGATCTGCTCCACTTCGCGCCATGTCCCCTTGGAAAGATCCACTCTAATAACCAAGCAGATCGCGGCGAAGCTCAAGACTAAATCGGAACTTGGTCACAAATCCGCTATACGCCTGGATGGGCGCAGCGATGTTCGTCTTTTGATACGCATTACCGGTGACGGGAAAATTAGTCGATGCGGTCAAACCCGTAACGTACACGCCTCCCCAGCGGTCTACCGCAATCCCTTGCGTCAGGTCGTTGTCATTGCCGCTCAAGTACGTCGAGTAAAGTAGCCTGCTTCCCTTCCGGTTCAGCTTCGACAGAGTCGCGATGCTGTAATAGTTGAACGGTTTCTCGGACGTAGTCTGAAATGCATCCGGCGTCACGGGGAAGTCAGCGGCCGGCGTTGTGCTTCCACCGATGTAGACCGACCCTACATCGTCTACGGCAATGCCCGTGATTTGATCCGGGAAAAAGGTGGAAAATACCAGCGCACTTCCGGTCTGATTCAACTTGGCGATGTAGTACGCAGCTTCGATGCCGTAATAGCAATTGGTTACCGGGACAGTTGGCTCGTAGCTTCCGGGTGTCGTTGTAAAACTGCCGCACGCGTCATACCCAGCGACATAAGCGTTTCCAGCTCTGTCGAGAGCCAGCGCAAGCGAAGATCCTCCCAAGAACGTCGAATACACGAGAGCCGAGCCAGTCCGATTGAACTTCGTCACAAATCCTGAAGCCGGTCCGGCACTGCTCTTGAAAGCTCCCGCCGTTACGGGTAGATCTGGTCCGGTTGACCCTGTTACGTAGGCGTGACCAGACTCGTCCACAGAAATAGCCGTGATGTTCGTGCTTGCTCCCAGAAAGGTCGAGTAAAGCACGCCAGTACCTGTTCCATTCACCTTTGCGACAAAACCAGTCTCGTCAAAGACGCCATTGACGTTTAATGTGGTATTCGGAAAGACGGTCTCGAAGGCTCCGGGTGTCACTGGAAAATCTGGCGATCCTGTCTCTCCGGCCACATACGCGTTCCCCTGGTCGTCCACTGCGATCGCGTACGCGGCAGAGCCGCTGCTTCCTCCCAGCAACGTAGCGTAAACCAGCTTCCCTTCGGGATCCAGCTTGATCACGGCGCCTTGCGA
>CALMVL010000140.1 GCA_937873265.1 uncultured Granulicella sp.
GGTCGGCGCGGCCGAAGGTGGGGGGGCCGGGGTTGCCGGCGAGGTTTGGGGTGGAGATCCAGCAGGTGTGTGATGGGTACTCGTGGAAGGGGCGATAGCCGAAGTCCTTGCCGGGGAGCAGGCCGAACTTCCAGAGGTGGTAGGCGATGTCTTTGCCGACGTAGGTGACGGTGCCGTTGGAGCGAACGATGACTTTAGCGTCTTCGTCGGGGGCGCCGTCGCTTCCCTGCTCGGCTGCGTCGAAGTCGGAGCCGGCGCGGCGCATGACATAGCAGCCTTTGTTTTTGCCTTCGGATTCGAGGTAGAGGACGCCTCGCTCGATCATGAGGGCGCGGGCGGCGTCCCAGAAGTGGAGGGCGAGGATTTCGCTTTCGCGGGGGAGGAAGTCGTATTCGATCGAGAGGCGCTCCATGGTGAGGAGGTGGCGACGGAGGACGGCGGTGGCGACGAGGTCGGCGATGCGGGCGGTCTCGTTGTTTCCGGCTTCGAGTGCGTGGAGGGTATCGAGGCGGAGTTGCTTGCGGACCGCGGCTTGATCGGGGTCGGCAGTGTACCACTGGGAGACGCGGGCATAGAGGTCCCAGCAGACGTAATCGATGCGGCGATTGGTTTCAAGGAGCTCGGTGAGCAGCTCGCGAACGCGGTCGAGATCGAGGCCTTCGAGGTGGACGAAGCCGACGACGACATCGGCGACCTGGACGCCGGTGTTGTCGATGTAGTTCTGGACGCCGATCTCCCATCCGGACTTGAAGGTGTCGGGGCGGAGGAGACGCTGGAAGGTATCGCCGAGGATGGCGTTGCGGAGGTGGCCGATGTGCGCAGCTTTGTTGGGATTGATGCTGGTGTGCTCGATGAGGCGGAAGCCGGGTCCGCCGAGGTCGGCGTGCTCGTCCCGGGCAATGCGGCGGACGACTTCGGCTCGCGCGAACCGGACGTTGAGATAGCCGGCGCCGGCGGGCTCGAAAGCGGCGATGCCGGCGATGGGGTCGGTGGCGAGATGGGCGTTGAGTGCGGTGGCGAGGTCGGCGGCGATCTGGCGGGGGGCGCGGCGGAGGCGTTTGGCGAGCTCGAAGGCGAGGGGCAGGGCGAGTTCGCCGAGGGCGACCGAGGGGGGCCGCTCGACGGCGATGGAGGGAAGGGTGACCTGGTACTGGTCGGCGAGGAGAGCGGAGATGCGGGTGAGCAGTGCGAGCTCGATGGTTCGGTACATGATCTTCCGATGCGACTGAGATGTGGTGCGGGGAATGCTAGGGGAGTTCGGCGGGAAGGCTTTGGACGTCTTCGAGGAGCGGCTTGTGCGGGGGTGTCTGGAAGCGATGGGCCAGGAAGATGAGACCGCCGGCCGCAGTGACGGAAACGAGAAGCCAGGCGTGAATGGCGAGGCCGAAGATGGCGGCGTGGGAGGCGTCGGCACCGTGGGCGGTGAGAGAGGTTTTGACGGCGAGCTCGAAGGGACCGATGGCTCCGGGCGAGCTCGGGACCATGTAGGAAAGGTTGGCGAAGGAGACCGCGAGCCAGGGGGCGACGCGGTCGACAGAAAGGCCGACGAGGGCGATGGCGGAGACGTAGATCATGCCCTCGCAGAACCAGATTACGGCGGACTGGACGAGCAGAAGCAGGGAGCCGAGGACGCCGATGCGGTTGAGGGCGTCGAGTGCGAGCAGGACCCAGTGCTCGAGCTTGGCGAGTTTTGCGCTGCCCTGGTGGCGGGAGAAGAAGGCGCGGAGGGGCGGCTCGAGATGGCGGGCGCCGAACATGAGGATGAGCAGACCGGCGGCGGAGATGGCGAGCGAGATCTGGGCGGCGAGGCGGTAGGCGTGGTTGGCGATCGCTCCCATGGTGGCGGTGAAGAGGAGGGCGAGGGTGAAGATGTCGAGCAGCTTTTCGAGCAGGACGGTGGAGAGGATGACGGAGGGCGAGGTGCCGAGGTCGCCGGCGTAGGTGAAGCAGCGCATGATGTCGCCGATGCGCAGCGGGAGGATGTTGTTGGCGGCGAGCGAGGTCATGAGGACGCGGGCGCAGGTGGAGAAGCGGGCGCCGGTCGAGCGCATCATGGCGTGCCAGCGAACACAACGGAGGGTGTAGCTGGCAGCAGTGAAGAGGAGGACGCCGAGGATCCAGACGGGACGGGTAAAGCGGAGTGTGCGGATTTCGGCGAAGCGGATGCCGCGAAAGGTGTACCAGAGGAAAAAGCCGCTGATGAGCAGGCCGGGGACGGTTTTGAGGAGGTTCTGCCGGCGCGAGGCGGTGGTCATGCGAGAGGCTCGCCGGCTGGAAGGAAGGAAGGAGTCGACGGTCGGCACGGCATGGGTATGGCTATTGTAAGCTGCGACGGGTCGCGCATCCGCCTCCGTGGATGTTCACGGGAGCGATTCGGCGTCGGGAGGAGTTCCTTGCCGTCTGACAGGCGCTGCCGGACAGAACCGTAAGGGATGATTGTGGATGGGAGCGCTACTGGTTGCCGCTACCCCCGGTGACTTGCGCTTTTTCGGTTTCGTTGCCGGGGAGCTTGAGGACGAGAGTCTCCTGGTCCTTGGTTTCGACCTTTCCGTAGAAGCTGCGGAGGTCAGGGTAGTCCTTGGGGACGAAGATGATCTCGCCGAGCAGGAAGTTGCGGCGAAGGGTGAAGCTGGTGGGCGTCTGTTCGGTGGTGACGGTATAGGCGGCGTTCTTTGCGTACTGAATCTTGTCGGACTTGGGCATGGACTCGATGGCGAGCGCGGGGGGGAAGTTGATGCGGACAGCGTCCTGCACCATGTGGGGGAACTCGAAGTAGACGCCGACCTCGCGTTTTTCGTGCGGGAAGGTGCTGGTGACGTTGGCTTCGAAGATGTCGGACGGGAGCAGGAGGCGCTTGCCGGTGGCGGAGCCGGGCGTGCCGCTGACATCGAAGTTGACGGTGAGCGGCTGCTCGTAGTCGGCGAGCTTGTCGATGGAGGCGACCTTGATTTCCATGCCGCGGGGAATGAGGCGCTCCACGCTTTCCTGCAGTTCGTGCCTGAGGCTGGCGTCGTCGCCTTTGAGGGAGTGCTCGCGCCAGCGCAGGGCGGGGGAGCCGATGTAGGTCATCTTGATGGTGCCGTGGACACTGCCATGCTCATCCAGGGTGAGATTGGCGACGCGCTGGGTGCGGGAGTCGGTGTAAGGCTCTGCGGGCGTGCCGGTGAGGGCGGAGCCACTCCCGACCTCGCGAATGCCGCCCGCCAGGGTGTGTTTCCAGGCGAGGTGGCCGTAGGGACAGAAGCGTGCGCCGGGGTCGAGGAACAGATCCTTACCATCAACGTTGACGACCGCGACGATGTTGTCGAGCTGGTTGAAGCTGAGGTAGCCCGGGAAGAAGATGCGTTGGTCGCGGTTGGTGACCAGCATGGGCGACGCGGTGAAGCCGGAGGCACGGGCCATGGCGATGAACAGATCCGCGAGCTGATTGCTGTCTCCGCGCTTGCGTTGCAGGATGTCGTCGGTGCTGCTGACGTCTCTTAGGCCTTCCGCCTTTTCTTCCTGGTTCGAGCGCTCGCGGGTGAAGTCGGTGTTTTCGAACTGTTGGACGGCGGCATAGAGCTTACGGAGTCGTGCGTCGGGTGTATTGGCGCCAGCGGTCAGTTCGGCGGCGGAACTGCGGACGGCTGGACCGGGTCCGATGAACTTATCCTGCTTTTTAGCCCAGGCATTGCCCTCGTTTTTCCAGAACTCGGCTCCGTTGCGGAAGGGGGTGTAATAGAACTGGACGCGATAGGTGAAGGAAGAGATCGGCGGCATGAACTCTTCTTCCGGCTGCGGAGCAATGTCGTGAACGACCAGATCGAAGACGGTTTGCCCGTCGTGCTGGCCCATGGGCGGAAGCTGCGTTTGTTCGAGCTTGACGCCTTCAGGGAGGATGGGCGCCCAGGCGATGGTGCTGACAAGGCGTCCCTGGCCATCACTCAGGATGCGGTTGGTGTTGTTGGGTTTCCACTGGAAGTGGGCTTTGCGCTCGAAGAGCTCGGACTGGACCATCCACTCGGGGGCCTGGTAGAAGTGGTCGTCCCAACGGATTTTGTAGCGGTACTCGAGGATGGAGCCGACTTCGACATCGGGCATGGTGAAGACCTTCGCCATGTAGCGCTCGCGGCTCTGCTTGACGATGAGCTTTTCGTATGGCTTGCCGGTGAAGGGGACGATGCGCCCGTCGGGCTCGATAGTGCGGCCCGCGATGCTGTCGATGGAGGCGTTGAAGACGTTCCCGGCGAAGTAGCGGAGTTCGACGTTGGCGTGCTCTTTGCCGGCCTCGGTGAGTACTTTCAAACGGACATAGACCGAGTACATGTGGAGATTGTCTTCGGAGGTTTCCTCGCGAAAGAGGTAGACGGCGGGGGCTCCGGGGACCTGGGGCTGCGAGGTCATGGAGAGCTCTTCCGGGG
>CALMVL010000141.1 GCA_937873265.1 uncultured Granulicella sp.
GAAATGGGTTCTGGCGCACATTTGGTGATTCTTCTCGGCCGGTGTTTTGGAGCGTAAGACAGAGGTAGCTCTGGCGGCCTCTGCACCTGCTGATGAGGCAAGGATGCTTGGTCCCGAACACCGCGGAAGTGGCCCTGGTCTGTCTTCGCGCGAAGGATGGCGCGATCGAGATGGAGCTGCGAACCTGTCGCAGCTCCTCTGGGAGGCCGTGCCGGAGCTCGTCTGGCATGCCGTCTTGGGTCGCTGGCTGCGAGGTCGACGCTGTTGCGTGGTCTTCACCAGCGAGCAGCTACCGTGCCTGTACAGGTGCCACGCGTGCTGGGCATCGATGACTGGGCGTGGAGGAGGGGCCATCGCTATGGCACGATCCTCTGCGATCTAGAGAAGCGCAGAGTGGTTGACCTGCTGCCGGACCGGGAAGCTGAGACTGTGGCCAGGTGGTTGCGGCAACATCCTGGCACGGAGATCGTGAGCCGTGACCACGGCGGCATCTATGCCGAAGCCACGCGCAGGGCGGCCCCTCACGCTGTTCAGGTGGCTGACCGATGGCATCTGCTGCGCAACCTGAGTGAGGCGTTGCGCCATGCGCTTGCACCGCATCATCGGCTGTTCACGCAGGCAGCAAGACTCGAGGACAGCAGCAACGGGCCGTCCCCACCCACACCGGTTCCTCCATGGAGTGAGCGCGAACGGCAGAACCAGCAGGTCAACAGGCAGAGACGATATGAGCGATGGCAGCAGGTACGGGAACTCCTGAAAACGGGCGCCTCAGATCGAGAACTTGGACGACAACTGGACCTTGATCACCGCACGATAAAGAAGTTCAGGCACGCAGAAGTCTATCCAGAAGCAGCGCCTCGTGTTCGCCAGTCCATCGTGGATGAGTACGCCGCCTATCTTGACCGGCGCCTCCGTGAGGGCTGCCGCAGCTCAACCAGGCTCTGGCGCGAGCTGCGTAACCAGGGCTTCAGCGGTCAAGTGAACAGCGTTCGATACTGGCTTCGGCAACGGCTTGCCAGCCTAGGCCTCCCGGCGCTCACTTGCCACGACCGCCTCTTCGAGTCTCGCCACGGCAGGTCGTCTGGTTTATGCTTAAGCCGACACCCTCGGCGAAGGACTTGCTGGAACAGGTATATCGGACCTCGCCCCACATCGAGAAGATCGCGCACTTGGCCCAAGACTTCTTCCGCATCATCCGTGAGCGGCAGCTGCCGGCTCTGATCGCGTGGATCGCTGCCGCGAAACACACAGCCGTGACGGGCTTCGCCACAAGGCTCGAACGAGACCTCGGAGCGGCCAAAGCCGCCCTAACGTGCCATGAAGTCAGGGCCACGTCGAAGGGCAGGTCCACAGACTCAAGCTCATCAAACGCCAGATGTATGGCCGAGCCGGCTTCGATCTGCTGCGCCTCCGCGTGCTCGAGCAGGTCTGATGAACGATGGTTCCAACCTAACCGCAAGGGCAGCACACGGCTTCACCAAATGTGCGTCAGAACCAGTTCAGCTTTGCACCAACATCGCATGTAGCCGCCAAGTAGAAAGGCTAGTGGCGCCTCTACCTCCATCCCCATCTGACGAACACGGCATGCGCCGCTGGGGTCCTTAAAAAATTGATGAACTCCTGCGCTCTTGCCTGCTGTGTAGATCGTTTTGCCATTGCGATCGGAGTACCTCGGTAAAGCCGTTCCCCTTCAGGGATGCGGACCAGTTGCACTTTGTCAGGAATGCGCTTCGCCCAGGATCCAAAAGTGATCCAGGCGTCCAACTCGGGGTGCGCGTTCCATGCCTCGATACCCAATGCTGTGTTTTGAACCGAAGTTGTGATGTTTGCCCGAAGCGCGTCGATCAGGCCCTTCCTCCCGGCAAGATCCTCCCACCCTCCAACCTGCCCTGCCCCTTCGACGTCCAGCAGTCTGATGCCCGGTCTCGCTAGATCGTCGAGGCTCTGGAGATGTTTTGGGTTGCCGGTTCGCACAAGAATGCCAATGGCTCTGTCATATAGCTCCGTCCTCGTATTTGGAACGAGAAAACCCGGATGATCCAGAGCAAACTGGCTCAGCATGTAGTCAGCGCCGCCGTAGACGAGATCTGCATCGTTCTGGGCCGATTGGAACCACTGTTTCTCCGGACCAGCTGTCACCAGGACGTCAATTCCTGTCTGCTTTTTGTAGAGGTCCGCACACTCTTTCATCGGAGCCAGCGGCCCTCCAGGGCCGTAGACGTGCAACTGAGCAGGGAGGAAGGTCGGGAAGAGAGCGAAAAGCACGATCGGAAGCACCTTGAGCATAAGCCTCACTTGAAGAAGGGGTTGGCGCGCTGTAGTCGTGGCGGTGCTCACTGGAGACGCACCTGTTCCCTGCCAGCCGGGCACAAAGAAGATTAACGACCGGCCTTGATGTAGACCCATCCGGCTTCCTGCTTGCGCACAACCTCGACAATGCCGGCTGGAACGACATCCACTCCGGCAACGAGGTCGGCTGCTTCGAGATGTTGCTTCTTCATCGCATTGCCGCAGGCCACGAAATGGACATGCGCCGCTTCGAGCTTCTGGATTTCGGCCGCAACCGGCCCATCTTTCTTGAGAAACGCTGTGCCCGGTCCATAGGCCACGACTTCAACCTCGACCGCATCCGGAACGAGCCCGCTTTCAAGGTTGCGCACATTGTTCAGCGTAAGCTGCCAGTCGGCTTCTTCCGGCGAGGTCAGTGCAAACAGAACACGATGGGCCTTTGTCTGGGCCTTAATGGGCAGCACGCAGGCAATGGTTTCAAGAGCAAGAGCGACGGCTAGGAAAGAACGTTTCATAATACCTCACCGCCCGATGGCTAGTTTGATGGCCAGAAGGAAGAGCAGAATAGCAAATCCTCGACGAAGCATTACGTCTGAAAGGTGCTGTGCCCAGAGACCACCAAACCAGCCCCCAACCGCGAAGCCGACAGCTATGAGCAACGCAAGCTTCAGGTCTACGTGTCCGGCTTTGTAGTAGGTCCAGAAAGCGAGAATGCCGATGG
>CALMVL010000142.1 GCA_937873265.1 uncultured Granulicella sp.
GGGCTAGACAAAGCGGGTTCCCTGCGGGAATGACAACAAGAAAAGCAGGGGCTAGACGAAGCGGGTTCCCTGCGGGAATGACAACCAGAAAAGCAAGGGCTAGACGAAGCGGGTTCCCTGCGGGAATGACAACAAGAAAAGCAAGGGCTAGACGAAGCAGGTTCCCTGCGGAATGACAACCAGAACGGCAAGGCTAGACGAAGCGGGTTCCCTGCGGGCTTTGTACGCTTTTGAATGTGCGCGCTTACGACCACATTTTTCTAAAGTAAAAGAGACAATGGGCCTCTCACTCGCCGACCTGGTGGAGATTGGCTACCTGAAGAGCTGGGACATTAGACCTATGTCGCTTCGGGTAAGACGGAACAGGGCACCCTCCGGTGCATAGCTGGATCGATTGGACTCCAGGGCTTACATGAACGCGGGCTGACTTGACAGCTTCGCGCGGAGGGGTATCTGCTTGAGGAGTAGTCGAACAAACCCCTGCCGCGGAATCGCAGCAGTTTGGCTGCAGCAGGATCTTGACCTCTTCTCCGGATGGCAAAGGGGAGGAACGTACCTCTGGGCACCTCATCGTCTACGCACGCTGTCTTCGGAGCACTCGAAGTCAGGGCATCGGACATTGCTTCTATTTGCCACCTACTTCAGCGATTGATCTTTGGAAGACGATGGGGGATGCCGCTTGTTCAAGAAAAATTCTTATGCCAGGAAGATGCCTTACGGGAAGGCTTCCGTCTTCCTGCTCGGCTCCATGTTGTGCGTGGCTGGAGCACGGGCGCAGACGAGCGTTTTGACGCAGCACAACGACAATAACCGCGATGGCGTGAACGCGACCGAAGCGACGCTGAACCCGTACAACGTGAACACCGGCCAGTTTGGGATGCTGTTCAAGGTCGCGGTGGACGATCAGGTGTATGCGCAGCCGCTGTATATGGCGAATCTGAGCATCGCGGGCGGGACGCACAATGTCATGTTCGTGGCGACCACCAACAACAGTGTGTATGCGTTTGACGCCGACTCGGGCAAGCAATACTGGCATGCGCAGCTTGGACCGGCGTACAACGTGAACGACGAGCCGCCGGGCTGTTCTGATGTGTTGGCTACCTCGGGGATTATGAGTACGCCGGTGATCGACCCGAGTACCAACAAGCTGTATGTGGTGGCGCAGACCTGGGTGAACAATGTATCGACCCACTCTCTCCATGCGCTGAATGTTACGTCTGGAGCGGAAACGACCGGAAGCCCGGTGACGGTGTCGGCCAGCGGATTCAATTCGGTGTACCAGTTGCAGCGAGCGGGTCTTCTGCTGGCGAATAACACGATCTACATCGCGTTCTCGAGCCACTGCGATCATGGCCTGTATGCCGGGTACACGATGGCGTACAGCACGGCGAACCTGAGCCAGACGGGGGTGTTCAACCCGGGCCCGGATAACAGTCAGTCCGCGATCTGGCAGTCGGGCAACGGGGCTGCGGCTGACCCTGCGGGCAATGTGTATGTGGTTACCGGGAACGGGAAGTTTGACGGGGAAAGCGACTTTGGAGAATCCTTTCTGAAATTCAGCAGCAACCTGGCCCTGGTGGATTGGCACACTCCCTCCGATTACGTCAATCTCAACAACGGAGATTCGGATCTCACGTCCTCCGGTCCACTGTTGATTCCTGGGAAGAACCTGGTGATTGGCGGAGGCAAGGATGGGTATCTGCACCTGCTGAACACCGGCGATATGGGGCACCTGGGCGATGCCACCGCCGTGCAGCCGCCGTGGCACGCGACCTCGTCCCATATCCACTCGCTCAACTACTGGAACGGCAACCTGTACCTGTGGGGTCAGAACGATTACCTGCAGATGTTTTCCTTCAATGGATCGACGTTCAATACCACGCCCACCTACAAACTGGGCGTGCAGGCGTTGGGTCATCCGGGGGGATCGCTTTCGCTTTCCGCGAACGGCAACAGCAACGGAATTCTGTGGGCGGCGACGAACACGAGTCTGGGGGCGGATGGGACGGGTGCGTGGCACCAGAGCGTTCCGGGCATTCTGTACGCGTACAACGCGACCAACCTGGGCCTGCTCTGGACGAACGAACAGAACGCCGCACGAGACTCCTGCGACAACTACGCCAAGTTCACGGCGCCCACCATTGCGAACGGCAAGGTGTACCTCCCCAGCTTCGGTCAGCAGCAGACCGCGAGTGGACAGGTGTGCGTGTATGGCCAACTGCCCACAGCGCCCCTGATCGCGAACGGGACGTATGTGCTGGTGGATTCGAACAGCGGAAAGGCGCTCGACAACCCTGGGTTCTCCAAGAAGAACGGAACGGTGATGGAGATTTACACCGTCAACAACGGGTCGAACCAGCAGTGGGTGGTGAACAACCTGGGCAACAACGTGATTACGTTGACCAATGCGGCGAGCGGCGAAGTGCTGGATGTGGTGGGCGCGTCCAAATCGAACAGCGCTCTGGTGGACCAGTGGCCGGCGAACGGGCAGGCGAACCAGCAGTGGCGCGTCACCTCGACCGGCGGTGGCAAGTTTGAGCTGGTGAGCGTGGAGAGCGGACAGGCGCTCGATGTCGACGGAGCCGCCGTCGCGAACCAGACCGAGGTCGACCAGTATCCCTACCAGGGTCATGCGTGGCAGCAGTGGACCTTTCAGGCGCCCTAGCGTTCGGGAACGGATGTTGCCTTTCACCCCAAGGTCCGGCTGACGAGAAGCCGGACCTCGCCCAAGCACGGTTTTGGAGCACGCCCCATGAATGGATCCCGTAGGTCGTTTCTGACGACCGCCGCCCTTTCGACCGCGTCTGTTGCCTTTGCTGCGAGGTCGAGCGCACAGACGGGCGCGATGAGCCACATGCAGCACAACGAGCCGGAACCGGAGAGGCCACTGATTCCGAGATTGCCGGCTGTTCTTTCGAAGGCGACGGGAACGGTTGGCATCGACATGGCGTACGCCATGCTGCTGAAGGGAAGCGATACGCTGGATGCGGCCCTGCATGTGTGCACGACCCAGGAAGACGACCCGAAGGATCACTCGACCGGCCTGGGCGCGTTGCCGAATGCTCAGGGTGAGGTGCAGCTGGACGCATGCTGCCTTCACGGGCCGACACGCCGAGCCGCTGCGGTCGGCTCGGTGAGCGGGATCCGGAATGCGTCGCTGCTCGCGCGGGCACTGATGGACGAGACGGGAAATGCCTTGCTGGTCGGCTCGGATGCACAGGCGTTCGCGCTGGCGCATGGGTTTGCGAAGGAAGACCTGCTGACGGAGCGTGTGCGCCAGAACTACGCGCTGTGGAAGAGAATTCGCGCCGATCCGAATCTGTTGGGGGCTGGGAGTTACGATCCCACGTGGCCCGAGCCACTGCGTAAAGCACATTTTTTGCCGCGCTCCCAGAGGGAGTTTGATCTGCTGGTGCACAGCTGCGAGCCGCTTGCCGCGCAAGAGGGGCTGGCGCCGGCGATGACGTGGCGGGCCGTGCTGGACGCGCTGGCGCCGGCGAGCCAGGCCGTGTATGTTTCGGCGATCGATCGCAAAGGCCAGATGTCGTGTGCGAGCAGTTCAGGCGGCCAGCCGTGGCGCATGCCTGGGGTCGCGAGTGACGTCGCGACCCTCGGTGCGGGCTGCTTTCTCGATCCGGACGTGGGGTCGGCCGGCGCGAGCGGGAATGCGGAAGCGAGCATCAAGATTGCTGGGGCGCACACGATCGTCGAGAACATGCGCATGGGCATGACGCCGGAGAAGGCCGGACTGGACGCGCTACACCGCATTGTGCGCGCGTACAACAACGACATGAACGCGCTTCGGTTTGTGGACGTCGTTTATTACATCCTGAGAAAGGACGGCGCTTACGGCAGCGTGTCATTGTGGGGCGGCGATGCTACGGGTCAGGTTCGTCAGTTCACCATCAAGGATGGTGAAAACGTGCGGCGAACGGAGGACTGCGTGGCTCTTTTTCCGTGCGGGCCTTTGAATGGCTGCCCGGTGGCTCGCGGGTAGGGAGGGACGTTCCCCGTGTTCCGGAGCATGCTGACGCACTTTCTGTTCCTGCTCGCGGTGGCGACCTCCCCCGTGTATGGCCAAAGTAACACCGGCGAGTTGCGGCTGATGGTGCGCGATCCTGCTGGGAGGCCGCTCGACGCGGGCGTGCACCTGGTGAGCGAAGCGAATCAGTATCGGGCGGCGTTGCGAACGGATGCGACCGGCGTGCTTACGGTGCAGCGGCTGCCGTTTGGGAGCTATCAATTGGAGGTGACCGAACCCGGATTTGCTTCGCTGGTGCGGGTTGTCGAGATCCGGTCTTCCCTGCCGATGGTGCTGCCTGTGAGGCTCGGCCTCGAGACCGTTGTGCAGACGGTGCGGGTGGATGCGGGGACGACGCTTCTGGATGCGCATCAGGCGGGAGCGGTGGACCAGATCGGCACAGCTTCGATTGAGAGCCGGCTCGGATCGGTTCCGGGCCGGTCCTTGCAGGATCTGGTGAACTCGCAGCCCGGTTGGCTGTATGAAGGGAATGCGGTGCTGCACCCGCGGGGCTCGGAGTACCAGACGCAGTTTGTGGTCGACGGTGTTCCGCTGACGGACAATCGGTCTCCCAGCTTCGGGCCGGAGATCGAGGCCGATGATGCCCAGTCGATCAGTATCTACACGGCGGGCATTCCGGCGGAGTATGGCCGCAAGCTGGGCGGCGTCGTTGAACTGAACACGGTGCAGGATGTGCAGCCTGGTCTGCATGGAAAGGTCGTGCTCTCGGGTGGAAGCTTCACGACCGCGGGCGCGTTCGCCGAGGCGCAGTGGAGCTCCGGGAAGAACACCTTTGGCGGCAGCGCCAGCGGGAGCATGACGGATCGCTACCTGAATCCAGTGGTGCCGCAGAACTACTCGAATACAGGCACGCTGGGTGACTTTTCGGGCCGGTTTCAGCGAGACGTAACCTCCGACGATCGGCTGACGCTCAGTGTTCGTCACGAGCTTTCGCGGTACGACCTGCCGAATGAGCAGGTGCAGCAGGCGGCCGGTCAGCGCCAGACGGCAGATACCTCTGAGACGATCGGCGTCGCCGCGTACAACCACGCATTTTCGGCGCGTACGCTGATGGATGTTCATGGGATGGTGCGCGATAACGCAAACGGCTTCTACTCCAATCCAGATTCGACACCGATCGCGGTGTTTCAGCAGAACAGATTTCGTGAGGGGTACTTCAGAGCGAGCGCTGCGATCTTGAGCTCGCACCAGGAGTGGAAGTTCGGGGTTGAGTCGGACAATACGTTTCTGCACGAGAACACGAGCTATGCGATCACTGATCCGACGAAGTTTGACGACGACACCCCGCCGAACTTTGCGTTTGCCGCGCAGAGACCGGATCTCGAGCAGGCCGCCTTTGCTCAGGACCGGATTCGGGCCGGCAACTGGACCATCAACGCGGGTCTTCGATTTGATCATTATCAGCTGCTGCTGAATAAGCGGGCCTTTGATCCGCGGCTGGCGGTATCCCGGTACTTCCCTTCAGCCGCGCTTGTGGTGCATTTCTCCTACGATCGTGTTTTTCAGACACCCTCTTTTGAGAACCTTTTGCTTTCCAGCTCGACGGCAGTGGAGTCGCTCGCTCCGCAAACGTTTCTGCGGCTTCCGGTTCAGCCGTCGCAGGGCAACTATTATGAAGCGGGCTTGTCGAAGGCATTTCTGCAACGGGTGCGGCTGGATGCCAACTACTTTCGCCGCGCGGTGAATCACTATGCGGATGACGACCAGATCCAGAACACGACCATCAGCTTTCCCATCGCGTTTCGGAAGGCGCTGATTTATGGAGCGGAGGCGAAGATCGACGTGCCGGACGTGCATGGATGGTCCGGGTTTGTGAGCTACTCCTACCAGGTTGGCAACGCGTGGAACCCGGTGACGGGAGGACTCTTCCTGGGCGAAGATGCGACCGCCGCGGCGACGCAGCTTACCGGACACTTCCCGGACTCTCAGGATCAGCGGAATACGGTTCGCGGGCGCGTGCGGTACCAGGTGCGGCCGCGGATCTGGGTTGCTGGGGGGCTGCAGTCTGATTCGGGACTGCCGTTTGAGTTCGACGGCGACGCGTCCACCGTGCTGGCGCAGTACGGGCCGGCGGTTCTTTCTCGCATCAACTTCGATCGTGGACGCATTCTCCCGACGGTGCAATGGAACGCCTCGGCTGGGGCACATGTGTACCACTCTGAGCGAATCGATATGCAGGTGCAGGCAGACGGACAGAACCTGACCGATGTGCTCGATGTGATCGATTTCGGTGGCCTGTTCTCGGGAAACGCGATTGGCCCCTCGCGCAACGTCCTGTTGCGCTGGACGACGACGTTTTAGGTGCGTTCTGGGCTTTGGAGGAGCAGGAGATGGACAGCGTCACTTCTCCCGAGGGGTTCTCGATTGGTTGCGTTTGCTTCGAACAGATGCCCCAATATGGCGAGGTGAAAACGATGCCTGAAGCCCTCCTGACCCAGACTTACCCACGCCGTCCCGAGGCCAGTTAGGCCGAGAACCAGCGGCTCTTGTCTTCCCGACTGCAGTACCGCGACTCCCGGGGACGGGCACGCCCCGAGCAAGTCAAGCGCGCCCCGCTTCCACGGCGACGCGTGAAGGCTGCACACCGGCATCTCCTTCGTTTCTGCGCTTTCTTCACTTCTACGCTGTGACGCAAACCACCACCCGAAAGAGCTACTCCCGGGCAGCATGAAGGGGTGCCGACGATCCAGGAATTTGCGCCTATTGTTGACGGCGAATGTACTAGCCTTCACTGGAGCCCTGACAAGATGATCACTGAATCAGCAATCGCGTCCCGCACGGGCCATCCGGCAAAGAACCTGTACGCAGGCAAATGGAAATGCACGCTTCGAGGGTTCTATTGGCTCTCGCTGATGCTGCTATGCGCCAACAGCTACGGTCAAATTGCTCCGGCAGCTGCGTCCTCGATTGCAGTGGGTCCACAGTACGACACCTCTCACGTATACGTCTCCCCTAGTGAAACCGATGCGTTTACCAGAGCGTTTCTCGGTATGTTTGGCGGTACCAGCACGAAGCAAGTCGTGGTTACTGTGACGCCAACTCCGAGCAAGACAACGTCGCAACTTCTGCAAACTCCGGTGGGAACCGTGTCGCTATTTGGTTTTGAAACCCCGATACCGGCTCCATTTGGAGCGGAACGTAGAGGGTATCTTGTTCGCAACATGGGTGCGGCGGTCGATGCAGCGCGTGCGGCGGGCGCCGATCTTATAGTGAAGCCCTTTCCAGACCCGATCGGCGTGGATGCAGTTCTGCAGTGGCCAGGTGGGATGAACATGCAGATCTACTGGCACACATCTTCTCCCACCTACAAAGCATTTGATCATGTGCCTGAAGATCGAGTTTACGTATCACCGGATCGCGCGGACTCCTTTGTTCGTTCTTTCCTTCAGTTCTCTCAGGGCCGCGTTCTCTCGGACGACGTTCAGGCACCCGGCATGGACATCGGCGCTGCTGGAAGCAGCTATCGAAGGATTCGTATCGAATCCAACTTCGGGAAGATGACCGTGCTCGTTACGGATGGACATCTGGTCTATCCTTACGGGCGCGAGACGACCGGGTACGAGGTACACGATCTCGACGCAACTCTGGCGAAGGGCAAAGCTTTCGGCGTGACGATTCTTGTGGCTCCCCATACGTCAGGTGGCCGCAAATCTGCCATGGTCCAATTTCCTGGGGGTTATATCGCCGAGGTCCACGCAACGCTGGACAATGAGCGTTTGCAATCCCTAGAGCATGTCACACGCTCCCTGCAGGGCAGGAGTAGCAACCCTGATCGTGAGGCCGACAACGGACAGGACTTTTGAAGGGTTTCAGTCCAGGGAAGGCCCGAATGGTAATTTCGAGAAATCCTTGCCGGCTGTAGCTGTTCAGACTACGCAGGCGGCACCGCTGCAGGAATTGGGCTTTGCGCGGGCTGAAGCATTTCGGAGGCGTAGGTAAGGCCCATGCCGTATCCTCCGCCATTGCTCTCGACGATCGAGCGGGCGCCCTCGTAGGTCTCGTGGCGAGTCCAGTCTCGCTGAAACTCGAGAAGCACCTGCAGCCAGCTCGTCATGTGGGCGCCGGCGGCTTCCATGCGGCGCAAGGCAAGCTGATGTCCGTCCGGGGTGAGGCCTCCGCATGCGTCCGCCACGACGAAAACTTCGAGCCCGGCTTCCAGGGCGGACAACACGGGGAAGCTGACGCAGGCCTCGGTCAAGAGACCGCTGACCAGCAGACGCTGGCGTTTCGTCGCGAGGACAGCTTCGCGAACATGATCGTCTTCCCAGCAGTTCATGTTGCGGCGCTCGATCGGATGAACGCCGGGGAGCACGGCCTGCAGCGAGGGAAAGAGCGGTCCGCTGTACACTCTCGATGCCGAGGTCGATACCACAATGGGAGTGCCAAACGTTGTCGCCGTGCGGGCAAGAGCGATGGCATTTTGCACGATTACCTGGCGGGCTGAGGACTCGACACCAAAGGCCAGACCGGCCTGGAAATCGACAAGCAGGAGTGCGCAATCCTGTGGTTGAAGAAGAGCTTTGATGGTATCCATAGTTGGTTCCTCCAGTTTGTATTTGTGAGTTGCAAAGACTCTGCTTGCGCAGGTGTCGCGAATGCACTCAGAACTTGAAACCAGTCCAGAACGAGGTGTAATTGAGGTTGTGCGGGCGTCCACTCTTCCGCAGAAAGGGGCCGGCGAAGAAGACACCGTAATCTGCCTGCACATAGAAATGGGCGTCTCTCTGCCAGCGCACTTCTAACCCCGGACGATGCCCTACAAATCGTTCCCCATTCCCGGGCACATAAGGCACAAGCAAGGAGCCAGGCACGTTGTATACGCCATCCTTCAGGCTCTGCCGCCACCAGATCACCCAGTCGGCACTGAGAGCAAGGCCGTGCGACAGGTTTTCGTGAACGTTAGGGTGGAGGTCGTAGAAGTTCACCGGTCCGGGGCCGGTATCGGCGAGCACGCCGAAATAGTTGCCAATAGGAAAGAGCGGATTAAAGGTCTGCAGAGTTGGCTTACTTGGATCTTTGTCACCGCTGGCCGCGTCTGCACGTAAGCCGACCCGCGGCCGGCCAGTAACCCTTCCCAAGGTTGTGCCGAACTCTGAACCGACGGTCCATGCCTCAATGGGTGCAGTTCCGAAAGAGCCGAACTGATAGACAGCCTCTACGTCGTAGTGTGGGATCATCGCCCGCGTGTCGCTCGCACGAGGAGTACCGTTTGCGAGCCGGACTCCGACCGTCTGCCGTTGTTCGCGGGCCGACCCCTGATTGAATGTGCTGGTCTTTTTGTCTAAACCAAAGTAGTACACATCCAGCGATCGCGCAGGATCGCCAGCGGGCTTCCGCTCTGCGAATGCACCCCAGAAGCTCGTCGTCTGGAGTGGTACGTTGTCGAAGAAACCAGGATCGTCTCTGGCGGGCCTTGCGGCGAACCCATCGAATGTCCATTTGCCCGCTTGCTGGGTAACTCTGCCACCGTAGAAGGATTGGCGCACGTTCGGGCCTTCGCGCACGGCTACCAAACGGCCGGACCCGAACTGCAGTTCCTGCCTGCCGATGCGCACTCGGGTCTGGTGCGATGAGGGCGACGAACCAAGCTCCAGGAATGCGTTGAGGAAGTCAAGGTTCTTCTGGTCAATGGGGCGCGGGCCGCCGAGTCGCCCCTGCTCCTGACCACTTTCGAGTTGCAGGAAGATTCTTGCGTGGGGGTTGAAATGGAAATCAGCATGGAACTGAAAGCGTTCCAAGCCGAACGCGTTCGTTGCGTAGGGCTTGTCACTCCAGTTGTCGTTCTGGATGCGTTCGAAGACGCCACGGAACTCGCCTCCGAGCGACAGATACCGCTGCTCTGAAGCAGAGGACAGGGGAATGCACTTCAGGCGATCCAGGTAGTCTGTACGCATCTTTGGGTTGCACTCAGCGCTCCAGTCCTCCTCATAACGGATGAGCTTGATTGCCGGTCTGCTGTTCTCTTCTGTCGTACCAATTAGGCTCTGCTGAGCCCGTAACGGGCCCGCGCAGGTAAGAACGGCGAAACATACAGTCAACCCAAACGCAGAATACCTCGACGCCTTCGAGCAGACGGCGTTGAGGTCGATGAGCACCTAACTCACTCCCATTTTGCTATGGTCCCGGTCGGATCCGATGTCGCTCGCCGGCTTGCCCGTGGGCCCACCGCAGAGCCCAACGTGAAGTGCCGGTTGGCTTCGTTTATTCAGGAGCGCGTTCGTTGAGGAGTACCCAAGAGTCATGGCAAGCACAAGAACGGCTCCTGGAATCACAGGCGGGCTGCCGACGGGGATGTCGAAGAACCGGCAACCCACCCCTACCGCGAAGCTAATAAGAACGCCGAGAAAGAACTTCATCACTTCCTCCCCTCCACGCAAACTAGAATGCAAAGCAATCGCAACCAACACCCCAAAGAGATTCGCCCAAGCGACCGGTCTGTGCCCCGGCATGAGTGTGGGTGTGCCCGGAACAGGCGACGTGGCCTACGGTCGAAAAACTGGAAGACGGACGGAAGTAACCCCCGTAATGGGAAGTCGGCGCCCAATCGAGAGCGACCGGCAGTGGCGCAGGAGAGAGAGACTGAAACTCTTCCGTCGCGTAAACTACCTCACCGTCGACAACAGTCAGCACTGACTCCAGACTCTTGATCTGTTCTTCCGGGATCGAGAAGTAATCGGCGGACAGAACGGCGAAGTCAGCAAACTGACCGGGCGACAGACTCCCTTTGACATGCTCTTCCGCGGAGAACCAGCTGCTGCCCTGGGTATAGAGCTTCAAGGCCTCTTCTCTCGACAGGCGATTCTCATCGCCGTAGAGCTGCAGACCCCCGACGGTGCGACCGGAGGTCAGCCAGTATAAGGACAGGAAAGGATTGTAGCTCGCGACGCGCGTCGCATCCGTACCTGCACCCACAGTCGCGCCCATCTGCAGCATTCGGCGAATTGGTGGGGTCCTCTGTGCTGCGGCTGCTCCATAACGATCGACGAAGTACTCGCCTTGAAACGCCATGCGATGCTGAACAGCAATGCCTCCTCCGAGAGCAACGGTCCGATCGATGTTCCTGTCTGAAATGGTCTCCGCGTGGTCGAAAAACCAGTGCAGATCCTTGAGAGGAACATCCCGATTCACCTTCTCGAAGACGTTGAGGAACCGCTCAATGGATTCGTTGTACGTAGCGTGCAGACGGAACGGCCACCGCTTCTCCGCCAGAAGTTGGACTACAGCCTCCAGCTCTGTCTCAAGGTTCTGGCTCAAGTCCGGACGAGGTTCGAGCATGTCCTCGAAATCTGCGGCGGAAAAGACGAGCATCTCCCCGGCACCGTTCAGACGGAGGTTGTGATCGCCTTGATAGAGGGATGTGGATGCCGTCCATTTCGCGAAGTCTTCCAACTCGTGCTTCGGGTTTTGTGTGAAGAGGTTGTAAGCAACACGAAGCGTCATCAACCCGCGCTGATGCAACTCCTCGATGACCTTGTAATCATCTGGATAGTTCTGGAACCCACCGCCGGCGTCAATCACGCTGGTCACACCTAGGCGATTCAGCTCGCGCATGAAATGGCGTGTCGAGATGAGTTGATCTTCATGAGCGAGCACAGGTCCCTTCGCAAGCGTGGAGTAGAGTATGCCTGCGTTCGGGCGCGCGATGAGCATGCCGGTTGGGATTCCCTGGCGATTACGCTGGATCTCGCCGCCGAGCGGGTCCGGTGTGTCCTTCGTATAGCCGACCGCCCGCAGGGCCGCTGCATTCAGCATTGCGCGGTCGTAAAGATGCAATACAAAGACCGGCGTATCGGGTGCGGCCTCGTTGATCTCTTCAAGCGTGGGCATGCGGCGTTCGGCAAACTGGAACTCCGTCCAGCCGCCTACAACACGCACCCACTGCGGCGCGGGTGTGCGCACTGCTTGCTCTTTCAACATGCGCATGGCATCGGAAAGAGAGGGTACACCATCCCAGCGCAGCTCAAGGTTGTAGTGAAGGCCTCCTCGAATCACGTGTAGATGAGAGTCGTTTAGGCCCGGGATTACGGTTCTTCCTCCCAGGTCTACCAGTTCGCATTCGTGACCGCCTTCACTCATCAGATCCGCGGCCCTGCCAATAGAAGCAACTCTTCCATCACACACAACCATCGTCGAACAGAAGGCCGGGTGCGCGTTAGTGGCTATCTTGCCGTTGTGATAAATCGTTGTCTTAGGCATGTCGTCCTCCGCGGAACTGCAGTTTCATTGGGGAGTTCAGGAACGCCGTACGCGCTAGCGCTCGATGGGTACAGGAGCATTCCAATTGGTGAATGCGGTCTCCGTTCCTCTCTGCAGCATGGTGTAGGCATACTCGACGCCTATCCCGTAGGCGCCAGCATGGTGTTTCACGATGTCCATGAGGTCCACGTAGGTCTCGCGTAGTGCCCAGTCGCGCTGCCACTCGAGCATCACTTGGATCCAGGTCACCGGCTTTGCACCAGCCTGCTCCACGCGGCGCATGGCCGCTTGATGCGAGCGCAGATCGAGATCGCCGCAGAGATCCTCGACGATGTACACCTCAAAGCCGTCGAAGATTGCCTGTAGGGCGGGGAACGTAACGCAAACTTGGGTCCACAGGCCCGCCAGCAAGATCTTCTTGCGTCCTGTTGCCTTGATAGCGGCAACGAAGTTCGGATCGTCCCAAGAGTTCATCGAGCTACGCTCAATGGGTTGCTGATCAGGAAACTGCGCTTGCAACTGCGGCCATATATATCCGCTGAAGGACTTGGTTTCAACTGTGCTGAGGATGAGGGGAACGCCGAATAGTTTGGCGGCTTTGGAGAAGCCGAGGACGTTGCTGATCAGAGTCTGGCGATCGATGCTGGTTACGCCAAAGAGCATCTGCGGTTGATAGTCGATGAGCGCGACCGCGCAGTTGTCTGGAGTGAGGAGGCCCTTTTCCGTTCTGGGTGCGAGTTGCATATGTGGTCTCCTGTGCAATCGTGTCGACGAATCCTGTAGCTGTGAAGGTAGAGTGGAGCAACCTCGAAAACACGCCACTTTCGGGTGGTACACAGACCACCTATGCTGGTGGCCTCCGCTGCTTCGGAACGCGGGCGCGACACTTTAACTCTCACGCTTACTGCAGAAGAGGCAGGCTCCGTCGAAGTTGATCTCGAGCAGCGAGTCCAGGCAACCGTGTGGTCAGGGATGCTGCTCGCCCTGATCGTCGAAGCGTTCCAGTACGCTCTTCCCGTCCGGCATAACCAGGAGGTTGAGACGCCGCTTCCCTTGCACGTCGAGAAACACGGCACCCGACTCGCCTTGATTGTTCAGGAACAGGTAGCTGGAGGCGCCCCCTTCGCGATCGAACTTGACGTGAGCGCCCTTGTCGTCAAGTGCCAAGGTGGCCTGCGGCAATCCGGCGATGGGATTCGTCAGCCGAACTGATCCAAAGCCTTGCGCATCCAATGAAGCCGATAGGAGAACGCGGCCGTGAAGATCAAGCATCGTGAGTGCGGGGTTCCCGGTACGTGCCGAGAGGATCATGCGAGTGGTCCCGGTGCTGTCTACAAGGCGCAGTTCATGAGTGGTCAGCGAGCTATGCGTGCACACCTGATGGTGTGCCTGCCGATGCGGTGGGGTCCCGGGCTGGCTTCGCGACGAAGCCGCGAACGCAACGCCGGCTGTCAGTACCAGAACCACAGATGTAAGCAGAGCCGCAAGGCCACAGCTTCGAAGAGATGGGATCGCAAGGATCACGCCGGAGATGGACATTCAGCCCTCACTTGCCTTGATGGCATCGTTCACAGATGGGCCAGCTAACTGCGCCTGCAGAAATGCCGGCGAAGACGGAAGCTGAATATTGAGATTGTGAATCTGCGCTATCTGCACTGCGACATCGCGAACGGCGAAGTCGAGAACATGGCCGCCCGCTTGCCTGTCCTCTCGCAGAAAGTGCAGGTGAAAGCCTGCAACGCCGATGCCCTGAGCAAATGCTGGCGTTCGAAAGCCGATGAGCGTCCCTCTTACCTCGTTAAAGACCTTCACGTCCTCGTGTTCGGCAGCTGTGGTGAGTGGAGGAAACGGCTGGACCTGACGCGCTACGGTTCGGGTCTTTACGATCGCAAATTCACCGCTGATCTGAACGGC
>CALMVL010000143.1 GCA_937873265.1 uncultured Granulicella sp.
CCCCAGCTGGAAGCGGCCCCACCTTCCCCATCTGGGAATCAACCTCCAGCGTCCACACGCCCCGCCGCACCGCCCGCTCCCGTGCAAGTAAAATAGGTGGCGAACTTCGCGAACTTTGGGGGAGAAGCCGCATCGCTCCCAAAAACCGCCGAATTCAGATCAAGAAAACCAGGAAGATCGATGGCGACCGAAACACCTACGCACCCCGAAGCCGCCGAAGTGACCCACCGAGCGGCCGACTCCGCCATCCTCTCTCCCAAAGACCTGCTCCGCTTCTTCCGTCTCATGCTCCTCTCCCGCCGAACCGACGACCGCGAGATCGTTCTCAAACGCCAACAGAAAATCTTCTTTCAGATCTCCTGCGCCGGTCACGAAGCCCTCCTCGTCGCCGCCGGTCTTGCCCTTCGACCCGGCTACGACTGGTTTTTTCCCTACTACCGCGACCGCGCCCTCTGCCTCGCCCTCGGCAACACCGTCGAAGATCAGCTCCTGCAGGCCGTCGGAGCCGCCGACGATCCCGCCAGCGGCGGCCGCCAGATGCCCTCCCACTGGACCAGCCGAGCCCTCAACATCGTCACCCCCTCCTCCTCCACCGCTACCCAGTGCCTTCACGCCATCGGCTGTGCAGAGGCCGGCCGCTACTTCTCCCGACACCCCGAGGCCGCCGCAAAACACACCGGCGACTACCGCCAGTTCAAAGACGTGCACTTCCACGGTGACGAGGTCACCTACGTCTCCATCGGTGAAGGCGCAACCAGCCAGGGTGAATTTTGGGAGTCGCTCAACACCGCCTCCAACCTTCGCCTCCCCGTCCTGTACGTCGTCGAAGACAACCAGTACGCCATCTCCACCCCCGTCGAAGAAAACACCCCGGGCGGCAACATCTCCCGTCTCATCAGCAACTTCCCCCACTTTCACTTCGCCGAGATCGACGGCACCGACGCCCGCGCCAGCTTCTCCGCCATGGCCGAAGCCGTAGCCTACTGCCGCGCCGGCTACGGTCCAGCCCTCGTCCACGGCCACGTCGTCCGTCCCTACTCCCACTCGCTCTCCGATGACGAGCGCCTCTACCGCTCCGAGGCCGAGATCGAAGCCGACCTCCGCCGTGATCCCATCGCCCAGCTCCGCCGCACCCTCCTTGCCGAGCACCTCGCCACGCAGGCCACCCTCGAACAGATCGAGCGCGAGGTCGACCTCGAAGTCCAGCTCGCTGCGGATCGCGCCCTCGCCGCCGCCCCTCCAGCCGTCTCCTCCATCCTCCGCAATCAGTACTCCGAAGATCTCAAGCCCGCCGATCCCCGCTTCAACACCGAGCCAGAACCGACCGACGATGCCGAGCGCACCATGGCCGACCTCATCAACGCCTGCCTCCGCGATGAAATGCGCCGCGACGATCGCATCGTCGTCTTTGGCGAAGATGTCGCCGACGCCAGTCGCGACCAGGACCTCCGCGCCGGCAAACTCAAGGGCAAGGGCGGCGTTTTCAAGCTCACCGCCGGTCTACAAACCGAGTTCGGCAACGACCGCGTCTGGAACTCGCCACTTGCCGAAGCCAACATCGTCGGCCGGGCCATCGGCATGGCCGCGCGCGGCCTCAAACCCGTCGTCGAGATTCAGTTCTTCGATTACATCTGGCCCGCCATGCACCAGCTCCGCAACGAGCTCGCCCCCTTCCGCTGGCGCTCCGACGGCCAGTTCTCCGCGCCGCTCGTCCTCCGCGTCCCCATCGGCGGCTATCTCACCGGCGGCTCCATCTATCACTCCCAGTCCGGCGAGTCCATCTTCACCCACACCCCCGGCATCCGCGTCGTCATGCCCTCCAACGCCCTCGACGCCCTCGGCCTGCTCCGCACCGCCATCCGCTCGGACGACCCTGTCCTCTTTCTCGAGCACAAGCGCCTCTACCGCGAAACCTTCGGCCGCGCCCCCTACCCCGGCCCCGACTTCACCATACCCTTCGGGAAGGCCCGCATCGTCCGCCCGGGAGCCGACCTCACCGTCATCACCTATGGAGCCGTCGTTCCCCGCGCACTCCAGGCCGCCCAGCGCCTCCACCGCGAGAAAGGTGTCGACGTCGAGCTCATCGACCTCCGCTCCCTCTCGCCGTACGACTGGGACGCGATCGCCACCTCCGTCCAAAAGACCAGCCGCGTCCTCGTCGCCCACGAAGACACCCTCAGCTGGGGCTACGGCGCAGAAATCGCCGCCCGCATCGGCGACGAGCTCTTCCATTCCCTCGACGCCCCTGTCCGCCGCGTCGCGGCCTTGGACACCTTCGTCGCCTACCAACCCCTCCTCGAAGACGCCATCCTCCCCCAACCCGAACACCTCTTTCAAGCCATGGCCGAGCTCGCCGCCTTCTAACACCCGCCACCGTACGCAGCCACACAACGCAGGGTGCCCATCCGTGGCGCAGCGACAACCCGGACAAGGGGTGCGACGTACCTCGTTCGCACCACCCCCCCGAAACACCACAACTGCCAAACCTCCCCTGTGTCTGATACAACAGGACCGCACACTCGCGCTCCCCACGAGGCCGACATGTCCACCAACCCTCTCCAAGACCGAACCAGCTGGGGCTGCGATCTCCAGGGCCGCGATCTTCCCCGCCGTTCCCTTTCCCGCCGCTGCTTCCTCAAGGATGGCGCCCTCGCGCTGATCGGCACCGCCGCCATCCCCGCATTCCTCACGCGTTCTGTTCTCGCCGAAGCCACCACCGCCGCCGCAAACCACAAAAAGCTCGTCGTCCTCTTTCAGCGCGGAGCCGCCGACGGCCTCAACATCGTCGTTCCCTACCGCGACCCGCTCTACTACGCCGCCCGCCCCAACATCGCCATCACCCCACAGCAGGTCCTCGACCTCGACGGCGCCTTCGGCCTCCACCCAGCCATGGCCGCCCTCCTTCCGCTCTACCGGCAGGGGCACCTCGCGGTCGTTCACGCCGCAGGATCGCCCGACACGACCCGCTCGCACTTCGACGCCCAGGACTTCATGGAAAGCGGAACCCCTGGCAACAAGTCCACCTCCGATGGCTGGCTTAACCGCGCCCTGCAAACCGAAGCCACCCGCCGCAGGCCGGACTCCGCCTTTCGCGCCGTCGCCCTCAGCGCACAGCTCCCCCGAACCCTCCAAGGAAAACTCCCCGCGATTGCTCTCTCCAACCTCCAGGACTTCTCCGTCGCCGGTCGCGGCAAGCAGCCATCCCCCATCGCCAACGCGTTCGAGTCCATCTACGACGGCGCCTCCAACACCCTCCTCCACGGCACCGGCCAGGAGACCTTCGAGGCCGTCCGCATGCTCCAGGCCACCGACCCCGCGCATTACCGCCCCGCCGCCGGCGTCACCTACCCCAACTCGCCCTTCGGCTCCAGCCTCAAGCAGATCGCGCAGCTCATCAAAGCCAACCTCGGTGTTGAAGCCGCCTTCGCCGACATCGGCGGGTGGGACACCCACCAGAATCAGGGTGCCGCAAACGGACAGCTCGCCAACCGCCTCAGAGATCTTGCCGACTCCATCGCCGCCTTCTGGCGCGACATGGGCGACGACGCAGAAACCATCACCCTGGTCACGATGTCTGAGTTCGGTCGCACCTTCCACGAGAACGGAACCGGCGGCACAGACCACGGCCACGCCAACGCCATGTTTGTCCTCGGCGGATCCGTCACCGGCGGTAAAGTCTACGGCCGCTGGCCCGGCCTCGCGCCCGAACATCTCAACGAGGGTCGCGACCTCGCCGTCACCACCGACTACCGCACAGTCGTCGGTGAACTTACGACCCGAACCCTCGGCGCAACCGACCTCCGTCGCATCTTTCCAGAGAGTTCACTTACCCCCGATAAATTCCTCGGTCTACTCCGAACGTAATGCCACAAACATGTACGTCATGTTACTTTCCGCACCCGCGACAGACTACTCCTGCAACGCTTTGCACAAGGAACCTACAAGCAATGTCAACTTGGGATCAATACAACAAACGTTGCAGAAAACAACACAACTTTCCGCTCGCGAGTGCGTCATAATCACTGTAGTTCCATGCCGGGCTTTCTGTTCCCGCGGCTCCGGCTTCCAATATCCGCAACACAAACTCCCCACCAATACGTAAGGCTCCCAGAACATCGGGAGCCTTCACTCCTTAACCGGCAAACGCTGGAAAATCTTTACGCCGTGCCATAAATACGACACGGAATTCATTTAAGAAATCCAAGTCTGTATGCGCGGCATTCGACCTTTTGTGAAGCCGCAGTAAACGCCTTTTACCTTCGCCGACGAGGTCCAGCGGCACATATAACTTAGCGGCATCGCTGCGGTAGCCCGGTACACCTATCCCTTCATCCGCTCCTTCACATTGTGCGCCAGTTTTTCAATCTCATCCGCCTTCCTAACTACATCCACAGATAACGTATTCTTGTCCGTCTTATCCACATCCTGTTTCAACTCGGTCGCCAAACTCAGCAGCTTCTCCGTGTCGGTCACCAGTCGTTTCTGCCGCTCCGCATTTCGCGTTTCCGCCGCCTTCTCCTGCATGTGCTCAAGCGCCGTGTCCCGTTCGCCATTCCGTCCTCCTCGGCCACTCGCATCGGGAGTCCCAAACGGCGACTGTGACGGGATCTGCTGCGCCCCGTCCACCCGAGCTCCCCAGCCCAGTATTCCCGCCATCACCACCACGCCCAGCCAAACGCCTTCGTTGCGCATTGTCATCTCCTCCCGTTGTTGGCCCCACTCGCGTTCGCTATCCGTCGCAAGTTGTAAGTAATCTTATTCGCAGCAGACCGTTCGTTTGACGTCCCTCCACCCTGCCCGGAAAGCCAAAGCCATGCACGTCCCACCCACGCCCAACGAGCGCATCAGTCAGATCCTCTCCCGCGACTGGCACGCCGACATCCTCGAGTTTCTCCGCACCGACCTCCCTCGCCTCTGCGCCGTTCTCCTCCTCGCCTTTGTCCTCCAGCGACTGGTCGCCTTCTTTGTCGGCCGCATGGTCCGCTTGGCTGAGCGCCAGGTCGACAACCCCCAGCGCGCCTCCCAGCTGCGCACCATGGCCGCCATCATCCGCGCCACCTCCTACGGCATCCTCGGCTTCATCGTTCTCCTCCACGTCCTTTCCGTCTTCTCCATCGACCTCACCCCGCTGCTCGCCTCCGCCGGCGTCGTCGGCGTCGGCATCGGACTCGGCGCGCAGTCCATCTTCAAAGACGTCCTCAACGGCATCTTCATCCTCGTCGAAGATCAGTACAACGTCGGCGAGATCGTCAAGCTCGCCGGCCTCCAGGGCACAGTCGAAGACCTCAGCCTCCGCATCACCCGCCTCCGCGATGCCGACGGCACCCTCTACATCATCCCCAACAGCCAGATCGGCACCGTCTCCAATCTCTCCCGCGACTTCGCCCTCGCCAGCCTCAGCGTCTCGGTCGACGCCTCCGCCAATCCCGACCGCGTCATGGACACCCTCCGCACCGTCGCCGCCGGCATCCGCGTCGACCCCGCCTTCGGCCAGATCATCCTCTCCGAGCCCAACATCCTCGGCGTTGACAGAATCAGCGGCCGCGAGATCCTCTACGCGCTCAACCTCCGCGTCCGCCCCAATCAGCGCGACGCCGTCCTCCGCGAACTCCGCCGCCGCATCGTCCTCACCTTCGAAAGCTCGGCCATTCCCCTCGGCAACGAATCGAGCCTCCTCATCCTCGCCAAAGACCCACCAGGCCCAAGCGACCCTTGGTCCCACACCCTCCCGAACCCGCAGCCGGCGACCGTGCCCGAAGCCTCCCCCGCCACCGAACCGCCGTCATCCTGAGTCGCAGGCCGGCGCCGAAGCGAGCGTCCACCTCTGTGCCCGCCTCGTCCGTCCCCCGCCCGCGGAGCGGCTCCGTGTCTCCTGCCCGACTACCTCACAGAACCGTATTCATAATCCCCAGCAACTCCCCCGCCGACCGCGCCGGCGGCTTGCAGCTCGTTCCGCTGCACACCACCGCGCAGCTCTCCTCGCCGCCCCGCGGCAGATCCGGCAAGTGCGGCAGCGTCTGCGCCAGCGAGGGCGGCAGATCCCCCATCTGGTCCATCTGCACCCGCAGCACGCTCTTGTTCACCGCATAGCGCGCCAGCGCCACCGCCTCCATCCGCCGAGCCTCCGCGCCCCACCCCCCCCCCACCACCAGTATCCCCCCCAGCCCCACCCGCC
>CALMVL010000144.1 GCA_937873265.1 uncultured Granulicella sp.
TGAGCCAAGTTTACGGGGTAGCGGCACCGTTGTATCTCAGCCGAGCTGCCCTCCACGTGCCGGTGCCGGAAGAAGCGGGGTTCGGCTCCCGAGAGGGCAGTTCATGTTGCAGTGACACCTTGCCCTGATCGCGAAGCTCCGGGGGCTGCATGGAATCAGTGGAGGGTTATGCGTGCACGAACATGCCTCCCTGCTTCAGTCCACATGACTCCCTTCGGCTAGTAGGCGGGCTCGCTTCCCCTTATCTCTCGAATCTTGATGTTCCGGAACCACACCGGAAAGCCGTGATTCTGCAGCAGAATGTATCCGCTCGACGCTTGACCGTAGCCTGGAAAGACGTGGTACTTGCTTTCCGCGAGGATGGTCTTGAATTGGGGCGAGGCACGGTCGTACTCCAGAACCTTAACGCCGTTCAGCCAATGTTCGCCATGCGTTCCGTGTACCACGATGCGGGCGGTGTTCCACTCCCCTACGGGCCTGATCGGCTTGTCGGCTGCTGCGGGGATCATGTCGTACAGCGAGGCGACGGTGCGGTCCCCATTTTTGCCTCGCTTCGCATCCGGGTGAAGGGCATCGTCCAGCACCTGGTACTCAAAGCCGATTGGCGATCCGTGACCATTCTTCCACGGCATCAGGTTCAGGTCGACGAAGTACATAATCCCGGAGTTCGCTCCGTGAGACACCTTGAAGTCGACGGACAGCTCGAAGTCCGAGTAGGGACGCGTCGTGACAATATCACCGCCATTGCCGGACTCTTCGCCGCCAGTCTCTGTTACCGCGAGTGTGCCATCCTCCACAGCCCAGCCACTCTTGGGGAAGCCGTCGACACGTGCACTGCGCCAGCCTTTGGTCGTCTTGCCGTCGAAGAGGAGTCGCCAGCCAGCCGCCTTCTCTTTCGGGGTTAGTGTGTTTGCCTTCTGGGCAGAAGCCAAGGGCACCGCAAATGAAAGGCTCAGCGCGACAAGTGTAACGGCCGTTTTCATACCCCACAGCATAGCTGTCCCCCGCTGCGGGATGAGCCCTGTCGGCGGCCCGCTTGTGAGTAAGTTTCGGAGTCATCCGCATCGTTGCGCACAACTTCAAACGATCCGGCATTGATGCCGGCTATCATCTGCAAGCTCGCACGTCGCTTACCCTGATTCCAAACCTCAGGTCCATGGGGCGAACTCCTGCCTGGAAGACAGGTGCAGCGATTAGCGTCCCTTCCAGACATCCGACCGGTAGATGCGGGCGCAGGGTTGGCCGGTGGTGCAGAGGACGGTGAGTTCGGTGAGGCCGGTGGGGTGGGCTTTGACGGCTTCGGCGACGGGGTCTCCGGCGATGGCGATGATATAG
>CALMVL010000145.1 GCA_937873265.1 uncultured Granulicella sp.
GGGCAAGCTTCGCCTCGTCCTCGGCACCCCCGGCGGCTCCACCATCATCACCACCGTCGCCAACGACTTCCTGTCCTGCGTCGAGAACGGCTTGAACATCCAGCAATCCGCCGACGCCCCCCGCTTCCACCACCAATACCTCCCCGACCGCATCGACCTCGAAACAAAATTCTCCCCCTCCGTCGCCGCCGAGCTCGCCCAAATGGGCTACACCATCAACCGCACCGCCGTCGCCGACGAGCACCACCCCGGAACCTGGGGCGACTCCGAACTGATCGCCGTCGACCCCAAAACCCACGACCTCCTCGGCGGCCACGACCACCGCCGCAACTACGGCAAAGCCGCCGGCTACTAGTCCACCTGGCTGAAACACGAAGTTTTCTACCAGGCGCATCTCCCAATGAAGGTCAACATAACCGCATCGTTACTGACGTCCTGGTGCACGGCGGACCTCCTCATAGGCCCAGTCTCATTTGGTACTCCTTCGGTGTCGTCCCAAACTGGAGGACAAACTCGTTCCTAAGAGCGGTAACGTTTCTGAAGCCGCATCGTCGAGCCACAACAGGCAACGTTGAGCCAGGCTCCTGCAACAATGTTTTAGCAAGCTCTGCTCGCGTCTTTCTTACCCATGAAGCTGGTGTCTGATGGAAGGCAGCGGCGAAGCGTCTGGTAAACGTTCGAGGGCTCATTGACATTTGCCGGGCGAGCGCTGGAACAGAAAGATTCCGTGTCATGCTCCCTCTCACCCAGGCAGGGAGGTCACGAAGTGCCTCATCTGTACCCACACCGTCACCCGCGATCAGGTCGCTGAACTGAGCCTGCCCTCCCGGCCGCCGCAAATACAGCACGAACACCCGCGCTATGTGGCTCGCGATCGCTACCCCGAGATCTTCCTCGACCAGCGCCAAAGAAAGATCAATACCCGCCGTGATGCCCGCGCTGCTGTAGAAAGGTCCGTCTTTGACAAAAATCGGGTCTCTCTTTACGTCGACCTTCGGATACGCCCGCGACAGTTGGTCGCAATTCTGCCAATGCGTGGTCGCTTTTCGCCCATCAAGAAGCCCGGTTGCTGCAAGCAGGAACGCGCCCGTGCATACAGAAGCGAACCGGCGAATCCGGTCCCGCCGTGCTCGAATCCAGCCGAGAACATCTTTGTGAAACGGCCGCATGGCTCCGCTCCCGCCAATCAACAGCAACGTGTCGATGGGCTTTCTAAAGTCTTGGTAATAATGCTGCGCGATGATCGAAACACCGGCGCTGCTTGCAACCGATTGCTTTCGGTTTGTGGAAACGATCTCAAGGGCATACTCGCTTCTTCTGCTTGAGGCATTCGCCTCAGCAAACACGGCGTATGGTCCCGTGAGATCAAGCAGCTCGAACGGTGGAGCGACCAGGAATACAACATTTCGTCTCATGTGGTCCTTAATCGGACTGGCAGAATCGTGACAAAAATTGGCATTTCTGCCAGTTCGCCTACGAACAGAATAGCCGCATGGATGGCACTTCCTCATCCCTGGAGGAGACGTTGGATCGACTGAGTCCGAATGCCGCGTTGCTGGTTATCGATGTACAACAAGGATTCTCTGACCCGAGTTGGGGACCGCGTAATAACCACGAGGCGGAAGCTAATATCAGCCTCCTCCTGGCCGCGTGGCGCGAGACCCAACGCCCCGTGATCCACGTGCACCACGACTCCACCTCGCCACACGGGAGTTTCGTGCCGGGAACACCGGGAAATCTACCCAAAGCCCAAGCCGCTCCAAGAGGAGGCGAGCCTGTTCACCACAAAACCGTAAACAGCGGTTTCATCGGAACCAGACTTGAGCAAGACTTGCGAGCTGCCGGGATCGACACACTTGCCATTGTCGGTCTGACAACACAGCACTGTGTCTCGACAACGACACGGATGGCTGGAAACTTAGGCTTTCGCACGTATGTGGTAGCGGACGCCACGGCAACCTTCGATCAAACCGGTGTCGATGGTCGCAAAAGACAGGCGTCGGACGTTCACCTGAACGCACTGAGCGATCTCAACGGTGAGTTTGCAACCGTTGTCGACACCCAAACTCTACTTACCTCTGTCTTGGGCCGCGTGCCAAGTGTTGCATCAACCAACGTTGGCCTTCACACGTCGCATGAGCGGAACTGATCCCGATCCGACGATTCCGCCAGGCGGGTCAGCAAACCCCGTCTCCTCCGCAAAGCCTCAGCCACCC
>CALMVL010000146.1 GCA_937873265.1 uncultured Granulicella sp.
GGCGAGGCGGGTGGGGCGGTGATCACGGCTCCGGAGCATCCGACGGAGTTCCGGAAGGCGCTCGGTCTGTTTGATTCGATCATGATCGTCTCGGGGATCATGGTCGGTTCCGGGATCTTCATTGTCAGCGCGGAGATCGCGCGGCAGGTGGGCTCGGCCGGCTGGCTGCTGGCCGCCTGGGTGATCACGGGGGTCCTGACGATTGCCGCGGCGCTGAGCTACGGCGAGCTGGCGGCGATGATGCCGCGCGCGGGTGGAATGTATGTGTACCTGCGCGAGGCGTTTTCGCCCATGTTCGGCTTTCTGTACGGGTGGACGCTGCTGACGGTGATCCAGACGGGAACAATCGCGGCCGTGGCAATCGCGTTTGCGCGATTTGCGGGGGTGGTGTTTCCGGGCGTGAGTGAGAGCGCGTACCTCGTTGCGCCGATCCGCATGGGGGCAGGGTATGCGGTCTCGCTTTCGACGGCGCAGGCGCTGGGTCTCCTAGTGATCCTGGTGGCGACGGTGGTGAACGTGCGCGGGGTGGAGTGGGGCAAGGTGGTGCAGAACGTGTTTACGGTGGCGAAGCTCGCGGGCATCGCGGCGCTGGTGCTGCTCGGCGCAGCTGCGTTTGTGCTGCACCCCGGGGTGCTGCAAGCGAACTTCGCGGAGGCGTGGCGGCCGCGGGATGTGGTGGCGATCGGCGGGGTGAGCGCCGTGACGGCGTTTGGGATGTTTGTGGCGCTGTGCGTGTCGCAGACGGGGGCGCTGTTTTCGGCCGACTCGTGGCACGACATCACGTTTGTGGCGGGCGAGGTGCGCAACCCGAAGCGCAATCTGCCGCTTTCGCTGGGTATTGGGACGTCGATGGTCATTGCGCTATATCTGCTGTGCAACCTGTGCTACCTGGCGGTGCTGCCGCTCCGCGGGATCCAGACGGCGCCGAACGACCGGGTGGCGACGCTGGTGGTGGCGACGGTGCTGCCGGCGGTGGGCAAGGTGGCCATGGCGCTGCTGATCATGGTGTCGACGTTTGGCACGGCGAACGCAATGACGCTGGCCGGCGGACGGGCGTGCTACGCGATGGCGCAGGACGGGCTGTTTTTCCGGCCGGCGGGGCTGCTGAACCGGGCGCGGGTGCCGGCGTGGGCGCTGTGGCTGCAGTGCGCCTGGTCGCTAGCTCTGGTGCTGCCGCGGACGTTTGACGCGGCGACGGGGCGGTATGGGAACCTGTACAGCAACCTGCTGGACTACGTGATCTCGGCGGCGCTGCTGTTCTACATTCTGACGGTGGTGGGGCTGTTTCGCCTGCGGCGGACGCGGCCGGATGCCGTGCGGCCGTACCGGTGCTGGGGATACCCGTGGCTGCCGGGGCTGTACGTCGTGGGGGCGAGCGTGGTGCTGATGGTGCTGTTCTGGTACCGCACAGCGACGACCTGGCCGGGACTGCTGATCGTGGCGAGCGGAGTTCCGGTGTATCTCTGGGTGCGACGCGGGGCGGGTGGGATGCGCTCCGGAGAACAGGAATAGCTGCCGGAGAGCGGGTGGGTGAGGCAGGTGGTTAGATCACGCGAAGCAGCCCCACCAGAAGCACAGCCAGCACGACGAGGCTTACGGCCACAAACATCCAGTCGCGCTCGAAAAGGAACGCCGCGACCGCGAAGACGACGCGGGCGACGGGGGTTGCGATCAGCAGCAGGACGCCGACCTGGATGATCGCGGCGGCGTGCGGGTGGGGGAGGCTCCGGAGGAGGGGACCGATGTTTCGCAGGTTCGCCGGCTCGCCCTGGAAGTGGGTGTAGGCGACCCGGGTGTGCGCGCCATGCCGAAGCGCCATCAGGCCTCCAGCGAGAACAGTCGCCGAGGCGAGCAGGACGCCAACCTGTAGAAGCCGGCCCATGATGATGTCCATCCGCTGATCGTCCGTTCGTGCGGGAGATGGCGCGGGGTTTGGCTGGTTTGCGGGTGGTCCGCTCACATCGTCCCCCGAACGCCGCTCGCGATCATCTCGATGCCGAGCGCCAGAATGACCCAGGTGAAGACGGTGCGGAGGAGGGAGACCCTGGCCTTGACCAGGTACCTCGCCCCCAGAAGCGACCCCGCCAGGACGCCCAGCATGACCGGAAAAGCGAGGCCGGGAGCGACATAGCCGCGATGGAGATAGACGCCCGCCGAGGCTGCGGCGGTGACACCGATCATGAAGTTCGAGGTGGTGGTGGAGACCTTGAAGGGGATGCGCATGATGCGGTCCATGGCGAGGACCTTGACCGCGCCGGAGCCGATGCCGAGCAGGCCGCTCAGCGTCCCGGCGATAAACATGGTTCCAAACCCACCGGCGATGCGGTCGACCTTGTAAGTGGTCTCCCCGCCTGCGCCGTCCGGGAAGCTGCCGGAGAGTCTGAGCCGGTCCGAGTAGGGGCTCGACGGGTGCGACGCGGTCTCTTGCCTCCGGCTCTGACGCCAGGAGAGGTAGGCCGAGTAGAGCAGCACGGCGCCAAAGGTGACGGCGAGCCAGCGGGTGCCGATGCGAGTGGCGAGCGCGGCGCCACAGAGCGCGCCGACGGTTGTCGCCATCTCCAGAAACATGCCGATGCGGACGTTGGAGTAGCCGTCGCGCACGTAGGCGGCGGCCGCGCCGGAGCTGGTGGCGATGACCGAGATGAGCGACGCGCCGATGGCGTAGCGGAGATCGACGTGGAAGACGAGCGTGAGCAGGGGCACCAGCACCACGCCGCCGCCGAGACCCGTCAGCGCGCCCAGCAGACCGGCGAGGAGCGATCCGCCGAAGACCAGCGCGGAGAAGACAAGCAGCGTCATGGGGTGCGCTCTGCCGTGCGGCGGGCGAGGATGTACGGGGGGAGGCTCGCCGTTCCGACATCTGCCGTACTGCCGACGCTTCGCCGCATCTGTGCCCTCCCGGTAGATGGAGCTCGTGCCTCTACTCTAGCCGTAGCGGGTTGGGCGGGGCGTGCCTGTCCGCGGAAAAGCATCGTCCCTGATCCCGCGGGACATCCAAGTGGGTATGCCGACGCTGTGGACGGTTGCCCAGATCCCTTCCGTGATTCCTGACCAGACCGGCCGCCGAGCCATTGTGACGGGCGCGAACAGCGGCATTGGCTACCCGACGGCGCTGGAGCTGGCGCGACGCGGGGCGACCGTGGTGGTGGCGTCGCGCAGCGTGGAGAAGGGCACGGCGGCCGCGGAGCGGATCAATCAGGAGATCGGGGCGGCGCGGGTGGAGTTTTCGGAGCTCGATCTGGCTTCTTTGGCGAGTGTTCGCGCATTTGCGGAGCGTGAGCTGGCGCGCGGCGCGCGGCTCGATCTCTTGATCAACAACGCCGGGGTGTACCAGCCGCCAAAACGCCAGGAGACGACCGACGGGTTTGAGGTGCAGTTCGGGACCAACGTGCTGGGCCACTTTGCGCTGACCGGGCTGCTGCTGCCGGCGCTCGAGCGCGCGGCGGGAGCAGCCGGGTCGACGAGGCCGCCGCGGGTGGTGACGGTGGCGTCCATCGCGCACAAGCCTGCGTCGCTGCAGTTTGCCGATCTGCAGTTTGCCGAGGCGTACAGCCCGGCCAGATCGTATGGGCAATCGAAGCTGGCGAACCTGATGCTGGCGTTCGAGATGGACCGCCGGCTGCGAGCGCGGGGTTTGGGCATCCTGAGCGTTGCAGCGCATCCGGGAGTTTCCGAAACCAATCTGTTTCAGGCCGGAACGTATTCGGCGTTCGAAAAGACGGCGCGACGGCTGGTTGGGAGGCTCATCGGCGCGGTGCTGAACGATGACGTGGACGGGGCGCTGCCGACGATCTTCGCGGCGACCGCGCCTGAGGCGGTCTCGGGCGGGTACTACGGACCGCAGGGACTGGGGGAGACGCGCGGCGGGGATGTGGGACCGGCGAGGGTTGCGCCGCAGGCTCAGGATGAGGCGTCCGCGAAGCGGCTGTGGGCGGTGTGCGAGGATCTGACCGGGGTTCGGTTTCTGGATTCGTAGGACGAGGAACCTGGTCACGGACACCGCACGCGCGGCGCTCGAGAGGGCGAGCGGCGTGGAGTGACACAGCTGCGGCGATCTTGCGTCAGCGGCTCCTCTTTCTGTCGCCTGGTGCGGCGAGCGTGACGCGAACCAGAGCGAGGGCGTTGGGTTCGAGCGTGAGGTCGAGCGCGCCCTCGTGGAGGCGGAGCTCTTGCGGGGGCGGAAGGGCGGAGCGGCGGTTCATCTCTTCGGCCTGAGCGGAGGTCGGGTAGGGTGGGCTGCCCATGGCGCGGTAGATGGGCAGAACGTTTCCGTGCTCCGTGTCGATCCGTTCCAGGGTGACGCGGGCGCCGGGGTCGACGAGCTTAATCTGGAGGTGGATGATGTAT
>CALMVL010000147.1:0-6387 GCA_937873265.1 uncultured Granulicella sp.
CAATCCGATCCCCCTCCGAGACCGCAAACGAAATCTCCTGAAACAGTGGAACCGCACCAAATCGCTTCGAAACACCCTGAGCATTAAAAATCGGAGGCATACCCCAAGTCTACCGTCCCGGTCGCAACGCCCAAAGAACGACTCCTTCCCCTTTTCGAACGGACATGCCGAACCTTTGACATACAATCCAGCCAGCTTGGAACGAAGATCACTGCGAGGTAAGCCTGAATGATCAACATCCTCTTTTGCATCGATCTCTCCTACTGGCAGTACGTTGGCATCACGCTGTCATCCCTGCTTCGCGCCAACCCGCGCGATCAGTTCCAAGTCTTCATTATCGCAACGGCGAACCCATCGCCCGACGAGGCCGAAAAACTCGCCGCTGTAACGAGAGCCACTGGAAACGCAACTCTCGAAGTGATCCCCGTCAAGAACACCCCCGCCCTCCAGGAGCTCCCCCTTAATGAGCACCTCAGCGTTGCCGCCTACTACCGCCTCTTCATGCTCGAATACCTTCCCGCTACCATCGATCGTGTCCTTTACCTCGACGGCGACCTCCTCATCCGCAGCACGCTCATACGCCAACTCTGGGAGACTTCTCTCGGTAACAACTATCTCGGCGCTGTCATGGAGCCCTACAGCGCCCGCACCCGTGAACCTATTGGATTCGGCCCCGACGACTTTTACTTTAACTCCGGTGTCATGCTTATCAACCTCCACCAATGGAGAACCGACGCTGTCACCCCGAAACTCCTAGCCTTCGCCGCCGCAAACAGCACGCGCCTCCCTGGTCACGATCAAGACGTCCTCAATTGTGTTTTTCGTGGAAGAGTTGTCAACCTAGGCCTGCGCTGGAATTGGCAGGCCGTCTTTCCTCGATGGCTCCCGCAAGAGCTCGGCCTCTCCAAAGAAGAGTTTGAACACTGCAAACGATCCCCAGAGATCATCCACTTCACCGGCTATCTCAAACCCTGGTTCTGGCGGTACCACCCCCACTACAAAGACCTCTACCTTCAGGTGAAACGACGCACGCCCTGGGCCGCAATCAAGCCGTCAGACATTGGGCCGAAACACCTTCCAATAAAGCTACGACGGCACGCTCAGCAGATCCTTGAATGGAACTTCCCCGCTCTTGCCGGCAGCTATCTCCGTAGCCGCACAAAGAGTTAACCACGTCAGATCCCCGGCGGAGCCTCGAGCAACGGGTCATCTTGCCCGATCGCCCCTGTTAGCGACCGAGCAGTAGCAGATCTGTGGCCCGCCGCTCAGTCCTTCTCCTCCGGCACCGGCCAGACCTTCGCCACATGCGACGCAATCTGGTCCACCGTGCTCCCCGCCGCCATCGCGTTCTCCGGAGCCCCTGCCAGCAGAAGCCGGATCACCCCGTCGTGGTCCGTCGCAATCACAAACGGAAAGTCTTCCGCCCCAAACTGCCCCACCACGCCTGGGCTCACCACCAGCGTCGGCGTCCCGCGCAGCATCTCCGCCGCCGTCTTCGGTCCGGCAACAGCCTCCGCGGCCTCCGGTTTTCCACGCCGCCCTGCCGCGGGTGCCGCCGCTACTGGTGGCGGATCATCCGCCAGCAATCCATATACATGCACCTCGGCCCCCTCCGAGTTCAACCGAAACATGGCCGGGAGCATGTCCTTCGCCGTCCGCACACACTGCGCGCACCACGGCGGAAACAAGAGCAGCACTGTCGCGGTCCCAAACCGCCGATTAATCCGCGGCGTCTCTGTCGGTGAAAACAGCGAAGCAGCCGCCGCGATCTCCGGCAGCCGCTTGCCGAGCATTTCGTACTGCCGTCGAGCCTCCGCCATCGGAGCCGTTTCATCCACCGGCAACGTCGCCGGAAGCGCGGTCCCCAGCTCCGTCACCGTCGCCTTCGCCGCATCCATCTGCCCGTCATACTGCTCGAGCGCCGCGAACTGGAGCCCATCCGCATACAGGACGTGCACCGGAACCACATCCGCCGTCGCAGAGACTGCCCCGGTACGGTCCGCAGTAGCCGTGCTCGCGCGATTCCCGTCCGAAGCAACCACCTTCGTTGCCGAGGTCGGCTCTCCCACAGGCGGCTGCAGCAGCTTCAGTATTGTCGATTGCCGCACCCCCGCCAGCACCAGCGCATCCGCCGTATACGCCAGCTGCATGTACCGCAATGCCTCTCCCACAACCGCATCCGTCAACGTCGTATAGGGAACCGCCCCGAGCATATCCAGCGCTCGTGCCAGCGCCGTCTTTTCATCGTTCATATGCAGCGCGCCCTCTACTAAATACGCGTGCGCCTGCGGCTTTCTGCTCCTCGCCGGATCTGGGAGGTTGGTCTGGTTCTTCGGATCCAAATATGTCGTAGCCGCCGCGACCACCGCCGGCCACTGCTGCCCCAACGCGCAGAGCCGCGCATAGCCCAGCAGATCTTCGCCCGTATACGTTGTGTTGGCCCGAGCCACGCAAGCGTCCTTCGCCTGACCCACAGCGACAGCGAGCGACGCCGTTTCCGTATCTGACCAGTTGCTGATCGCCCGGTGCGTAATCTCTACCGGCGCAATCGCCTGGTCATACGCCGCCTCCGGCGAGGTCAGCGGGGCCGTCTGCACCGGTACTGTCTGCCCCAGCAACAACCCCGGTATGGCCCAAAACATCGTCCCGAACCAGCCCGTACGCAACGCCCGTACCTCCGCCCCGCAGGATAGCAGTCCGCGCGTCAGTCCTGCCGGCTGCGATCCCCGATCAGCTTCAGCACCGCCAGCGCAAGGGTCAGCGTTCCGGTAGGCAAACACCCCATCGCCAGCATCAGCGCCAGCCAGCCGCCGTTCGTGTGCGGACCCTGCCGCCCCACCCCGCCCAGTACCGTGTACATCAGCAATGCCGCAAGTACGCCCGTGCCGAAGATGGCAAGCCCGGTTTGCAGAAATTTTCGGGTGTCCGATCGCATTGCTACCGGATTGCAGCCTGCATCAGGTACACAATCACTCCTGTCGCCGACACATAAAGCCAAATCGGCAAGGTGTACCGCGCCAGACGCTTGTGCGCCGGGAACCGGCCCGTAAGCGAAAAAAAGAACGTAATCAAGATAAGGGGAAGCGCCACCATCGACAGCAGGATATGTGACGCCAGCAACTTCCAGTAAAACGGCCACCACGCGCTCAGCCGGTTGAACTTGGTCTCTCCATGCAATGTGAAGTTCACCAAATACGAGATCAGAAAGATCGACGAGAAAAAGAAGGCTGAAAACATACTCGCCCGATGTTGCCTTACCTTGCGCGATCGGATAAAGCTCCAACCAAACAGCAGCGCCACGGTTGCCAGCGCGTTCAGCACCGCATTCACCAGCGGTAACGATCGCAGATGAGCCCGCCCCACATCTGTCGGTGCGTGAAAGTACACGAGCCAGCAGATCAGCGCGCTCGCCGCAGCTGAAACCGCGACAATCACCGCAACGACCCCGGCCGGCGTCCGAGCCCCTGCGCGCTGTTGCGGCGTCGTCTCAAGCTCGGTATTCATGTCAGAAGAACAAACGTCCTTTGGCGTTCAGAATCATCGCTCCCAGCAGCAGCGGCAGGTACACCACGGACGCCTTCAGTAGATCCCGCGCCAGCCCGCGCGATGCCGCCCCTGCAGGATCCCGCAGCATTCGCGCGAACCGCACCGTGTATCCCAGATATCCCAACCCTAGCACCATGGCTACGACGGAGTAGCACATCCCCGTCACTCCCAACCAGGTCGGCCACAGCGAAACCGGAATCATTGCCGCGGCATAAAACAACGCCTGCACCACCGTGTTCCGCGCTGCATCGCCGATCGGCTGCTGCGTCGCTGTCAGTCGAATCCCACCATGCCGGTACTCTTCGCGGTACATCCACCCGATCGCCATGAAATGCGGAAACTGCCACACAAACAGGATCGCGAACAGCGCTACCCCCGGCCACTCAATCACGCCCCGCGCCGCCGTCCATCCAATCAGCGGCGGCAAAGCTCCGGGAAACGCCCCGATGAAGGTGTTCACGCTCGTGATTCGCTTGAGGGGTGTATAGATCCCCACATACCCCGTCGCGGTCAGCAACGTGAGCGTTCCTGTAAGCAGGTTCGTCTGCCAAACCAGGTACAGCGTGCCTAGGAAAACCGCCGCAAACCCCAGCAACAGCCCATGCGCGAGCGAGATGCGCCCCGCCGCCATGGGGCGCTGGGCCGTCCGCCGCATATGCGCATCCGAGCGGCGCTCCAGCGCCTGATTCAGCGCCGAAGACCCGCAGGTGACCATCGCGATCCCAACCAGCGTCTGCGCCATCCCTGCTTGAAACGGACTGATGCCTGACTTCAGGGATCCCAGATAGAAGCCGGCCGCCGCGGTAATCACCACCATGGTCGAGACCCGCAACTTCAGGAGTTCGAGATAGTCGGCCACCAGCGAAGGCTGTGTCGCCAGTTCCGCCCGAGTTTCCACGCCCGAGCCCGCTCTGCCCCGCACCGAACTGGTCGCCGTCACTGCCACACCTGCAAGTCTAACCCCGCCGACCCCCACCCAAAGCTTCGCCCACTCGATCCCTTTCGAGCACATCGAGCAGTAGGCACTGTGCGCTATGGCTTCGGTCGCAGCCGCCCCAGGAAGAGATTAACCTCTGGCTCCGTGTTCAGCACGTCCTTTGCCTCCAGCCCCGCCCGCCGGAGCTGCGTCACCCCCCACCGCATCTGGTCCAGATCTTCGGTCGCGTGTGCATCGGTGTCCACAACGATGCTGCACCCCAGTTCCTTCGCCCGCCTGAGATACACGTCGTTGATGTCGGCCCGCGCCGGTGAGGCATTGTGCTCCACCGCGACGCCCAACTCCGCAGCCCGCTTCAGCACCGCCTCCATGTCAATCGCGTATGGATCGCGCCGCAGCAGCTTTCGACCCGTTGCATGCCCTAAAATCCGCAGGTGCGGATTCTCCATAGCCCGCAGCACTCGCGCCGTCATCTCGGCCACCGGCATCTCGAAACGCGAATGGACACTTGCCACCACCACATCCATCTGCGCCAGCGTTTCGTTTTCCAGGTCCAGGGATCCGTCCGCCAGAATGTCAACCTCGATGCCCGGCATTACCCTGATCCGATCCCCTATCTCCTCCCGCAGCTGCCGATCTACCTCCCGGATCCGCCGCACATGCTCGACCGCGCGCCGGTCGTCGAGCCCGTTTGCCATTGCCAGATTTTTTGAGTGATCCGTGACGGCGATATAGCGAAGCCCCCGCGCCATAGCCGCCTCCGCCATCTCGCGAATCGAGCAGCTCCCGTCCGTCTCGTGCGTGTGCATATGGAGGTCGCCTTTGATGTCCGCCCGCACGATCAGCTCTGGCAGGGTGTGGTTCGCCGCCGCCTCAATCTCACCGCAGTTCTCCCGCAGCTCCGGCGGGATCCAGTCCAGCCCCAGCGCGTTGTAAATCTGCTCTTCCGTCTCCGCCGCCACAACCGTGTTGTCCTCGATGTGTGTCAGCGCATACTCACTCAGCGTCAAACCCTGCCGGATCGCTCTTTGCCGCAGCGTCACATTGTGGTGCTTCGAGCCCGTGAAGTACTGCAGCGCCGCCCCGTAGCTCGCTCGCGGCAACAATCGCACATCCACCTGCAACTGGTTTCGGAGCGTGAACGAAACCTTGTTCATCCCCTTCGCCAGCAGCTTATCGATCAGCGGCAGCGCCGCCACATGCTCCACAGCTGCGCTCACCACCTGCGGTTCGCAGGCTGGCCCCGTCACCAGCAGGTCGAGGTCCCCCACCGTTTCCCGCCCGCGCCTCAGTGAGCCCGCCGGCGTGATTGTTTCCACTCCCGGGTACTCCGCGATCAGCGCCGAGATACGCTCCGCGAATCCGGTTGCCTGGTCGATCCGGAACCGTCCCGAATTTCGACGATGATCTTCGATTCCCTTCAGCAGCTTATCGGTGAACTTCTGCCCCATGCGCGGCAGCTTGAGCAGATGCCCCGCCCGCGCCGCCTCCTCGAGCTTGTTGACATCCGCAATCTCGAGCGCCGACCACAGCATGGCTACCGTTTTCGGCCCCATCCCCGGAAGCCGCAGCAGTTCGAGCATCGTCGGACGGTAGCGCTCGAGCAGCTCCGTCCGTAGCGGCATCGTTCCCGTCGCCACCAGATCGCGAATGTTCTGCGCCATTCCCTTGCCGATACCCGGTATCGCCAGCAGCGCCTTTGGATCCGCTTCCGCCCCCGTCAGCGATGCGAGGGCGACCGTCTGCTGCTCGATTACCTCTGCCGCGCGACGGTATGACCGAACCCGAAACGGGTCCTGCCCATCGATCTCCAGAAGTGACGCCGTCTCGTCCAGCAATCGTGCCAGTGTGATGTTGTCCATAGAAGGTCAGCCAACGAACAGGCCAGATTCATCAGATCCAGC
>CALMVL010000147.1:6487-10790 GCA_937873265.1 uncultured Granulicella sp.
TTCCAAAGGCAACAACTCTGGAGCGAAGCCAGACCCCGTGCTCCAGACCTGTCAAGGTTCGAAGGAGGCAAGTCGTTACAGCCGCCCTGCCATCCTCGCCTGATTCAACAAGGCCAAGCCAATCAAGGTCTTACCGTCCGCAAACTCTCCCGCCGCCATCATCGCCATGGCCTGAGAAAGCGGAGTCGGCACGAGCTCGATCCGCTCGTCCTCCTCGGGGGTCGCGATTCCTTCCGCGATGTTTTGCGCGACATAGATCTGCATCCATTCGCCAAGGAACCCAGGACTCGCAAAGTACCGCACCAACACCGTCCAACTCTTCGCCCGGTATCCGGTCTCCTCGATCATCTCCCGCTTTGCTGCCGCGAGCGGCCGCTCTCCCGCATCAATGCGCCCGGCTGGCAGCTCCAACAGGTACTGCCCGGCAGCGTGCCGGTACTGGCGAATCAGGATCACATCCGGATCCTCGCGGCTTCGCCGCTCATCGAGCGCCAGAACGACCACAGACCCAGTGTGATGAATCACATCCCGTGTATACGGCTTCGTGGCTCCCGGCTCCAGCACCGTATCGGTCCATACGCTGAACACATGCCCCTTGTAGGACTCCTTTGACTGGAGCACGCGGCCCGTCTTCGCCGACTTCGGCACCAGCGGTCCGTCGTAGCCGGTCACTGCCTTTCCCTTCAGCACCTTACCCGGCCGAGCTTCCGCAGCCGCGATCGCCGCCCTGGGCGCGATTTTCTCCGAAGGGGAAGCCGTTGCAGCCCCCGAACCTAACCGGACACCATCGCCTGTCTGTTTTTTCTTAAGACCAGCAACCTTTTTCAAGCCTTTGGCTGACATAGCGCTACCGTATCATCCTGCATCGAGGCACAACCGTTCGCATCCAACCCGGAGTATCAAACCTGGCACAACGGAGCGGACCGCAACTAACATGGCTGATTGCCGTCATCCCGAGGAGCCCGTCTCAATGAGCGCCGAGTGTTACCCCATCTCGATCCTGCATCCGTCCCGTCTGTACGCGGAGTTTCTCGCGCTCGATGCCGGAACCCCGGACTCGCCGACCCACACCTGGTACGGATCTGCCCCCACAGGCAATCGCTGGCTCAGTGCCCCTACCCCAGCCTCCGTTGACTCCCAAACCGTTGCCCAAGCGTTGGAGGTTCAGGCCCGCGATTTTGCCGCCGGCTCCGCGACCCTAACCAACATCGCCCTGCTTGGCAGGGGAGCGCGCGCCATCGTCACCGGCCAGCAGGTCGGTCTTTTCGGCGGTCCCCTCCTCACCCTCCTTAAGGCCGCTAGCGCCATCGCCCGCGCCACTGAGGCCACCCGCCTCACCGGCGTCCCACACGTCCCCATTTTCTGGCTTGCCACCGAAGACCACGACCTTCCCGAGGTCGATCAAGCTACATTCCTCACCAAGCTCTCCACCGAAACCCTTCGGGTCGGCTTCCACCGTCCTACTGCCGAACCTGCCGGGCACGTCACTCTCGGCCCCGAGATTTCACCCCTCCTCGACCACGTGTCCGAACTTCTCAACTTCGCTCCGGAGGCCGACCTTCTCCGCGAAATCTACGCTCCCGGCCAGACGCTCGGCCGCGCTTTCGGACGGCTGATTACCTACCTCTTCTCTGCTCACGGCCTCATCGTCCTCGACGCCTCCACCCGCACGTTCCATCGCCTGGGGGCGAAAACTCTGCGTTACGCCATCGAGCACGCCGCAGATCTCGAAGACGCTCTACTCGAACGCACCCGCGACCTGGAATCCGCCAACTTTCACGCCCAGGTCAAAGTAGCTCCGGAGATGAGTCTCCTGTTCCTCATCTCAGACGTGGACAACGTACCCGACCGCCAGGCTTTGCGCCGTACTCCCGACGGTAGCTGGCGCGCCGGCCGCCGCACCTACACCAGCCAAGACCTTCTTGCCATCCTCGACGAAAGCCCTGAGCGCCTCAGCCCGAACGCGCTGCTCCGTCCCGTCTTTCAGGACACCCTGCTCCCGACTGCCGCCTACATTGGCGGGCCCGCCGAGATCGCTTATTTCGCCCAGTCCTCCGTTCTGTACACCGCTGTCCTGAGCCGCATCACACCCGTGCTTCCGCGCCTCTCCGCGACCCTTCTCGAGCCCGCCATCGCTACCTTTCTCGCCCGCCACGAGATCCGGCTTCCTGACGCCCTCACCACACCGGAAGACCTGGCTCTCCGCCTTGGCGCCCGCGCTATGCCCATTGAAGGAAAGCGGAAACTCGCCGCGGCTGGCAACCAGCTCGATCACGAACTCACCGCACTGACCGACTACATGACTTCGCTCGACCCTTCGCTTGGTCGATCCGCTACCATCTCCGCAAACAAAATGCGCTACCAGATGAACCGCCTCAGACGCACCGCCGCCCGCTTTGAGATGGAAAAAGAAGCTTCCCTCCGCCGCCACGCCCAAGCAATCACAAACTCCGTCTATCCCAGCGGACACCCTCAGGAGCGGGTCATCGCCGGCATCCAGTTCGTCGCTCGCAACGGCCTCGCTCTTATTGACCGCCTCGTTGCCGAAGCCGCCAATCAGTGCCCCGGACACGTCGTCATCCGCCTCTGACCCAGCTAAAATAAGCAACAGAGGTGATCCATGGGCCTGAGCGATCAATCCTTTGACATTACGTGCCCCGACTGCGGCGGCATCATCACCGTCGACCCCGCCTCCCGCGCCGTCATCGCCCACACTTCCGCTCCCCGCAAGAGAACATTTGAAGACCTCTCCGAAGCCGCCCGTGCCGTCCGCGAGCAAGATGCGCGCCGCGATTCCATCTTCGCCCAAAGCGTCGCCGCACAGCGTAACAAGGACGACGTCTTAGCTAAGAAGTTCGCCGAAGCTGTCAAAAAAGCTAAAGAGTCTCCGATCACCGAAAAACCCTTACGGGAGTTCGACCTCGATTAGCGCATCGCTGACAGGGAAACCTCTTCCTCAGGAGAGTGTTTCCCGGTTCTCTCGATTCGACGGAACGCCCTGCCACTGAGCGAGACACCACTGTCTTGCTCCCGTATGACAGGGCTCAATCATCCCCATCTGCTATGCTCATCCTCTAGAAATCCACACCCGGAAAGCGATCCACCATGGCAAGAGGCGTCAACAAAGTTATCCTCGTCGGCAACGTCGGCAAAGACCCAGAAATCCGCGCCACCCAAGGCGGCATGCAGATCGCGAGCTTCGCCCTCGCCACCACCGACCGCACGAAGGGTCAGGATGGCCAGTGGACCGACAAGACCGAGTGGCACAACCTGGTCGCCTTCCAGCGAACCGCTGAGATCGTCCGCGACTACGTCAAGAAGGGTTCGCAGATCTACGTGGAAGGAAAGATACAGACTCGATCCTGGGACGACAAAGAGTCGGGCCAAAAGAAGTACAAGACCGAGATTCTCGTAAACGACCTTCAACTTCTTGGCGGTCGCGGCGAAGGAGCCTCGTCCGGAGCCTCAGGCGGATATTCGCGCGAATCCGCCAGCGGGTACAGCCAGCCTCAAAACTCAGGCGGGTACAGCAAAGCGTCGAACACCGCTACCTTTGACCGTCAGTCCTCCGCCCCGGACTTCGGCGATCAAGGTATCACCGACGACGATATCCCTTTTTAGGCATCGAGCACCGCAGTAGGCCATTGACGTTGCCGGAAAGACACATGGTCATTTCGCAAAAAGCTGCCTTATATCCGCAAACGCCTTGAACTCCAGCGCGTTCCCTGACGGATCCAGAAAGAACATCGTCGCCTGCTCTCCAACCTCTCCCTTGAACCGGATATACGGCTCAATCACAAACCGCGTCTTCGCCTCCCGCAGCCTCCCCGCCAGCTCCTCCCATTGTTGCATCGGCAACACTACCCCGAAGTGGGGAATCGGCACATCATGCCCATCCACCGGATTGCTGTCCGCCGGCGCGTCGGGAACCAATCCCGCTTTGGCATGGGCGACGATCTGGTGCCCGAACAGATCAAAATCGATCCACTCAGCCGAACTGCGTCCCTCAGCGCAGCCCAGCACCGTCCCATAAAAGTGCCGTGCCGCATCCAGGTCATGCACGGGAAACGCAAGGTGAAAGGGTGTCAGTGACATGGTCTCCATCTCCTACAAGACATACCTCATTCAAACAAACACAATCCGACTCCCAAGGCAAACACTCACCCCGCGAGCACCCAGCTTTGGAACCGTTGTGGTACGTTGCGCGTACCGCACCCAGGCCCCTAAACCTTCCTCCGGAGTCCGTGGCCCTCACCATCACAGGTCGGTCCAAGACCTACCCCAACGGCGTCCAGGCGCTCAA
>CALMVL010000147.1:10890-12457 GCA_937873265.1 uncultured Granulicella sp.
GGATCCAGATTCGACGCCTGAATAGCCGGAATCATCCCACTCACCGTCCCCACCACCACCAGAATGATCGTCGCTACCACCACCGTCCCCGGCGAGATCAGCAGCCGAATATCTGCGGCCTCCGCATTGCTTGCAACCGCGCTGTAAAACGTAATCCGCCCCACCCCCAAACTTACCGCATACGCAATCAATACCCCCATCACACCACCCACGCCGGTGATCACCATCGCCTCCGCCAGAAACTGCAGCAGAATATGCCGCTTCCGCGCCCCCAGCGCCTTCTCCACCCCAATCTCCCGCGTCCTCTGCTGCACGCTCACCAGCATGATGTTCATCAGCCCGATCCCCGCAATGCCCAGCGTCAGCGCCCCGATAAACAGCAGCAGCACCTGCAGCCCCAGTGTCACCATCCGGAACTGCGTCAGCTGCTCCATGATGTTCGCCACGTGAATCGCATTGTGATCGGTCGGCCGAAACCCGTGGTCGCTTCCCAGTTCGTTTCGCAGCGCTCGCTCAACCTCCTTGGAGTCACCACGATAACTGAACCAGATCCCGTCCAGGTACTTCGTATCTTTAATCTCCGACATCGTGCTCAGCGGCACATTTACAACGCGATTCAGATTGTCGTCGCCCTCCTGCATCTTTGCCTTGAGCACACCAACGATCTCGAAGCTTATCCCGTTCAGCCGAACTGCCTGCCCCACCGCATACGCCCCGGAAAACAACTTCGTCTTCGCCTCGGAACCAATCACCGCAACATGCGCCCGCTGCACCATGTCCGCCTCCGTCAGCATCCGGCCTTCGGCGATCGGCATGTTCTGGATCAGCGCCAGCTCCGGCGTAATTCCGTCCACCTCCCACGTGTACGTGTGTAGGTCGTTCTGCACCGGAACCTCCTTCCACCCCATCGGCGAGACATGCGTCACCCCCGGAACCGTCTCCGCGATGCGCTCGACATCGTCCATCTGCAGACGCACCAGCACACCAGCCTTCGTTCCCCCCGCCTGTTCGCTCGTCGTCCCCGGAAAGACGCCGATCATATTCGTCCCAAACTGCGCAAAGATCGCCTCCACCGCATGCCCAAACCCCGCCCCATACGCCAGCAGCAGCACCACCGTCGCGATCCCCCAGGCCATGCCGACGACCGTAATCACCGTCCGCCGACCGTTGTGCCGCATCGCCTCCATCGCCTGCCCAAAAATATCTCGCAACATATAGGCCTACTCCTTCCGCAGAGCTTCCACAGGCTCCAGCATCGCAGCCCGTCGCGCCGGATAAATCCCCGCAACCACCCCACACAGCGCCAGCGTCCCAATTGCCATCGCCGCCGACCACGGCACCAGCTTCGGCGGATCAAACCCCGTGTCGTTCCCTGACATCACCTGCCCCAGCACCACCATCAGCCCTGCCGCACCCGCCACGCCGATCAGCCCGCTCAACCCCGTCAACATAATCCCCTCCAGAAAAAACTGAAACAGGATGCTCCGGTTCGTCGCGCCCAGCGCCTTCCGCAGTCCAATCTCCTTGGTCCGCTCCGTCACCGTCACCAGCATGATGTTGATAATCC
>CALMVL010000148.1 GCA_937873265.1 uncultured Granulicella sp.
CGAGGCGCTGTACGTTCTGAGAGAACGTGCCGCCGTTCACGCCGGATGGTGAGGCTCCGGCAGCATAGTCGGCCGCAAACTGGGCGGGGTTCGCGAGATAGTACATTGGGTTTTCGGGAAAGGTGTAGAGCGTCTCGGGAGTGCCCGGAAAAGCGCCACCGAGCACCGGCTCGTGGATGACATTGACGCCCCACTTCATCGCATGGCGCGCCCGGCTGTAGCTCATGTCGTAGCGGAGCTGGTACTTCTCCTGATTGCGAATCGACGGGAAATACGTGATCGGCGTGGCGAACTGGTTGTCGCCGTAAGTCTCGAAGCCGGAGATCGTCTGGGACGTGGAGCTGAACGGAAAGGCGAGCGCGAAGCCGAGATCGGAGTTGCGCGCCTGCGTCAGATGGAGGCCGACGCCCGCGAGGACCAGGGTGCCAAGCAGGTTTGGCGAAAAGACGAACTGATTGCCGAGCACCAGGCTCAGATAGTTGTTATGCGAGAGCAGGCCGGTGCTGGGCAGCGTTCCCTGCTGCACCAGGTTGTTGTGCGTTGTGTAGTTGTCGACCGTGCCGCGGAGGTACCAGCTGGAACGCTGGGACTGGATGTAGTCCAAGCGGCTGGAGCCGAAGTCGTCGCGGAACGGAATCGGCACATTTTGCGGTACAGCGATGGAGGGAACGCCTGGGATGAGACCGTCGGCGGCGAGTGTGGCGAGCGCGTTGAACTCCGTGGAGCTGGCAGGGCTGTACGCGATGCTCGCGTTTTCGTGGACGTTTTCGAAGCCGGAAAAGAACCACAGCTTGTCCCGAACGATGGGGCCGCCAAGCGTCGCGACGTAGTTCTGCCGGGAGAACGGCTGCTTCGGGTCGGGCGCGGGATTCTCGATCGGATAGCGTGCGTTGAGGCCTGCGGCGCGCTCGTAAAAGGCGGCTCCCCCGTGGAACTGGTTGTTGCCGCTTTTGGTCGTGATGACAACGGAGCCGGCGGTGGTGTTGCCCGTGTCCGCGTCTTCCTGCGCGGTGCGGATGGCGAACT
>CALMVL010000149.1 GCA_937873265.1 uncultured Granulicella sp.
ACCCATGCAGGCCGCCCGCCGCCATCACACCGCCACATTACTCGCCAACGGACAGGTCCTGCTCGCAGGCGGATACGACGCCACCAACACCGCGGAAAACACCGCCGAACTGTTTGATCCCTCCACCGGCTCTTTCACCGCTACCTCCGGCACCATGGCCCACCCCCGTCAGGACCACACCGCCGCCCTCCTTCCAGACGGCCGCGTGCTGATCTCCGGCGGCTACAACTCCACCGAAGGCCAGCTCGCGAGCGCCGAGATTTTCGATCCCACCACCGGAGTCTTCACGTCCACCTCGACCTCGCTCGTCAGCGCCCGCCAGTTCGCCACGGCCACCACGCTGGCTGACGGTCGCATCCTGATCGCCGGTGGCTATAACGGAACCGCTCGCCTCGCCACAGCGGATGTTTTCACGAGCGGAGCCTTCTCCTCCAGCGCTCTGGCCATGGGCTCGGCGCGGTCAAACCATACCGCCACACTGCTTCCCTCAGGTCAGGTTCTGCTGGCCGGCGGCTACGACGGCACGTCGCGTCTCGCCACCAGCGTCCTCTTCACCCCAGGGTCTCCCGACAGCTTCGCCTCCGCTGCCGCTTTGACACAGGCTCGCCAGGATGCGACGGCTACTCTGCTCACCGGCGGCGATATCCTCGTGGTCGGCGGCACCGCCGACGGTTCCACCGCGCTCGCCACAACGGAACTTTTCAACGGGTCAGCCACCAGCGTTGCAAACAGCGGCAGCCTCGTCACCGCACGATTCGGCGCTGGCTCTACTCTCCTCCTCGACGGCACAGCCCTTGTCGTCGGCGGCACCCCCGACGGCTCCACCGCCCTCGCCTCGGCAGAGCGCTTCAGCCCGCAGGACGGCCTCACCCCATCACAGCCCAACGCGACCATTACTGGCTCCGTCACGACCGCCTACCCGGGAACCACTGGCCTCACCGCCAGCGTTCCCACCCAGACCGGCAACCGCTATGTCTGGCAGGTGGCGAACGGCACCATCACCGCGGGGCAAGGTACGAACTCGATCACCTACACCCTCGGCAACGCCGGCAATGCTGTCGTCGACGTTCTGGTCTCGAGCGACCACCTGATCCCGGCCCATGGCCGTCTCACCGTCACCGCACAGCCACTCCCGCAACTCACCAGCTTCACCGCCAGCCTCAACCCCGTTCCGTTCGGCGGATCGTCCGTGCTCACGCCTGTGTTCAGCAACGCCACTGGCGTCATGCTCGGCACCTCCGGCTCCGGCAGCTCCAACATCTCCGCAGCCGTCAGCAGCGGCGTGGGCATCACGGTCGGCCCGCTCACCGCAACCACCGCCTACACACTCACCTTCCCGACAGTCGACGGGACCCAGATCACGCAGACCCTGCCCGTCACCGTTCAGCCTGTGCTCGTATCGGCTGTCAGCCCCTCTGCACCGACCATCTCCGCCGGCAACGCACAGACCTTCAGCGCAACCGTCTCGCAGGCGGTCAACACCGCCGTCACCTGGGCCGCTACTGGCGGGTCCATCACCTCTGCCGGCGTTTGGACCGCCCCCTCCACCCCAGGCACTTACACCATCACTGCCACGGCCGCTGCCAATAACACCACGGCCGCATCCACCACCGCCACCGTCGTCGCCCTGCCATCCATTCAGAGCTTCACGGCCGCGGCTGCCACCGTCAACTACGACCAGACCACCACCCTCACCCCGGTCTTTACCGCGCCGCAGGGAAGCCAGGCCACCATCGGCACCACCGGTGTCAGCTCGACCCAACTCACCACAAACGCGTCCAGCGGAACCGCCATCACCACGCCCGGCCTCACCTCCACCTCCATCTATACCCTCACCGTCACCAACCCCGCCGGAGATTTCGTCACGCGCACCGTGCAGGTCACCGTCACCCAGCCCTTCACGTCCACCGGCTCCATGGCGCTCGCCCGCCAGGGTCAGGCCGTCACACCGCTTCCAGATGGCACCGTCCTCGTCACCGGCGGCACCGGAGCCGCTGATCCCGCTGAAATCTATACCGAAGGCAGCAGCGCTTTCACCACCACCGGCCCGATGACCGCCGCTCGACGAGCGCACACCGCAACCCTGCTCGCCAACGGCACAGTCCTCGTCACCGGCGGAACGGACGGCACCAACATCCTTGCCTCGGCCGAGATCTACGACCCCTCCGCCCACACCTTCACGGCCACCACCGGCGCCATGCTCCACCCACGTCAGAATCACGCCGCCGCGCTTCTTCCCGATGGCCGCGTCCTCCTCATCGGCGGCTCCAACACAACTGAAAACCAACTCGCCTCGGCCGAAATCTACGATCCGGCCACAGGAGCCTTCACCGCGCTCTCCTCCTCCCTGGTGCAGCCACGGGAGTACGCCACTGCCACAACTCTCCCCACTGGCGACGTCCTTGTCACGGGTGGCACTGGCACCGGCGGAGCCACGCTCAACTCGGCCGAACTCTACACCGGAGGCGCATTCGGTTCGCAGAGCTTCCTTCTCCGCTCTGCGCGCACCCATCACACCGCCACCCTCCTGCCCTCCGGCCAGGTCCTGCTCGCCGGCGGCAGCGACGGCTACAATCCGCTCGCAACCGCCGAACTCTACACGGGCGGCAGCACCAACAACTCCTTCACCCTTACCTCCGGATCGATGTCCACCGCGCGCCAGCAACACACGGCCACGCTGCTTGCCGGCGGCAAGGTCCTCATCGCCGCCGGGTCGGATGGGTCCTCGCCCATTGCCTCGGCAGAGCTCTTCGATCCCTCGCTCGGCACCTTTGGCTCTGCCGGCACGCTGGTCACGGCGCGCTTCAACGCCAGCGCCGCGCTCCTCCAGAGCGGGAAGGTTCTGCTGCTTGGCGGCACTAACGGCTCCGCACCGCTTTCAAGCGCAGAACTGTTCGATCCGCAGGACGGCGTTCTTCCAGACCTTCCGTCTCTTAGCTTCTCCGCTCCGTCTTCAGCGTCGTTCGGCAGTACGCAAACGGCGACTGTTACGCTGCCCAGCCAAGCCATGGTGACCTGGACGGTGAGCAACGGCACCCTTGCCTCAGGCGTCGGCACCAGCACGCTCTCGTTCACCATGGCTCCCAGCGGAAACACCACCGTCTACGCGCTTGTCTTCACGAAATGCGGCCTGCCTCTCTCAGGTTTTCAGACGGTAACTGGTCAGTAGAAACCCTAGCTTGGGAACACGCGTGCCGAGCTCAGGTTGGGGGGAGCGCGTTGGATGCGGATTTGCCGAATCAAACGGTGACTCGGGAGCAAACGCGAAGCTGCTCAGTTCTAACAAGCTCGATGAGTACGTTGGGAGCATGCGCTCATCGACATCATTCGCCATTGAGTCACCATCGCAGACCTGTTGCTTCCCAGCGAAGGCATGCGATTTTCATGGTGTTCTCCCAGTGGACAGACCGGAGAGGTATCGGTCGAGGCGAAGTCAATCCGAGACGAAGACAGAGAGCCGCAGATGCTGGAGACTTTTCCAGATCGGCACCCACTTTCCGTTCGACGTAGGGTACGCCCCGGGTGACGGTGACCTCTCGACGAAGAGAACTCTAGGCGGCTTCGCTTGACCGCCACTGTAGGCACGGATTCACCTCTTCGGCGTCGTTGACGCGTGTACGTCCGCACGAAGTCGCTGACCAGCTTTGATCCGGGTCCGCTCGGGAGACCAGGTAAGGTCGTCCACTTCAGTGCCGGGTTCTTTACGGGCCGGACCGTCACCGCCTTCCTGGCCAGGAGAAGCGCCCCTGTCTTCATAACGAAGGCGGTACACTTTTCTCCCCCTACAAGGGGAGACGCTTCCTTCGGTGCTCTTCGGCATGATTTTTCTGTCCTGAGCCCAGTGAAGCACGTGGTCGTAGAGCGAAGATGCAGGCGCTGCTCAAACAAGATCCAACAGTAGATGGACAGCCTTTCTAGCGCTGGAGGCGGAACAGCTGCGAGCTTGTCTTTTCCCCGATATTGCGATGTAAAGGGCAGTTTCTGCGACCTGAATCGGGTCGTCCAACGGCACAAACGACGGAGGCACACCACCGGGACACTGCAGGGACTCATTCTGACAGTGACACGCCTGGGCTTGAAAAGCATTTGTATAAGATGACCTGAAACAAGATTCTTTGTAGAGGTCTTTCATGATGTGGTGTCGCCGTACCGCTCTGCTGCTTTCGCTCTGCCTTGCGTTTTCGGCTGCTGTCGTGCTGAAGATCTCTGCCCAAAGCACGCCAGACATGCATTGGCGGATGATCGGGCCGTTTCGTGGGGGACGTACGCGGGCCGCCACGGGCGTCCCCGGCGAACCGAATGTTTTTTACGTCGGGCAGGTGGATGGCGGCGTGTGGAAGTCGACCGACTATGGACGCACCTGGGAGCCGATCTTCGACGGGCAGCCCTCACAATCGATCGGCGCGATCGCGGTCGCACCGTCCAACTCGAACATTGTGTACGTCGGCAGTGGCGAAGGGCTGCA
>CALMVL010000150.1 GCA_937873265.1 uncultured Granulicella sp.
GGGGTATGACCGGATGGAGGCGTGAGGGCCGCGCGTCTCCATCTGCGGGTGATTGGGGTTTACTTACCGGGGTAGAGGAGGTCGCGGATGGCGGCGCGGCGGGCGGCGTTGGCTTCGGCGGAGCTTTCGAAGGTGCTCATCTTTTTGTCGGAGGCGTCTTCGGCGGCTTCGGGGGCGGAGCACTCGGGGCAGCGGTTGGCGAAACCGGGCTTATCGGGCTTGAGTTCGAACTCTTCCGAGCAGATGGCGCAGGTGCGGATGGGGAAGGCCATGGTGAGGCTAGTTTATCTCCTGGGGGTGGTACTGAAGTAGGTGCTCTGGTTCGGAATTGAGAGTGGGCGGATGCCTTGCTGGTGATACGGCGTTTGTCGTTATCTATCAACGTTCCTCGAACGCGACTATGCTGGTCACAAGGAAAGCTGAGGATGCTTGATGACACCAGAAACATCCACACGGTCAGCCGTCTTTCCTTTCAGGATAAGCGTGAGCCCGATGAGGCTCGAAGCCATACGGGATCGTGTTCGTGCCTTCCGCTGGGATGCCTGGAGTGAACCTGCAGACGCGGACGACTGGCGCTACGGTCCACCCGTAGGCTTTATGCGAAGACTCTGCAAGTACTGGGTAGATCAGTACGACTGGCGCGTGCATGAGCAGGCGATGAATGCGCGGCCACACTTCGCTACAACTCTCGACCACGTTGATATCCACTTCATCCACGAGCGAGGTTCGGGTCCGAATCCTACACCCCTTCTGATCGCGCATGGTTGGCCCTATTCGTTCCACTCGTATGACGGGCTGATCGATCAGCTCGCACACCCCGAACAGGACAACGGATCTGTGGAAGATGCGTTCAGCGTAGTGGTCCCGTCCTATCCGGGGTATGACTTTTCGGGCCGCCCAACGCAACCCATGGGCCCTCGCGCCATCGGTTTTCTGTTCGACAAGCTGATGGGGAGGCTCGGGTATGACCGTTACGTTGTGCACGGTGGCGACTGGGGAGCCCACATCACGAGCCTGTTGGGCTTTCATCTTCCCCAACGGGTAATGGGCATTCACGCCACAGCTCTGGCGCTGCGCGAGAGGGATGCTGAGCAGCTTACGGGTAAGGTGCCGAGCGATGCCACTGATGAGGAGAGGGCCTTCGTGACCTCCGAGTACGCAATCTGGCAGCGAGAGGGGGCCTACTCGCAGTTGCATGCGACCAAGCCTGCGAAGCTCGGCTACGCCATGATGGACAGTCCGGTCGGCTTGGCGGCATGGATCGTCGAGGCATTCCACGCGTGGTCTGATCGTCGGAAGCGCAGCTTTGAAGAACTGTTTACCTTCGATCAGCTCCTAACCGAGGTGATGCTCTATATCGTGACCGATGCATTTCCGACATCGACATGGATCTATGGCGGGAAGCGACAGGAAGAGATGACGCTGCCACAGGGCAAAAGAGTGACCGTGCCGACCGCGCTGGCTGCTTTCCCCGATCCTGTATTTCCCATGCCGCCTCGCGCCGTTGCAGAACGTTCTCACAATGTGGTGCAGTACACGGAGATGCCGTTCGGTGGGCACTACCCCTTCTACGAGGCTCCCGATCTGCTGATTGCAGACCTTCGCCAGTTCCGGAGACGTTTGGGGACGTCGGTCTGATGGGGATGCACCGTTAGTCCTGTGAATCGCATTGTGTCGACTAATGGATGATTCAGCCGCGCTACGGGGTGAGGTCGAAGGTGCGAAGGAGGAAGCTGTACTGATCGACGGTGAGCTCGACGCGTTTGGAGAGGGGCATGCCGGCTCCG
>CALMVL010000151.1 GCA_937873265.1 uncultured Granulicella sp.
AAACGTCGTTAGCGGAAGTTGAGATGCGAGTGCGGCACTGCGCCCGACCCGCAACGATGTACTAGACCATAACGATCACTAAGCCAGGACTCCACATGGAACCCACTCTCTTCGACGTGGGCCGTGCGCAGCTTCCGCCCCGTGTTCTTGTGTTTGCCTCTGGAGTGAATGAGGCGCGCGAGATCCGGGGCTTTTCTCTTGCGCGCATACTAGTGGGCTTCTCGGCTGGGCACGTGCGGGGAGAAGCGATTGCGGAACTGCAACGGTCCGAGCTTCCTCTATTTGCCGACAGCGGGGCGTTCTCCGAGGTCGCCTTTACAGCCGCAGGTCTGGTGGTTATCCGCCCCATCTCTCATCAGGGGTGGAGCAAGCGGCTTTCCCTTTACCAACTGCTTGCGGAGCGGCAGGGTTCCAATCTCAGCGTCGTGGTGCCCGACCGCGTTGCAGATCAGGAGCACACGCTTTTCCTGCTGGCGCGCTACCGGCAACAGCTTGAAAGGCTGGCTAGAACGGGGGCGCGGTTGCTTATCCCTGTGCAGACAGGTGCGCTCACACCGGAGACCTTCTTCCAGCTCGCTCTGGATGTCGCCGGCGTGCCGATGTCTCCCGCACTCCCCATGAAGAAGGCCGGTATGTCGCATGGGAGGGTCCTCGCGTTCCTGCAAGAAGTCCGGCCGGCGCACGTTCACCTGCTCGGGATGGGTTTTCAGCGGGGGCGGGCCAAGCGTCTGGTCCGTCTGCTCCTGAACAGTTTCGAAGAGCTGACCCTCAGTCTCGATTCCAACCGGCTTCGTGCGGTCGTTGGCCATTCCAGGCCGATGTCTGCGCAGGAAAGGACCTTTCAGGCCACTCCCATCAGCAGCCTCTTCGGCGAGGTGGAGCATCCGGCTCTGGCTGGGTCACGCTTGCATCTCGACTACACCGAAGCAATTGCCTTCCCTTCGATGTGGGCGGGGACTCCAGAGCTTGAACGAATCGCAAGTGAGGCTTGTCTCACGCGTGCAGGAGAGTTCGTTGCCGATCCAGACAGCTTCCTGCAGCAGGAGATGGATGGGTGCGCCCGTTGGGAGTGCCCCATGCTCTCTGCCGCTCTGGACCGCGCCTGGTCCCGCTATGTCGGCGCCAGCGTTAAAGCAGCGGTTCGCACGGCTGCCATCTCCACTACCTTCACCAATGCGCAGATCGCGCAATAAAAGCTCACCCCATGGGACTGACTGGCAACAGGAAACCCGTGTTCCTCCTCAATCTCTGACCAAATCCACCACGAAAGGACCACCCCTATGCCTACACCACGTCGCTATTCCAAGAGAGAGCTGTTGGGCCAGTTGCGCGTCGAGTACCTCTTCTCCGTCCATGAACTTCCGAATGTGACGTCGTCTTCTTCGAGGTGGGAGATCCTTGGGGCCTTCCTCAAAGCGGGCGAGGGCAGGGCAGAACGTCTGATCGAAACCGATGGCGGTTTCCTCTTTCTGCAAAGCATCCCAGGGCGCCGGGACACAGGGGCTATCTACGCCTACAACGAAGCCACCAAGGTCTTTCTCTGGATGCGTTTCGACAGGGATGACGACTTGAATGGCGCGGACTTCGACCGCGCTGTTTGGGCGTACCGCCTGCTTCAGTGGACGAGGCTGGAATGCATGGCGAAAGAACAACTACTGGCAAATAACGGAGAGGAGCAGGGGCAAAGCCTGTCAGGCCTCAAGCTTGGCGAAACTCTACTGCAATAAGAACCCGGAGGTACTAGGAGTTGCACAGCGCTGCGAATGTTCTCTACCACCCTGCGATGGGTCGTTGGTTGTTCAACATCGGCATTTTCTTCTTTCTGCTGAGCGGACCCGTGTTGGTGTTCAATCTGAAACGTTTGTTCGTTCCACTGTTCTGTGGGGGACTGGGGTTTATGGTGAACGCCTTTGTCCTGCTGTATGCAGACCAAATTGGGCCATGGATGGCTAAGCTCACGTGGTCTGATTCAGTCGCAATCACCAATGTCTGTATTCAATCCTCCATCATCTTGTTGTCCCTTGTAGTGATCGTGCTCTCGCTCCAGAACCACAGAAGGTGATGCGACTACTGCTGGATAGCCGGACCCACAAATCCTCCCAGGCAATTCATTGGAGCTGCTTCGGCAGCTTGCTTTGTCGCTCAGTGTCAACCCCAGGTCTCGCCTCCTAAGGGCGGTTTCGCCTTGACAGAAGCGACATAACGGGCCGAGTTGACCCGCTTGTAGACCCGTTTTACAACCATCCCAACTTCAGAAAGGAGCAAACCATGAGTACAGCAGCTCAGGCGCCGTGGACCC
>CALMVL010000152.1 GCA_937873265.1 uncultured Granulicella sp.
GGAACGTTGGCGGGGGCGGTGATGCTGAGGAGTTCTTCGAGGGCTGCGATGGGGGTTTCGAGCTGGGTGAGGATGAGGGCGGCGGAGCAGATGCGGTCGGCGTGGGCTCGGAGGTCGGCCGGCGCAAGGGCGGCGTTGGCTCCGGGGATGACGATGATGCAGTTCTGGCCGGCGCCGGTGGGATCGTGAGCGGCGGGGCTGCCCTGGGTGACGAGGACGAGGGCGACGCCGGAGGGGCCTTCGGCGGGAGTAATGCCGGAGAGGTCAACGCCGTGTGTGCGGAGGGCTTCGAGCGGTTCGGTCTCGAAGCCGTCCGTGCCGTGGCGGCCGATCATGAAGACGTGCGGGTGAAGGAGGCGGGCGGCGACGGCCTGATTCGCGCCCTTACCGCCGGGGTAGCGGCGGAGGTCGGAGCCGGGAACAGTTTCGGAAGGGTGCGGGTGGTGGTCGACGGTGGCAACGAGGTCGAGGTTGAGGCTGCCGATGACGATGATCTCCTTGGACATGCTTGCCTACGAGGACCGTTCGTCGGAGAGGATCTGACCGTCTTTGAGGGTGATGCGGCGATGGGCGAGGGCGGCGACGGCGGGGTCGTGCGTGACAAGGACGAGGGTGGTGCCTTCGCGGCGGTTGAGGTCGAGAAGGAGGTCGAGGACGGCCTGGCCGTTGGCGGAGTCGAGGTTGCCGGTGGGCTCGTCGGCGAGGACGATGGGGGGCTGGAGAACGAAGGCGCGGGCGAGGGCGACGCGCTGCTGCTCGCCGCCGGAGAGTTGGACGGGGTAGTGATCGGTGCGGTCGGCGAGGCCGACGGCGGAGAGGAGCTGGCGGGCGCGGGCAAGGCCCTCGGCCTGGGATCCGCCGGGAGATTTGGTGTCGGCGTTGAGTTCGTGCGGGAGAAGGACGTTCTCGAGCGCCGTGAGGGTGGGGATGAGCTGGTAAGACTGGAAGACGAAGCCGAGGGTGCGGCCGCGGATGCCGGCGAGCTTGTCTTCGGCGAGGTAAGAAATGGCTTGGCCGTTGAGGTGGACGTCGCCGGAGGTGGGCGTGTCGAGGCCGGCAAGGAGGCCGAGAAGGGTGGATTTGCCGGAGCCGGACGAGCCCATGATGGCGAGGAACTCGCCCGCGGGCACGGAAAATGTGATGCCCTTGAGGATGGAGAGGGTGCGGGTGCCGGAGCGGAGCTGCTTGTGAAGGTCGGTTACCTGGATCATGACCGCGACCGGTTGACGGGCGGAGCCTCGGACGGGTTGTGGGAGGGTAGTGTCGAGCACCGGGTTTGTGGCTCCTTCTCTCGGCTGCGGCGCTCGGGTGAGTGCGGCGGTTTGGTAGTTTGGTTGTGATGCGAGCTCTTGTTTGTGGACTTATTTTATCGGTTCTGGTGAGCGTCGGCGCGGGCTGCCGGACGCAGAAGGCGACGGACGTTTCGTCGAGTCTGGATCAGCGGGCGAGCGGGGCGCCGGCGCAGGCTGGAGCGGCGCCGGCGAACGGTGGACCGGAGGCGGCGGTGCAGGAGGCTCCGGAGGGGCTGGGGACCTCGGCGGCGGATGCTCCGGACACCGCGCTGCGGAACGACAAGCGACCGCTGATCGTGTGCTTTGGGGATAGCCTGACGGCGGGGTATGGGACGGATCCGGGGCAGAGCTATCCGGACGACCTGCAGCGTGACCTGGATGCGAAAGGGTACACCTACCGGGTGGTGAACGAGGGCGTGAGCGGGAACACGACCAAGGACGGGTTGGGCCGGCTGAACCATGTGGTGGCGCTCCATCCGGCGATCACAGTGGTGGAGTTTGGCGGCAACGATGGGTTGCGTGGGCTGCCGATTGCCGACTCGCGGGCGAACCTGGACCAGATTGTGCAGACGCTCAAGGCCAGCGGGACGAAGGTGGTTCTGGCTGGGATCACGCTGCCGCCGGATTATGGGGCGGACTACATCCACCAGTTCAACGAGACGTATGTGGTGCTGGCGAAGAAGTACAACGTGCCGATGATTCCATTTCTGCTGCAGGGTGTGTTTGGTCAGCCTGGAATGATGCAGGCGGACCGGACCCATGCGACGGCGAAGGGCAATGAGGTGGTGGCGGCGAATGTGATGCGGCTGATTTTGCCGTTGTTGAAGCGCTAGGGGATGCCTCGCCTCCCTGCCCTCCCCCCCGGGGGGGCGTGGGGTATTTTGGGCGACACCCTCTTAGATTCATGGGCTTAGCGATGGTATGCCGCGGCAAAATGTTGAGTCTAGGGATTTTGTGTGCAAAATCCTTCGATTCATTCAGTTACGACAGTGTTGTTGGGTGGTTGTTGGTTGCGGCTTCGCGCCCCGA
>CALMVL010000153.1:0-4197 GCA_937873265.1 uncultured Granulicella sp.
GTACCCCGCGTCCTTCGGATGGAGGTGGTCGCCCGAGTCCGCCTCCGCCGAAAACCGCTCCGGATGCGCCGGATCCTGCGTCGCTTTATCAAAATCAACAAACCCATCCAGATCCTTCGTCGTCCGGATCCACCCGTTCACCGCCTGCCGCATCGCCTCGCCCGCATCGGACTGATACCCCGCCCCCACAAACGGCGTCAGCGTCGCCCCAATCACCTTCAAGCCCTTCGTGTGCGCCCGCGCCGCCAGCTCCGCCAGCCCCTGGATCAGGTCCTCCGCCGTCACGACATCATGCGGATTCTTCGGCCCCGTCGCCACGCCGATGTCGTTGATCCCCTCCATGATCACCACATACCGAGCCGCCGGCTGCGCCAGCACATCGCGGTCAAACCGCGCCAGCGTATTCGGCCCATACCCGTCATGCAGAATCCGATTCCCGCCAATCCCCTCGTTCAACACGCCCAGCATCTTGGTCTTTTTATTACCCGCCAACCGCTTCGCCAGCAGGTCCGGCCACCGCTGGTTCGCATCCTTCGTGCTCGCCGCGCCGTCCGTAATACTGTCGCCAAAACACACCACCGCCGCATCCTCGGCCGCCACCTTCACCGCCACGCCCTTCACAAAAGGCCATGCGCCAATCGTCTGCGGCGCCGTCAGGCTCGCTTTGTTCACCTCGTTGCCCGCTGAGGCGTAGTTCGTCTGGTCGGCGAACGCATGCTCAGAAACCGTATGGATCGTCTGCGCCGGCACAAACACACTCACCGCCAGATCCGCGAACGGCTTCACCGCGACCGTCGCCTCATCGCTCCACACCATCCCTCCCGGCGGAATGACCACCGACGACTTCCCCCCAAACGTTAGCGCATTCGCGCTCATCAGCTGCACTCCGTCCGCTTTGTCCCGCAGCGCCACATGCGCCGCTCCAATCGTCAGCGGATCGGTCCCAAACTCATTCGTAAGCGCCACCCTCACCAGCGGTCCGCCCAGCGACACATGCACGATCTCGCGGTAGGTCATGTCCGTCCCGCCAAACCGTTCCTGGTCGTTCGGCACCGCGACCGGGGCTGCTGCCCATGTGCCCACCCACCTGTCCGGAGGTGGCGCCGGCTTGGCAGCACACATCGTTCCCATCCCGCCCAGCAGCAACAGCCAAGCAGCCAGTATCACATCGCGTGTCCATCCCAAACCCATGCCGTCTCCTCGCCTGCCTGCACTGTGCCGCACCAGCTTACCCCTGTTCCCCCGGGTGCTGTCGATCACGTATAGTGAGCGATGCCGCATCGAGCACATCACTGGCGCCCGCCAGATCCGTAGAGGACGCACACCAATGAAGCAGTTTGCCAGGGGACTTCTGTTGACCATGATGACATCCATCGCCGCGCATGGAGCCGTGACCAAAGCCAGCTTCGGAACGACGCCCGACGGCAAAGCTGTCGAGATTTATACGCTGAAGAGCCCCACCGTCGAAGCCCGCATTATGACCTACGGGGCGCGCATCGTCTCGATCGAGACCCCCGACCGCGACGGCAAGATGGCCGATATCGTTCTCGGGCACAAGGATCTCCAGGGCTACATCGACGACGGGAAGACCTATTTCGGCTCGGTGGTCGGCCGTTACGGCAACCGTATCGCGAAAGGCAAGTTTTCGCTCGACGGGCACGACTATCAGATCCCCCTCAACAACAACGGCAACGCGCTCCACGGTGGCAAGGTCGGCTTTGACTCACTCGTCTGGCAGGCGAAGCAGCTCCCGGACGGCGTCGAGATGACCCTCGTCAGCCCCGACGGCGATCAGGGCTTCCCCGGTCAGCTCACCGCGCATGTCAAGTACACGCTGCAAGGAAACGCCCTGCACCTCGACTACAGCGCCACCACCACGAAGCCTACCGTCACCAACCTGACCAATCACAGCTACTTCAATCTCGCGGGTGAAGGGAGTGGCACGATCCTCGACGAGACAATCGAAATCAACGCCGACAAGTACACCCCGACCGACGCCGGCCTCATCCCCACCGGGATCGAGCCCGTTGCCGGAACCCCGTTTGACTTCCGCAAGCCCACCGAAATTGGCCAGCGCATCAACGACGACAACGAGCAACTCAAAGCAGCCGGCGGCTACGACCACAACTGGGTTCTGAACGGTCCCAATGGCCAGCTAAAGCTCGCTGCCCGCGTCCACGACCCGAAGTCCGGCCGCATCCTCACGGTGACCACCACCCAGCCCGGCGTGCAGTTCTACACCGGCAACTTCCTCGACGGCACGCTCACCGGCCCTGGCGGACAGTCCTACCCCAAAAATGCCGCGCTCTGCCTGGAAACGCAGCATTTTCCGGACTCGCCGAACCACCCGGCTTTTCCCTCTACCGAACTCAAACCCGGCGAAACCCTGCACACCACGACTGTATTCACCTTCACGACTGACAAGAAGTAGTCGCCGACTCTTCCAGACCAGAGCCGCCCAGGTGCACCAGCAAAGCCTGGCGGCTTTTCTGTATGCCTCCTTCGTCAGCAGCCCGGTCCTCGTAGACATCCAAATCCGCGAGCCATCATACTGAAGATCCAGAAAGAGATCACGGTGTGCATCCGGGGGAGCGTTTGCACCCTGCTGTCAGCCGTTCGGAGAGCTTTGTGAACGATACCGTCCCGGATACCCTGCTGCAACGCATGCGCTGGATCGTCTGCCTCGTTTTTTTAGGGCTCTTTGTCTACTACGTGGTGGCGACTGTCCATTGGCCCATCGTCTGGGACGGTTCCGTGATGCACTACATCCGCTTCCTCATGTCACGCGGCTTCCAACCCTACTCGGACATCACCGACATGAATCTGCCGGGCGCCTACCTCACCGAGGGCTGGGCCATGGCGGTTTTCGGATGGAGCGATCTGTCCTGGCGCGTCTACGAATTCTTCCTGATCGCTCTGCTCACGGTCAGCGGCATGGTCATCGGCGGCCCGCGGCACTGGCTCGCCGGCGTCTACACGGGCATGTTTTTCATGATGCTCCACGGCTCCGAGGGCTCCATGATGGCGGTGGAACGGGACGAGGTCATGACCATCCTTCTCGTCGCCGCCATGGCGTGCTTTTTCATCGCCATTCGCCGCCGCCAGCCATGGGTTCTGCTGCCGTACGGCCTTCTTGCGGGGCTCGCGGCCAGCATCAAACCGGGTGCCGTGCTTCTCGATGTCGCGCTCATGCTGCTTGCCTTCGTCACGCTCCGGCGACAGGCGCAGCCGGCCGCCCGCTACGTCCTCTGGGCGCTGGGTGGCAATCTGCTTGTTCTTGGGCTTGTGGCCGGCTTCATCGCGCAGCATCATGCCTTCACCGGCCTGCTTTTTTTGGCACGCCACGTCCTACCCTCGTATGCGAGTGAAAAAAACGCCGGCCGCTTGTACCTGTTGCGCCATCTCACCCCGGTGCCGCTGCTGCCCATGCTTGGCGCGGCTTTGCTGTCGGTTCTGATCCGCTGGCGCCGACCCACCTGGGAACAGACCGCTCTTCTGCTGGGTGCCTTTGTGGGGGCGTTCTCCTATTGGGCGCAGGCCAAAGGCTACCTTTACCACCGTTATCTGTACACCACGTTTCTGGTCCTCTGGGCCGGATGGGAGCTGACCGGACCGACAGACCGAGCTAAACCGGTCCAGCGAACCCTCCAGGTCGCCGGCGCGGCTCTGCTCCTTTTGATCGCCATCCCCTTTTACGTCCATCGTCTCTACGAGTTTCCCCGCACCGTCCCGCCGCCTGAGGCGCTCGCCTTTGCCCTGGATCGCGACCTGCAAACACTCGGCGGCACCGACGCGCTTCAGGGAGAGGTGCAGTGCCTCGACTTGGTGAACGGCTGCCTCAATGCTCTTTATCGCCTGCGGCTGGTGCAGAACAATGGCATGACCGGAGATCTGCTGCTCTTCTCGCCCACACCCGGCGCGGGCCCCGACTACTATCACGCCTGGTTCACCAAACGGGAACTGCAGCATCCCGCCAGCGTGGTCGTCCTCGGCAACGAGTGGTATCACCGGATCGCCGTTAACTTCGACAAGATCAACACTTGGCCGCAGTACGCCCAGTATCTCCGCTCCGACTACGTGCCCATCGTCGAACGGCATTTCGGCAAGGGGAACGAACCCGCTTACCGCATCTACCTGCGCAAGGGAAGCCCCGTTCTGGAAAGATACGAGGCCGCGCCCGCGAAGCTGTAGCGCAGC
>CALMVL010000153.1:4297-19805 GCA_937873265.1 uncultured Granulicella sp.
TTGCGCCTGTTGCACATCGCGGTCTCGCGCCGTTGCCTCCAACTCTGCTTCAGTTCGACTGCCTGTAAACAGCTCACCGTTTAATACCAAAAATATTAAGGTTGCCGGGCTGGTCGAGGTTGGCTTACTGACGACATTGCGACTAGGGACTAACGCAAGCCAGAGTTCCAGACCTTGCCGTGCCTGGAACTCCATAGGGGGCTGCGAGCAGCCTAGCTCGACACGCCAGGCAGCTCAAAGAACCCCGTCATTTGCACCAGCAGGCCCTCGGGGTTGAATCGTGCGTAGCTATTGCCTGTTGCGACGGTTGCCCCTTCCTTGTTCCGCATGGCCCAGCTCGACCAACCCTGCTGATGATGGCTGAGGAACTTGGTATTTTCAAAGGAGGCTCCCGGTGTCTTCTGCTGGGACTGTTCGATCTTTGCCATCAACTCCTGCAGACCATGGCATTCACTGGTCGGATCGGTGTAGACGGCGTCGACCGAAACGCTGCTTTGCAAAAGCTGTTCGCGTTCTCCGGTGCTGATGTCAGCCCATGCAGCTTGGTAGCGCTTCCACGTCGCCAGATATTCTTCTCTTGTCATCGTCAATCTCCGTATACATATTTGCACTCAAACACTATGATGACAAGTGTCAGAGTGAGGATGCAATGTCCCAGAAACTCACCCAGGGAATTATGGCCGAGCGGCGGCGAAGTATTGTGTCTGCTGCCACCGACGTCTTTCTGCGTTACGGATATGCCCGCACCACCATGGGGGATGTGGCGGATGCGGCTAAACTCTCTCGCCCTGCTCTTTACGTGCTGTTTCCCAAAAAGGAAGACATCTTCGCTGCGGTAGTGAAGGATATGAACGACAGGAAGCTCGCGGAACTTCGTGCTTCGATGAAGAACCTGCGGAGCTTTGAACGCAGGCTGCATCATTGTTGTGAAGAATGGGGCGCCCATGGCATGGAGCTGATGGAAGTGCATCCTGACGCGCGGGATCTGTTCGACCTTTTCCGCCCAGCGGTACAGGCCATCTACGACGAGTTCATTCGTGTGCTTACGGAACTGTTGTCGGAGGGGATGGTCGGTTCCAAGCTAAAGGTGCGTCCGTCGCAGCTTGCACGCAACCTGACATTCGCCATGCGTGGGTTTAAAGAAGCGGCCATTGACGGAGCGGAGATGCGAAAGATGATCGCGCTGGAAGTAGATACGGTCCTGGCAGCGATCGGCCGCTAAGGCGTTCGCAGGCGCCACGGGGAAGGAAGTCCGAACCGATGACTCAGCGTAAACCCCACAAATGCCGCTGTCAGCGGGTGAACCGCGCCTTGTTACTTATACTCCGTAGGCAAGGGAATGGTTATCTGCTTTTGGGTCGGCAGGTCCAGCACACGGGGCGGCAAGCCGCCCTGCCTGGGTCTCTCTTTTGCCGCGAAGGCTGCCATGGACGGCCTTGCAGAAAGCTACGCCAGCGAAGTTGCACGTTGGGGGAGCGCGACCACCATCGTCGTGCCGGGTGCCTTTCAGAAGGGGACCATGTTTGCTGCTCGACGACTCAATGGGGCAATCAGAGTTGCACGGTGTTCTTGCTGCTACCGCGCGGACCTCGATGAGTTTTTGCGAACGTAGCTTTGTCCAGTCGATCTGCCAAAGGTGGAAAGGCGGATGTCGGTCCGCTCCAGAGCAGATCGTCGACAGACGCAAATAGCGGAAGATCGGTTCGCAGCGTTGCGAGATCTCGGAAGAGAAAGGCCAGTTCGCGCTTCGTGTTGAGGGTCTCGGAAAGGGCTTGCGAATTGGACAAGTTGACGTGCCAATCCCGTGCGTTTGCTGGAATGGCTTCTAACCGGCCAAAGCGAAACAGAACGGACGCAGCGGACTTTGCACCCCATCCGGGGAGACCCGGATAGCCGTCCGCGGCATCCCCAACCAGTGCCAGGTAATCCGGGATCGAGTTCGGGTGCACTCCAAACCTCTCGAGCACCCCCTGGCTGTCTCGCTCAATGCGCCTGCGCCGATCGAACTGCACAATCCGCGTTCCCTGCACGCATTGCGCAAGATCCTTATCCGGTGTGCAGATGACCACGCGCTCGACCCGTGTGTCTTGCCCGGCCAGAAAAGCCGCGGAGGCAAGCGCGTCATCCGCTTCGAACTCCTCCATCGCCCATACCGCGACTCCGAGCGCGCGGAGCGCCTCTTCCAGCAACACGAATTGAGACATCAGCGTCGCGTCCACACCCTCTCCCGTCTTGTACCCGGGCCACATCCGGTTGCGGAACGATTCGATCACATGATCGGTCGCTACCCCGATGTAGGTCGTGCCCGCCTGCATGATGCCCAGAAGCGAACCGAGCACGCCCCGGACAGCCGCGACTTCTTGGCCATGGTTGTCCTTCGCCGACGGCAATGCATAGAAGTGCCTGAAGAGCTCGTAGGTACCGTCGATCAGCTGTACTTCCACAACAACAGCCTATCCCGCTACGGCGCTGTCGGCTCATTCCGAAACGCTGAGGTCACCCGATACCTGCCACATCAAGGCGAAGGTTGGGTTCTCATGCGGTGCGCAGCACCTGCCGAGCTACGAAGCCTAGCGCGTAGGATCGCGCCGATGACGCCCAGCACGCCGGTTCCGAACAGGGCGAGGCCGGAGAGCTCTGGAGTGGGTGTGGCCGAGTGTCCGCTCCAAGAGACGGGATCGATGTCGCATCGATGCTGGGGCATTCGCGGATCCACATGGTCTTAAGGGATGCGCAACCAGGGAAAGCTCACAGGGCTGCTCAGTGGAGAAGCTGGAGCAGCCCAAGGCTCTTCGGGAAGTGAGGAGTTTGGAGCATCTTGGAATGGTGCAGTAGGTCCCTACACTTTCCCTACAGCATCAGCTCGGAAGGCCACTCAAAGCCGCAAGCCTCTCAAAATTGGAGCACCGAATGGGATTTGAACCCATGAATACTGGTTTTGCAGACCAGCGCGTTAGCCACTTCGCCATCGGTGCTCTTGAACCGCCGGCCACACGGGACGCCGCGCAGCCTGGCAGATTTACTTTGGCTGAGCCGCTGTTCGCAGGTACGGCTTTACCGTTTTATATCCAGGAAACTGCTGGTCGGCCTCGTCCTTCGTCACCGCCGCTGTCAGGATGACATCTTCTCCCTGCTTCCAATTTGCCGGCGTCGCCACCCTGTGCTTGGCCGTCAGCTGCATGGAATCCAGCACCCGTAGAATTTCGTCGAAGTTGCGCCCCGTGGTCATCGGATACGCCAGTTGGAGCTTGATGCGTTTGTCCGGCCCGATCACAAAAACCGTCCGCACCGGAGCATTCAATATCGGCGTCCGACCTTCGCTCGTCTCGCCGGCGTCCGCCGCCAGCATGTCGTAGAGCTTCGCCAGCTTCAACTCCGGATCGCCGATCATGGGGTAGTTGACCTTTGTCCCGCCAACGTCCTCGATGTCCTGCGCCCAACGTCCATGGCTCTCCACCGGATCGACGCTCAATCCAATAATCTTCGCCCCGCGCGCGGCAAACTGGTCCTGTAGGTTCGCCATGGCTCCCAGCTCCGTCGTGCACACCGGGGTGAAGTCTTTGGGGTGCGAGAACAACACCGCCCAGCTGTCCCCGATCCAGTCATGGAAACGGATCGTCCCCTGCGTCGTCTCCGCCGTAAAATCCGGCGCGATGTCGTTAATGCGAAGTGCCATAATGTTTCCTTTGCCTCACTGGGCCGAAAGGCCCGTCGTCTCTCTCACACCTGCGGTACCAACAACAAACCCACCCTTTTCGGGGTGGGTTGGGGATCCGTTCGCTGAGGTTCTCGTCAGCTCGCTCGACCCACACCCGCCCTACCAGCACAGCAACAGCAGCAGGCACAAGCGAACTGGTAAAGTCGAGCAACCATCTGTAAATGCCACAATAGTCGGGGAGACCCCGCATGTCAAACTCCCATGTCCGCACGCTCGACTACGCCGTCGTCGACGTCTTTGCCGAGCGTTCCCTCGAAGGCAACGCCCTCGCCATCTTTCCCGACGGCCGCTCGCTTTCCGCCTCCGAAATGCAGCGTATCGCCCGTGAAATGAATCTTTCGGAGACCACCTTCATCCTGCCTGCGGACCCCGCAACCGAACTCGGGCAAGGCGTCGAAGTTCGCATCTTCACCACCGAAGAAGAGCTCCCCTTCGCCGGTCATCCGACCCTCGGGACCGCTAGTTGGCTCTTCTGGCATCACCCTCGCCTCCGCGGCGCGTCCGAGCTTCGCCTCAAGCTCCGCGCTGGAGCCATCCCCGTTCACTTCCACACCCCCGCCCACGGCGAACTCGGTGTTGTCGCCACCATGCGCCAGAACGATCCCACCTTCGGTGCGATCCATGATCCCGCGGCCATCGCTTACGCACTCGGCCTCGCCCCCGCCGACCTCCATCCCTCGCTGCCCGTCCAGACCGTCTCCACCGGCGTTCCCTTTTGCATCGTCCCGCTCCGTTCGGTGGAGGTCGCCAACCGCCTCGCCGTCCCCCAAACCCTTGCCCGCCAGTACCTCGCCGGCGACGCCGCCCAATTCTTTTTCTGCATCGCCCCCGTCGATCCGCCCGAGGAAGCCCGGTGGCACGCGCGCATGCAGTTTTACAACGCCGAAGACCCGGCCACCGGATCCGCCTCGGGCTGCGCCATCGCCTATCTTGTGCGCCACGGAGCCGTCCCGTCCGGTCATGAAATCGTCATCCGTCAAGGCGTCGAGATTCATCGCCCCAGCCGCATCACCGCCAAAGCCAGACTCCAGGATGGTGCCATCACCGACGTCTACGTGAGTGGACGCACTATTCCCGTGGCATCTGGACGCCTTTTCCTGCCCTGACGCGCGAGATATTCACACGCACATCCCACAAATCACCTGTAAAGACGCGGGCTACGCGCCGAGAGGTGGATTGCAAGGGCCAATGTGCAAGCATTTCGCTCAATCTTCGCCGCTTGCCAACCCGACAGGGGCTTCGTAGTCTGACCGAGTTGCTGCTGAGCCCCGTCGCAAGACGTTCGCTTCACAGCCAACCAGTGTCTTTCGCCTGCTTCACCACAACTTGGTTGAGAAAGGTCCGGCTGCGGCGCAGTCGCGGCTTCCTGTTATCTGCTCCGGTCTTCTTCGAGCGGATGAGCTGGTCGAGTTCGCTCGTCTGCTCACCCCCTTTCGAAAACAGCCAAAGCGATGGCTAGGAGATCTGCGTCTGTCATCCGACACCGGTCCCTCTCAGCAATCCTGCGGTCCGGTCGCGTAACGGCGTCGGCGGCACTGCACCTCAGGGTGCGAACGTGAGAGCCTCGGCTCGAAGTTCCCTCTTGCGGCGTACTCGCCTCCACTCGCCCAACCGCGTCTGCGCGCCGTCGGGAGACTCATATCCGACGCTCGCCTCTAAGGCGTGTGCGACCCCGCACGCGTTCGAGTCGGCCGCCAGAACGGCCGGCATCCGCCTGGACCAAAGCGGACCGCCGGCAGAAAGTTCAGCACGACGACATGCGCCCTAAGAAAACCATCCTCTGTGTCGATAGCAACGAGAATAGCCTCTCGGTCCGCACCTTTCTTCTCGAAACCCGCGGGTACCGTGTTCTCTCCGCAACGACTGGGCATGCCGCCCTCGATGTGATCGAACGCTCCGCTCCCGGGGCGCTCGACCTTCTGCTCTGTGACTTCGTCATGCCCGGTATGGACGGCAACGAACTCGTCCGCCGCGCCAAGCAACTCCGCCCCTGCCTGCCCGCCATGATCGTCTCCGCCACGGTCACCCATCTCGACCGTGGCGGCGCCGCCGACGTCTTCCTCCCCAAGGGCGCCTCGTCGCCCTCCGAACTGATCGAGCGGGTCCGCGTCCTTGTCGCCCGCAAACGAGGCCCCCGAAAAAACGTCAGTGTGCCGTCCTCAGTTCTCACCGGTGACGTGTCGGTGCTCAGTCCCGGCTAGCCATGGATCAAGCGCGAGGACCGGCCCGAACCACACCCCTACGCTTCCACCAATCCGTACCGTCGCTGCCACTGTATCCGCAGCCGCGCCCACACCGCTTCCACCTCATCCTTCGGGATCGCCGGATCGGGTGCCTGGACAAATCGCTCGGCTTCCACCTTGGCCACCTCCAGCACCCCCCGGTCCCGCACGATGTCGGCCACCCGAAACTCCGGCGCCCCTGCCTGCCGCGTCCCGAAGAACTCCCCCGGCCCGCGCTGCTTGAGATCCACCTCCGCCAACTCAAATCCATCCTGCGACCGAACCATCGCTTCGAGCCGCGCCTCCGCCGCCTCGCTCACCCGTCCGCCGGTCATCAGCACGCAGAAGCTCTTTGCCGCTCCACGTCCTACTCGCCCGCGAAGCTGGTGCATCTGCGACAACCCAAACCGCTCCGCATGCTCGATCACCATCACCGACGCATTCGGCACATCCACCCCAACCTCGATCACCGTCGTCGCAATCAGCACATCCGTCTCGCCTCTCTGGAACCGGCGCATCTCCACCTCCTTGTCCACCGCCGGCAACCGCCCATGCAGCAGGCCCAGTCGCAACCCCGCCAGCGCTCCGCTCCGCAGCTCCTCGAACATCTCCGTCGCTGAACGCAGCTTCTCCTTGCGAAACAGCTTCGGAGCCGTCCTGTCAATCGCCGCGAGCTTCTTACCCCCAACCGTGTTCTCTTGCCCGGAGCGCTTCAGGCGCTGTGGCGAGACTCCGACCTTCGCTTTCCCCTCGGTCGCCTCCGAGCGATCCACTTCCTCCCGAGCAAAATCCAGCTCCGCCTGGTCCTCCTTCGCCCCTTCAATCACGGGGTACACCACATAGGCCTGACGCCCCGCCGAAACCTGCTTGCGCACAAACCCCCAAACCTCCTCCGCCTTCTCCGCCGTCACACGCCGCGTCACAATCGGCGAGCGCCCAGGCGGCAGCTCATCGATCACGCTCGCCTCCAGATCCCCATACAGGGTCAGCGCCAGCGTTCGAGGAATCGGCGTCGCGGTCATTACCAGCACATCCGGGTCGAGCGCCTCCGGCTTCCGCATCAGCTTGAATCGCTGCTGAACCCCAAACCGGTGCTGCTCATCCACAATCACCAATCCCAGCTTCTCAAAGTCGACCCTGTCCTCGATCAGCGCATGCGTTCCGATCGCGAGGTCCGTCTCCCCCCGAACGATTCTTCCCCGCGCCTCGCGCTTCGCCCGCTCGTCGAGAGACCCGGTCAGCAACGTCACCCGATATGGCTTGCCGGTTCGCGGCGATCGCACCTCGCCAAGCAACTTTCGCGCCGAAAGATAATGCTGCGTCGCCAGGATCTCCGTCGGCGCCATCATCGCCGCCTGGTACCCGTTCTCGATCGCCACCAGCGCCGTCTGCATCGCCACGATGGTCTTGCCCGAACCCACATCGCCCTGCAACAGCCGCCGCATCGGCCGCGGCTCTCGCATATCGGCCGCGATCTCGCCAAACGCCCGCTTCTGCGCCGCCGTCGGCCGAAACGGAAGCACCCGCTTGATCGCCTCACGCACGTTCTCATCCGTTCGGAACGCGATCCCCTCGCGCGCTCGCAGCCTCCGCCGCTTCAGCGCGAGCCCTAACTCCAGATACCAAAGCTCCTCAAAAATCAGTCGCCGCTGCCCCGCCGTCGCACCGTTCATCAGCGCCGTCATGCTCGTTCCCGCCTCAGGAAAGTGCACCGCCTGCAGAGCCTCGAGCCGTCCCGGCACCCCTAGCCGCTCGCGCATTGCCGCCGGCAGCGTCTCTGGCACCGGATCTTGCCCCGCCTCCCGCGCCTTCGCAAGCTCTTCCAGCAATCCCCAAACGATTCGCCGCATCCACCGCGAGGTCAGCTTCGCTCCCCATGGCGTCGTCCCGCCCAGAGACTCATACACGGGCACAATGCGTCCTACCTCCAGCCTCGCAAACTCCGCCTCCGGTCCACCCGCCTCCGGCAAAATCTCAAACTGCGGCTGAATCATCTTGAACCGACCCGGCGACGACCGTGATGCCTCCAACCGCCCGTACACCGCTACCATCTGCCCCACCTTGAATCGGTCCTTCAAATAGGTCCCGTTGAACCACATGCACCTCACTGCGCTCGTACCCTGCCCCAAGGTCATCTCAAAAATCGGCGACGATCGGGTCCGCAGCAGAAGGCTCCCTCGAACCTCCCCGATGACGCTCGCCATCGTTCCCGCCGTCAGCGCGGCAATCGGCAAGGGATTTGCTCGGTCCTCATACCGGAACGGCAGGGTGAACAGCAGATCCTCAACTGTCTCCACCCCACGCGTCGCCAGCTTCTCCGCAACGCGCTCCCCCACGCGCTTCACAAACTGGATCGGGGTCGAAAGCTCCAACACAGGTCGATGCTACCAAGTGTGGAAGCGAGATCGTTTTGCCGGCAGGAAGGGACCTTCGAGAGCAAAAGACAAAGGCGTGACACGTCTGTGACAAAGTCCGCCGGCAAGGTCCATAGGGTTGAGATCGAACTTGAAGTCGCAGTTGACACCCAACGCCACCACTCAGGAGATCTCATCGTGAACATGCAGTCTTGCCTATCTCGTCACCTCCACCCTCTCGGGCTCGCCACGCTGGCGCTTGTGGCCATGGCGTCGCCCTCCCTCTTGGCACAAAGTGATCAGCACTACACGCTTACCAATCTCACCTCCAACCTCGCGTCCGTCGCACCAACGCGCGACGCCAACCTCGTCAACCCCTGGGGACTTGCACGCAGCTCCAAAGGCTCCTGGTGGGTGGCGGATACGGGCACCGGTCTCTCCACCCTCTACGATGGAACCGGCAAAGTCGAACCGCTGGTCGTCACCGTTCCCCCCGGCAGCACAGACTCCCCCACCGGAAGCCCCATCGGCATCGTCTTCAACGGAAACCCCAACGCCTTTCCCATCGCCCCTGGAAAGGCCGCGTCCTTTCTCTTCATCACTGCCGACGGAACCATCTCGGGCTGGAACCCCACCGTCAAAGCCACTTCGGCCGTCATCGTGGTCAACAATAAGGGCGCGGCCTACAAGGGCGGCACCATCGCCACCGTCACCAGCCCCAGCGGCGAGCAGAGCACCTTCCTCTATGTCGCAAACTTCTCCAGTGGCAAAGTGGAGATCTACGACACAAACTTCAAGCCCGTCAACTTTGACGATGCATTTGTGAACGACACTCCCGGAAACTACGCCCCCTTCAACGTCCAGAACATCGGCGGAAACATCTACGTCGCGTATGCACAGCAGGGAAGCGGCAAGCATTTTGAACAGGTCGGCAGCGGTCGCGGCCTCGTCAAGGTCTTCTCCCCCACCGGTAAACTCCTGCTAACTCTGCAACGGGGTCAATACATGAATGCACCCTGGGGCCTTGCGCTCGCCTCCGGCGACTTCGGTTCCTACAGTCATGACCTGCTTGTCGGACAGTTCGGCAGCGGCGAGATCACCGTGTTTGATCCACTCACGGGCAACTATCTCGGAACGCTGAACGGCGCAGACAATACCCCGCTAAAGATCGACGGCCTTTGGGCACTTGCCTTCGGCAACGACCAGACTGCAGCAGGTCCGGCGACCTCGCTTTACTTCAGCGCGGGTCCCAACCACGAGGCGAACGGCCTGTTCGGTTCCATTACCGCAACAGAAAACGTGGAGGGCAACGACGACTAGCTCCAGACACCCGTACGAGGGAAGCGTCGCCCTCAGCGAAGCTTCCCTCCGCGGCTCAAATGAGTCCATACCTCCTGTTTGACGAGCACCGCACCACGGCATGCGCCGCGAACGAGAGCTCCTGGCCGAAACAGCAACGCGACTATGTTCGTGCCTCACACAACCGAATCAGTGCCATGTGACCCCCTGCTAAACTGGACGTTCGGGAGAAAGGCACCTTCATGCCAGTCGTCCAGCTCCAAGACGTCCGCAAGGTCTACGACACCAAGGTTGCCGTCGACCGCATGTCCTTTGCGATCGAGCCCGGCACCATCTTCGGCCTCCTCGGCCCCAACGGCTCCGGCAAAACCTCCTCCATCCGCATGACCATCGGCATCACCGTCCCCGACTCCGGCACGGTCCGCCTCTTCGATCAGCCCTTCACCCGCACCGCCCTCCACCGCGTCGGCTACCTCCCCGAAGAGCGCGGCCTCTACAAAAAGATGAAGGTCATCGACCAGCTCATCTTTCTCGGCGAGCTCCACGGCCTCGACGCCGCCACCGCCACGCGCCGGGCCCACACCTGGTGCGAGCGCATGGAGATCACCGAGGCCATCCCCAAAAAGACCGAAGAGCTCTCCAAGGGCATGCAGCAAAAGATCCAGTTCATCTCCACCCTCCTGCACGACCCCGACCTCGTCATCATGGACGAGCCCTTCTCCGGACTCGACCCCGTCAACGGCAAGCTCCTCGAAGAAACCCTCATCGACCTCCGTCGCCAGGGCAAGGCGATCCTCTTCTCCACCCACCGCATGGACCAGGCAGAGCGCCTTTGCGACTCCATCACCCTCATCTCCCGCGGCCACGTGGTCCTCGCCGGCAGCATGCGCGAAATCAAGCAGGACTACCCCCGCAACCGCGTCCACCTTGCCTTCGACGGCCCGTCCTCCTTCCTCCATCACCCCTCGGTCGAGTCCTTCGAAAGCCACCCGGGCCACACCGACATCAAGCTTCGCGACGTCCCCGGAACCCTCTCGCCCGATGCCCAGCCGCTCCTTGCCGCGGCCGTCCACTCCGGCGCCCGCATCTCCCGTTTCGAAATCGTCGAACCCACCCTCGAGGAAATCTTCATCGAAAAGGTCGGCAACACCGGCCTCGAGCGCGTCGAGGAGTCCAAAGTCTATGCATAACGTCTGGCTCATCGCCCGCCGCGAATACCTCGAACGCATCCGCACCAAGAGCTTCATGGTCATGACCATCCTGATCCCGGTGCTCATGGTCGGCGGCATCGTCGGCAGCCTTCTCATGAGCACCCGCACCAAGTCCGCCTCGCACATCGCGGTCGTCAGTCAGGACCAGCAGCTCGCCCTCGACCTCCAGCATGAGCTCGAAACCGGCAAAGACAGCAAGATGCTCGTCGACGTCATCTCCCCTCCCTCCGCCAGAACCCGCAACACCCTCGACACCGAGATCGCCGACAAACAGCTCGACGGCTATCTCTGGATCACCCCCGCAACCTCTGCGACCGCTCGCCCGAACTTCACCTGGACTCCACGCTCGGTCGGCGACATCGTCACCAAGGAAAACATCACCTCCGCCCTCCGCCCCGTGCTCATGCGCGAGCGCCTCGCGCACCAGGGCATGGTCGCCTCCGAGGTTGACGCCCTCATGCAGCCCGTCGCCGTCGACACCACCCAGGCCGGCAAATCCACCGACACCACCTCTGCGTTCTTCGGCGCCTACATCCTCTTCTTCCTCATGTACTTCGTCATCATGCTCTACGGCATGAACGTCGCCCGCTCCATCATCGAAGAAAAAACCTCCCGCATCTTCGAGGTCCTGCTCGCCACCATCCGCCCCGAAGAGATGATGGCCGGCAAGGTCATCGGTGTCGGCTCCGTCGGCCTCACCCAGATCGCCATCTGGCTCATCACCGCCGTCGTCCTCACCAGCACCTCCCTCGTCTCCTCCTTCGCCGGGGGCAACGTCCACCTCACCATCTCCGCCGCTCAAATCGCTTTCTTCATCGTCTACTTCCTCCTCGGCTTCCTCCTGTACTCCTCCATCGCCGCCGCCCTCGGCGCCATGACCAACTCCGAACAGGAGCTCCAGCAGCTCAACATGTTCCTCGTCATGCCGCTCGCCATCTGCGTGTTCGCCCTCGGCGTCGTCGTCAACAACCCCTCCGGCACCATGTCCACCGTTCTTTCTCTCATTCCCTTCTGTACCCCGCTGCTGATGTACATGCGCATCTCCCTTTCCATGCCGCCCGCATGGCAGATCGCTCTATCCATCGTCCTGATGCTCGGCACCATCTACGCCATCCTGTGGGTCGCCTCCCGCATTTACCGCGTCGGCATCCTGATGTACGGCAAAAAGCCTAACCTCCCCGAGATCATGCGCTGGCTTCGCTACAGCTGACCGGGGATCGGTCATACAGGCGCGTGCTGCCGCGTACCCAGGTGCCCCTACGGCACCATCCGCGCCGCCCCCCTGCTACACGGCTACGGGAGAGACACCCTCGTTACGCTTCTTCTCTGCACCGCGTTCTCTGCTCCCGCGTAGATCAAGTCACAAGCCGAACCAACGCCCGCCACTCCAACGCAAGGCTTTGACGACGGCATGGCTACGTCGTCCCCGGAAGGGACGGGGCGCAGGCCACGCTCGCATCCGCGGCTTCCCGCCGACTTACATAACAGCCCTCGATCTCATGCTCGACGCGAAGTGCTCGGGCACTTGTTCATAGTGCGGCTTTTCTACTCGGTCCTTGCGTCTATCCCTGCGTGGCGATACGTACCTCAGCGGTGCTCAGTGGAGCTTCCCTTCCGGCGAACGTCTTCGCTCCAGGCCAGAAACCCTCGCGTACACGGGACTTCATCGAACTCGTTACCGCCTTTACGCTTATCGTCATTACCGTCTGGCTCCCCAACCCGCCCCAGCGCGCCTTTTTCTGGATCACCTTCGCGTGGATCGTCATCAGCGCCGTCCTTCGTCGCGACTCCGCTGGCGCCGTTGGCCTTGGCCTCACCGGCTTCCTTCGTTCCCTCTGGATTCCCCTTGTCGCACTCCTCCTCGCCGGGCTTTCTGCCCTCGTTGCCCAACGCATGCACACCCTGCACCGTCTCCATGGCCCAACGCCCCTGCTTTCGCACATCTGGGGCTACATGGTCTGGTCGGTCATGCAGCAGTTCATCTTGCAGGGCTACTTCTTCCTTCGCCTAGTCCGTCTTCTCCCCGGCAGAACCGCCCCACTCCTCACCGCCTCCGCCATGTTCTCCGTTGCCCACCTCCCGAACCCAGTTCTCACGCCTATCACGCTCGTCTGGGGAGTACTCGCGTGCCTCCTGTTTCTCCGCTACCGCAACATCTATCCCCTCGGCCTCGCTCACGGCATCCTCGGTCTCTGCGTCGCCGTCATCGTTCCCAACTCCATCAACCACAACATGCGCGTCGGTCTCGGCTACCTCCGTTACCATCCCGCTCAGCAACGTCGTTCGGGCCAACGAGAGTGGTCACCGCAGCCACACCGACCATAGCGTATCCACAGAAGCGTGTGTGACGGCTGACGCACCCACCCTTCGCTCCTGACGCCAGGCCCGCCCATAGAAGATACCTGCCAGCGTCGCAAGAAGCACGTACCTCCAGTTAAAGTGCACCGCCCGCTTGTTGAAATGCGACAACCCAAAGAGTATCGCCGTCACAACCAACGCCCACCCACGTCCGATCCTTCGCTCCAGCAGATTCTGCACCCACCCGCGAAAGAACAACTCCTCGGGTACGGCAATGAAAAAGAACGTGAAAACCCAAGCCAAGACCACCTGCTGCATCGTTGGCAGATAAGCGTGTACATGCAAAAATCCGAGTGCGAGGCCCAGCCCCACAGCAACCGGAGCATAAGCTGCTAACTCGCGTAAGCCGACCCGCAGATCGCTCCACCGAAGATGAAGATCAAAACCAACTCCTTCCAGCCTCCGTATCACCAGAAATCCGTAAATCCCCGCGTTCACCAACAACATCTTGCTGAAAACCGCGAGATGAGGCGGCCACGCGCGCTCCAGCCAGCGCAGATCAACTGCCAGGCCAAGACACGCTAGGATCACGTAGTCACGCCAGTCTCCGCTCTGCCGCGGATCACTCCGTCGCGCGCTCTCCAGTAGAAGGCAGATAACGCAAGGCACCGCCGCGTACAGCGCCAGCCATCCCCATCGGAACTGTGACGAACCTTTCGCCACCAGAGCGTAGGGGACCGCAAGCAAAGCCGGAAGCACTGTCCGCACCGGCAACCACAACCCTTGCACAGCTCGAATGCTCCCCGACCAGAAGGCAGAACTCAGGAAAGGTAGAAGCGTGATCAGCGCCGCCACCACCAGCAAAGGAGAGATCGGGGAAAACTTCATTTCTTCCGAGCATATCGCGCCATGACGCCGCAAAGTTCTGCGGCCAAGCCGTCCTCGCCTACCGCTTTCCCCCGGAGAGTTCGCCAGCGATACACTCGATCTGTGCCTCCGTTCAGCCGTCAGCAGCGCCTCCTTCTCGCGCTTCTCCCGCCTGCTGCCAGCCTCCTGATTCGCCTCCTCGGTTCCACCCTCCGCTATAGGAACATCACGGAAGCGGGCACCATCCCTGGAGACCTTCTCCCTCGTCCAGCGATCTTTGTCTTTTGGCACCGGTCTCTCCTCGCTTGTGCTCACCGCTTCCGCGGACAGGGCATCGCGATCCTTATCTCGCCATCGTTTGATGGAGAACTCATCGCCCGTACCGTGGAACGACTCGGCTTCCAGGCCGTCCGTGGCTCCTCATCTCGCGACGGAGTCTCCGGTCTCCGAAAGCTCGAGCGCGCGTACCGGTCCGGTCTCTTATGCGCAATCACCGCCGATGGTCCGAGAGGTCCGTCGATGGTCGCCAAACCCGGCGCAACTCAACTCGCCGCATTGGTCGGTGCAGCTTCTATTGGCGTTTTTCATGCGCGACCGACTCGCGCCTGGATTCTCCATTCTTGGGATCGCTTCCTGATACCGAAACCCTTCTCCGAAGTCCTGCTCACGTGGCCAACGCACTCCACTCCAGATCTTCCCTGCCTTCAGGCCACTCTCGAACATGCCGTCACCATGGCAGACACAACGTAAACTGCGCCCCCGGCTACCTAACCTCCTCACTCTGGATTCGCTCTTCCTTCGCCTTCCGAATTAAGCATCTCCTCCCGGTCGGGTTCAGCGCAAGCAAAATCGATTGCCAAAAATAAGGTCATTCCCAAATTGGAATCAACATCCAGGTAAGCGCCACCCCAGCCCGAGACGAACCCGTAAACTAGCCCCGTGCGCGTCGCCGACTTCGACTTTCACCTCCCCCTCGAGCTCATCGCGCAAAACCCTCCGGCTACGCGCGGCTCCTCCCGCATGCTCTGCCTCGATCGCAAAGCCGGCACGCTCTCGGACACTTACTTCCGCTTCCTTCCCCGGCTACTCGCCCCCGGCGACCTGCTCATCCTCAACGACTCCCGCGTCCTCCCCGCGCGGCTCTTCGCCACCCGCGCCGGCCTTTCCACTCAGGGCAACTCCCCCGCCCCAAGTGGCGCCATAGAAGTCCTCCTCACCGAGGACCTCACCCAACCCACCGATCCGCAACCAAACTGGCGAGCCCTCGTCCGCCCCGCCCGCAAAGTACATCCTGGTGAAACTCTGCTCTTCGCCCACCCGGATTTCCCCAAGCAGCCGATGCTCACGGCCGAAGTCCTCACCTCCGGCGAGCGCGGCGAGCGTACCCTCCGCTTCAGTCTCCCGTCCTCAAACCAGCGCACGTTCTTGGCAACGATCGAACACATCGGCCACATGCCTCTCCCGCCGTACATCCGCCGCGACCAGGCAAACACCCCCGACACCCCCGAAGATCGTGACCGCTACCAAACCGTTTATGCC
>CALMVL010000154.1 GCA_937873265.1 uncultured Granulicella sp.
TGGCTTTGCCTGGTTGTATGCCGACGTGGTTTCTGTCCCAAAATCGGTCAGCGTGAAGTTTTGCTCTGAGCTGCCGATAAGGGGTGTGGGAGATGACAAATCATGCGGAAACACAATGACATCATGCCGAATCCACTCACCAGCCTCTCGGAGTTGCAGGTTTCGCGACAAGCGGCCCGGAGACCGTCTCGCCGCCAGCCGACGCCCGAACAGAGTAAGGCCTTGGAGACCCTGGCGCACGCGGTGGAATACCTGATCGACGAGGGTCTGCTCTGCGGAGAGATGATCGACCTGAACGTGACCGAAGCAGTGCATCTGCTCTCGCAGGCAAGCCGATCGGCGTATCTTGCATGTGACGAAGCGCCGCAGACGATTTCCAAGCACAGGTGTGACGACAGCCACGTCCGTTGGAAGTGGATGCCGTCACCCCCGTTCATGGTTCCGCTGTTCCGCGATCCAAGGACCGGATCACAGGGCCAGAGAGAGGCCTAGATGGCCTTGCATCACCTGGTGGCTTCCTCCTGGTTTTGCAGATAGAGGTCGGCATTGCTCTTATCCACAAGTGCTGTGCCGGTATCGATGAAGGCGGGGTACTTCGAAAACGCGTTCACCTGATAGTTGTTCTGAAAGGGCTTCGGCAGGTGGGCGTGGATGTCAGCGAGAGCCTTCAAACCGGTGTACCCCATCGTGTAAGGCTTTTGGCTCACGGTGGCTTCGAGGCTCCCACCCTTGATCAGGTTGAGCGTGTCGGAATCGACGTCCATCGCGATCAGCGTCCGATCTGTCGCGTTGTGCCGCTTCAGCACCTCCGCCACAGCCTTACCCGAGGACGCTTCGAGGCAAATAAAGCCGCTGATCTTGTCGGCTCCCGTCTTTGCCAGATACTTTTCAGTCTGATCGAATGCGGTGTCCGCGTTGCCCTTGATGTCAAACACGTCGACGACTTTGATCCCAGGGTGGTCCGCAAAGATGTCGTTGTAGCCTTTGAGGCGCTCATCGAGGTTGGGCTGTCCGGGCATGGTGAAAAAGACCACGTTACCCTTGCCGCCCAGCTTTTCTTGTAGGCGCTGGCCTCCCAGATGTCCCGCCTCCAGGTTGTTAGTGCCGATAAAGAACAAGCGCTGACTTGTTGGCGCATCCGAATCAACCGTGATGACCGGGATATTTGCCTGGATGGCCGCGTTAATATCTTCACGAAAGCTCGCTGCATCGGCGACGGAGATCAGAATGCCGGCCGGCTTGCTTGCGATGGCCCGGCGAAGCTCGGCCAGCTCGGCTTGCACGTCGTACGTGTCCGGCCCGCGAAACTCCGGAGTTACGGTGTATTCGGTTGCCGCAGCTGCGAACCCATCGTTGACCGACTTCCAATACGGCAACTTCAGATTATTCGAGATGAGATAGTAGTGTTCCGATTTCGAGTGGGCCATGCAACCGGCCAGCGCGAAGAGCGGTGCCGCCACGGCTGCGGCCAAGACAAAGGAAAGAAGTCTGCGCATCGGAGTCTCCAGGGAAGCGGATTATTGCGGCAGCCACGACCGGTTGCGTTCAGTAGAGGCAGCTCCCGCGAACGTGCGAAATTGTACTCCCGCATAGAGATAGCTGTTCAGCACCGTCTGCCTCAGCACCGGGCAAGGCCTGGCTCTCAGGGTCGGTCCGCTTTTCAAGCACATGAATATGGCGATTCTTCAAAGCATGCCGTATGGAACTCCCGGCGAGAAAATAGGGTGTGAAGCTCTTTTTGCAGCGCCTTGCCCAACAGTCCGTTTCCACAGTTGCCGAGGTCTCAGGTCGGCGTTGGATCTATGTTCCCTACGATCGCTTCACAGACCGCACCGGTCCACTGACCGAGCAGCCGCCCGAGCATACGGCCATCGTCATCGTCGAATCGACCGCCAAGGCGCATCGTCGGCCGTACCACAAGAAGAAGTTGGTTCTGCTCATCAGCAATATGCGCCATTTCGCGCTCGAGCAGTCGGCGCGTGGTGTTCATGTGCTGTATCACTTCTCCCCGCTCAGTCACGGGCAGGCCTTACGCGAGCTACAGCGGGATCGTGGCCTGCCGGACTTTGTCGCAATGGAGCCCGCCGAGCGCGAGCTTCGCCTCGACCTCGCCCAGGCCCGGCAAGAAGGCCTTCGATTGCAGCTCGTACCCGACACCACCTGGCTCTCCACCATGGAGGACTTTCTCGCAGTCTACGGTGCGTACCGCTCCGGCCGCTCGTATGTCATGGACCACTTCTACCGGCGCATGCGCAAACAAACGGGCATCCTAATGCAGAACGCGAAGCCCATCGGCGGGCAGTTCTCCTTCGACGCTGATAACCGCAATCCCTACCGCGGCGAGTTCCCAATTCCGGACCCGCCGACGTTTGCTCCCGATGAGATCACGGCCGAGGTAATCAACTACATCGCCGAGATCTACCCACATCATTTCGGCGTCATCGACGGCTTCGATCTTCCCTGCACCCAAGCCGATTGCGACCGCAGCTGGGCCTTCGCGCTCGAACACTTGCTGCCGCATTTTGGACCGTTTGAGGACGCAATGCGCGACGACTACGGCCAGCTGTTTCATTCGCGCACCTCCGCTTACGTGAACCTGGCCCGCATGCTCCCTACGCAGCTGGTCGGCGACGTTGCGGAGCGCGCCCGCACGGGTCTGTTGCCGCTTGCCAGCGCAGAAGGCTTCATTCGGCAGCTACTAGGTTGGCGCGAGTTTATGCGTCACATACACCAGCAAACGGACGGGTACCGCCTCTTACCCGTTCCCATTGAACCGCGGCCGCGTCCGCAGGAGCACTCGCCGGATGCCGACGAGCCTGTCGATCCCTACCAGCCGCCAGACCCCTACGAAGGAGCCCGCCCTTCTTTCCTACGGGCCGACCGGCCACTGCCGGCTGCGTATTGGGGCGTGCGCTCTGGCCTGCATTGCCTGGATACTATCGTCGCTCAAGTCGTTCAAGAGGGTTGGTCGCATCACATCCCGCGGCTCATGGTGTTGTCGAATCTTGCCATGCTGTGCGGGTATAGCCCCCGCGAGCTCACAGACTGGTTTTGGTTTGCCTATGTCGATGCCTATGACTGGGTCGTCGAACCGAATGTACTCGGCATGAGCACCTTCGCCGATGGTGGGCTCACGGCGACCAAGCCATACGTTTCCGGAGCCGCCTACATCAATCGTCTTTCGAACTTCTGCCCGCATTGCCGCTATGACCCGAAAAAATCCCTCACCTCGGACGCCTGCCCGTTTACCGCTCTCTACTGGATGTTTCTCGAGCGTAACCAGGACCTGCTCGGTGCAAATCCCCGGCTCCGCATGCCGTACAGCACCCTGCGTAAAAAGCCCGCCTCCGAACTCGTCCAGCTCCGCGCTCGCGCCGAAGAGGCCATCGAACACCTTGCCAGCTTCAAACGCCCGGAGTACGGATCGACCTAGAACAGGAGACGCCTACCACACTGTTCAGAGATGACCTGCAGCAGCACTGGCGCGCAGATCCACATGTCAAGCCTATAGATCGGACATCGAGCGCATACGATTTCTGTCGTTGCTTGTACCGCACACTCCTGCAGTTCGGTCGCACCCTCTTTCTCCGGACATCTAAACGATGAGTTAAGTGGCGTGTCCTCACCCAGAAGTGGAAGGGTCTCCAGCGCACAACTCAACTAAAGTCAGACACGATCGCTGCGCAGGCACGGTCTACGGGTGCTGTTTGACGGCGCTCGAGTGCGAAGCTTATTCGGGAAGGTCATCCGTGCATGCTCGGTCTGCACACAGTTTCGAAGATCCACAACGCGGGCGCGGAAAACTCTCTGCTCGAAAATCCTTTCGCGAAGTGCTTTGGTTCTTCTCAACGAATTGCCTCAAAGCACTGCTTGGCCGCCTTTCTCGTCGCCTTGAACATGGCCGTTTTTTCTCTCGTCTTGCCCGCACAGCAGCAAGCCAGTTCCTCGCGCATCCTGACAAATGCGCGTGAGGTGCACAATCTCGCCCCCGAGCTGGCCCCGCACTTCCGCGCACATCTGCTGGGCACCGTCTCGTACTACGATGCGGGCGAGCACAATCTTTTTATTCAAGATGCCTCCGGCGGTGTATACGTCGAAACCAGTCACCCGCTTCCGATCGCTTACGGAGACCTTGTCTCGGTAGATGGAGCAACCGCCTCCAGCTTCCGTACAGATATTGCCGCCGATCCGACAATCCACCTCCTTGGGAAAGGTACTCGATGGCCCGCCCGTCCTGTCACCTACGATCAACTCGCCTCAGGTGATGAGGACAGTCAGCTGGTTGTCCTCCGCGGCACAGTCCGCGCCGTTAATCTCGAGCAGCACGAAAATGCACCTGTCGTTCATCTTGATGTCCTCATGCGAGGTGGGGAGATCGAGGTGTACCAGCCCGTTTCCGTCATTCAGGACGGAGGCGGACTGCTCTTTGGCCGGGATGGCCAACCTTCGCTGCTGGACTCCGAAGTCGAGATCACCGGAGTTGCCGGTGGCGCGTTCGACACCAAATCTCAGCTCACCGGTATCATCGTTTACGTCCAGAAGGCGTCTTCGATCCGGGTTACCAAACCCGCTCCGGTCAGCCCACTCTCGTTGCCCCTCACGGACATTGACACCCTCTTCAGGTACCGGTTGGTGCAGGACCAATCCGAACGTGTTCGCCTCCGGGGTGTTCTCACGTACTACCGTCCGGGCGATGCTGCCGTCCTTGAAGAGAACGGAAGCACCGTCTACGTGCAAACGCGCGAGACCAAGCCACTCTCTATCGGTACCATCGTCGACGCGATCGGCTTTGCAAGCAGCCAGGAGTATGCGCCGAGCCTGCGACAAGCTGAACTCTTCAGTACAGGGCAGCATGGGGTGATTACGCCTCGCGAGATTACCTTCGACGAAGCGATGAGCGGCCTTTATAGTGACAATCTTGTGGCAGTAACCGGACTGCTCGTCTCCCAGCTGCGTACCGCCACGCTCGAGACCGTCACAATCAATGTAGGCGGCCAGCTTGTCACGGGCCGTCTCGCCCGGGCAGGAGTGCTGCCTCAGGTCCGCCTTGGAACTCGCGTTCGTCTTACCGGCATTTGCCGTATCCTCCCCGGCGGACCCTATCGTGCTCCCATTCTCTTCCACATCGAAATGCGCGATCCGGCGGACATGCAGCTGCTATCCACGCCGTCTTGGTTCACCGTTCGCCATCTGCTTGCCGTGAGCGGGGTTGTCTCCCTGATAGCATTCGTAGCCGCCAGTTGGGCGCTGCTGCTGCGTCACCGCGTCCGGCAGCAAACGCAACGCATCGAGCGCTCGATGCGCATCGCTCGGAGCCGTAGCACTCTGATGGAGAAGATCAGCTCCGGCCAGCCACTTTCAGAGCTCATTCCCCAAATCTGCAGCAGCGCCAACCAACTCCTCCCTGAAACCACCTGCATCTGGCAGGTCGCCCCAAACCGGGAGGGAGCTACTGTCCAATCTCCCACAGCTCCGGCCGGGAACTCCGGCTGGAGCACGTATAACCAAGTCGATCTTGTCGGCCTGGGGAATGTGGTTGCCGGCCGCCTCTGCTTCAACGGAGCGCCATCCGTCTCACCCGCAGAAGAGAGCGAGCGTGCAGAAGTCTTTACCATGATCACCGAGGTAGCTCAACTCGCCATCGAGCACTGCCGGTTGTATGAGGGCCTTCTGCACCACTCCACCCATGATCCGCTGACCGACCTCCCCAACCGTCGCCACTGTGAAGATCGGCTCCGCCTAGCTCTCGGTCAAGCTCAGGCAAGTAGGTCATGCGTCGCCGTAATCTATATCGACATCAACCGCTTCAAGCAGGTCAACGATCGTTTTGGACACAAGATCGGCGATGCCTATCTTCGGTCCATTGGTGGACGTCTCAAGGAGAAGTTGCGCTCCGGAGACACTGTTGCTCGCATCGGTGGCGACGAATTTCTTGCCATTGCGCCTAATCTCGCCAGCCAAGAAGAAGCGCAGCTCCTCCTTGAGCGGCTGCAGGGCTGTTTCGAGCAGCCGTTCTCTTTGGAAGGCCAGCATCTGGTGGGCTCGGCCAGCTTCGGCTTGGCCTGCTACCCCGAACAGGGAGAAAACCCGGAAGAGCTGAAGCGGTATGCCGACCATGCGATGTACCTCCAGAAACACGGTACCGCCCTGGAGCGGTCGGCCAATCAGACTGACACTCAACTTAGCATGCTCCGGCGAGCTTAATCGGTCCGCTCATCACCGGGGCAGTGAGGACGATCGGTACGTTCGTGAGGATCAGTCACAACATGCAGCCCGTTGACGAGGCGCAGGTGGCACGTCATTCGCGGGATTGCTGTCGAAGAAGCCTGACGGCTTTAGTAAAAATCCGATGTAGGCCGTAGGCATAACGGGGTAATCTTCAAGTCGCGGGATGTGGGTATGGCCAAACGTGTACCAGAACACGACGTCGGTGTTCTCAATAGGCCGATCGGCTTCGGTCCACTTTAGAAGACCATCGGTGCAGCTGCTCTGGTTCGGGTAGTCGCCAGCCGCGTAGCGCTCGCCCTCGTCAAACGGCGTGACCCAGACGTGGTGCTCAACGAAGCCGGCCCGTTTGCGCCACCAGGCAGTCGGCGCGCCGTACGGGACGGCGTTGTCACCACCAAAGAAGCGATAGCCGGTGGGCTGACCGACGACGTTCTTGGTAGACGGATTTACAATTTTCCAAGTGCGTCCGGCTCCCAGGTCGAGGTCGGCAAGAGCCTGCTTCTCTGTCTTGAGCGGTGTGGCAACAGCGCGAAAAGCATTGTGGAATCCGTTGGCGTCGCCAATCGGGTCGGAGAGTACGTCGAGACGCTGGACGGTGTTGGGGCCGCCATCGATATTCATGTCGAGACGGACGTTGAAGAAATGCTGGTGGTTGGGCGCAAACAGGGTGTCATTGAGCATCGCCCCATGGACCGGCGATTCACCGACCTGCGTGGCTCCGAGAGAGAGGATCCCGGTAAGTTTGATCTCAAACTGAATGTTTCCGTCCTGGTAGAGGTACCAGAAAAAGCCGTACTCATAATTTTCCACGGTGGAGACAGAGGAGATGACAAGACGGCGGGAGCGGCGCACTTCGGGTGCATCGGGGAGGCGGCGATCGGTGTGTTTCCACAAAATCCCATAGTCCTCCTCGTGAACACAGATTGCGTTGCCGACGGTGAATACCTCACCCCGAGATGTGCAGAGATGCGCGTCGAGGTAGTGAATGTACCCGACACAGTCACATCCGAGAAGAAGACTGTTCGCGCACATGCCGATGCCGTATTCTCCGACATCGAAGGCGTTTTTCCGAACCTGTGTCGGCCGAGGGTCGCCATAGGGAACGACCATTTCGGTGAGCGAGGCGCGATACAGAATAGGACGATCCCGACCGCCATCGGTGTATCGAATGTCGTGCAAGGTAAGTCCTTCCCGAGCATCGAAGCCGATTACGAGCTTCCACTTCTGCCAGGCGATCTGGTTGCCCTCCATGAGGAAGCTGGGACCTTCGGGCTGAGTAATAACGAGGGGCTTGATGTCGGTGCGAAAGCGCGTAACGCGATCGGCGGCGTACTCGGCCGATGCGGTCGGCAAGGGCCAGCTGCCGTGCTCCTCGATGCGGATCACCTCCATTTTGTTGAGATCGACAACAGGGCGAATGCCTTCAATCGGGTGAGCATATCCATTTTCGCCAGGCTCTGTACGGAGAAAGCAGAGCGGGCGAGCCAAACGGAGGGACCGATCCTCTTCGGAGCCGTAGTTGCCGGCACTCCAGATGTCGACCATCACGAGCGACGGATCGACCGGGCCGTAGTGGCGATGAAGGGCAGCGCGGAACGCTTCGTCGTGAATCACGGCCTGCTCGCACTCGACCTGCTCATCCACCGAGAGTGTGGGCTGGGCGCCCACAGGGGCCTGCTCGACGGAGAGGATCTGGCGTTCGGTCAGGTCCACAACCACGCGGGAAGCGAGGTTGGCGCCGTTGTCGAAGAGAGTAGCCAAAGCTCGACGCGGCGCCCCGGAGAGAGCGGGCCAGGCACTGACAACCTGCTTCGCCGGCTCCTTGAGCATCACGCTGATGAACCGGGTCGAGCCGTTGAACGTGCTCTGAGATTTGATCAGATCGACTGCGGTCCGCACCTCGTCTCGAGTGAGCGGCTCCAACGGGTGCAGTGGCATGGCAAACTCCTATCACGTGGATTGATGCAAGCTATATCACGAAAAAGGCAGGGTGCAAACGTTTGCGCTGATCCACAGCTGTTCCGCCCAGGGTGGCATCAGCCGTGTCGGAGACAACTTAGAGCTCCGCTCCATGCAGAATATCGGCAGCGTCCGCGTCGTGCGCCACACTGCCTCCCTGCTGAAGATCATCGTGGAACTCCCGTAGCAGCGCCGCGGACCGGGCAAACTCCACCCGCGACTCCGCAGTGCGGTGAAGCTGGCGTAAAACCTGTCCACGCAGGAAGTGCACGCTGCCGCTGTTCGGGCTGAGCTCGATGGCACGGTCCAGCAGAGTCAGCGCCTCGGAGGCGCGACCCTGCTGCTGATACAGTGTCGCCAAACCAAGGTACGAGGAGCGAAGCGATGGATCTCGCGCAATGGCGTCGCGGTACGCGGTCTCAGCGGCGGCGGTGTCTCCGAGCAGAGAGCACACACGGCCGAGTTCGTCGTAGCTATACGGAACATCGGGCTCCAGTTGAATCTCTGTTTGTAGCTCGGCTCGAGCCTTTTTCTCGTCGTGCTGGCCGTCCAAAGCTTCGGCCAGGAAAAAGTGAGCCATCGGAAGGGTGGGCTCGAGAGCAGTAGCCTGCTGCAACTCTGCAGCAGCAGCGGCGTAATCCTCCTTGCCGAGCATCGCTTTTCCGGCATAGAGGTGGAACTCCGCCGTGCCGTTACCTACTGTGGCCATTCTCCGGAACGCCTTGTCCTCAAGGCCGGGCAGCTTTGCTCGTGCAGCCGCGCTGCCAAGCACGTACAGGTATGTCAGATTGCCGGACTGCGTGTTCCAGAGCGGTTCGAGTGTTTCAGCAGCGCACGGGTAAGCTCCGGTAAGGAAGCAGGAAAGACCAAGCAGGAAGCGCGCCTGAGTATTCTGCGGCGCGTGACCGAGGGCCTCGCGAAACTGCGGGACGGCCTTCGCATAATCGTTCGTGTGGAAGTACACCAAACCAAGATCAAGAGGGATGCCGGCTTGCGCAGGATCTAGCCTCTTCGCCTTTTCAAGAGGACCGAGTGCATCCTGCCAGCGTTTCTCGCGCATGAGCGTAACACCAAGATTGGTAAAGGCGGCCGACGACCCGGGATCGACCCGGGTGACCGCGCGAAAGTCAGCCTCGGCCAAGCTGAGCGAACCAGCTCTGAGGGCGTCCGACCCTCGCTGAAAGATCGCGGCCGGAGTCTCGGAAGACGACGGGTGTTGCTGCGCACCCAGCGAAACAGACAGCGCGAAGAGAGCCGTCATCGTGCACCGGGCATCACGGCTTACATGAGAACGAGACATTGTTCGATGAGATGGTGGGTGTCTGCGGTCGGGTCAACGTCCGAGTCAGACTCCATCGAATAATAACCCCGGAAGTGTGCCTGTTTTGCGATGCTGAAAAGATCTTTGAGCGAGGCTGTCCGCCGGACCTTGTTGATGACCTCGGCGTCTTTGACGTGGGCGATGTTCGAAGCGTAGCGGAACATGCTGCGAACGGCCGAGGCATTAAAGGCTTCGTCGCCCCCCATCAACGAATTTGCAAAATCCGGTAAAGCGCGGAGCCAGGGTGTATCGACTTGCTGCAGAACAGCAACGATTCGAGCGGCGGTGCCGAAGACTGGATCGTCGTTCTCGAAGCAGATAATTACGTTGCGCGCAGAGGCGTAGCGGATGAGCGGCTCGAGAGCTTTCGCGGGACCGGCGACGTCCTGGGGTCCGGTCCCGTGGGGAACAGCGCCGATGCGGATACTGGGCGACTGGAGGATGGCGGCGATGTCGACCCAGCGCTCCAGCGTGCGATAGGAGGCGTCGCGGCGCGCGGGATCGGGGCTGGTGAGGTCGATGTCCGCGTCGACAGGAATATTCACAGAGCGAACGCCAACAGCGTCGAAGGCGGCCTTCAGCTTACGGATTTCGCTCGGGTCGGTCGAGGGAAAGTGAGAATGGAGTGGCTCGATGCCAAAGACGTCGAACTCGGTACGGATGTAGTGGGCAAAGCCGGCCAGATCCAAGCCTGGAATCTTGGCCGAGCGATCAGGGTTCGTTGGTGCGAGAATCATGGCGCGAAAGGGATAGGTGGCGATCGCGATACGCTGGCGGGGGCTCGAAGGGAAGTTGATGAGTGGACCGGCGGCACGCTGAGCCGAAGCGTGCTGCCTGAGAGCAAGCTCGGCGGCGGCGAGAGTGCCGGAAGCGAGGAAGCTCCGACGCGAGAAAGCCTGGCCATGCAGGCTCATGCGTGCTTGACCTCCGCGGTTGTAAACCGGCCCTGCTTGAACTGCTCCACGATGTACTCCGAAGTCCGTAGCGCGAACGCCAGAACCGACAAAGTTGTGGTCTTGTCGGTACAGTTCAGCAGAACGCTGGCATCGGCCACGAAAAGGTTCGCGACGTCGTGCGCTTGGCCGAAGCGATTGGTCACGAAGTGCAGTGGGTCGTTGCCCATGCGGCACGTTCCGGTCTCGTGCAGGCTATAACCTGGCGACTCGGGCTCGCCGTGTCCTTGGTACTCACCGCCTGCCTGTTCAAGAATATGTTGCGCCGTCTGCTTGGAGTGCTCCCACATCTTCAGCGTATTTTCATCCCACTGGAAGTGGACACGGACCTGCGGGATACCAAAGATGTCCTTCTTTTCGGGATCGATATCGACAAAATTGTTCTCCGACCGTTGTGTGGGCGCTTGCACAGTGAAATTGACAGGGGTGGGATACCGGCGTTTGATCTCGGCCTTGTACGACGCGCCGAAGCCCTCGATGTCATCGTAGTAGCCGGGGAAGTCGTCGCAACCGCCACCGGGGTAAAAGGAATAGCCGCGCAAAAACGATTCCTGCCGCGGGTTGTCGAGGTTCTGCCATCGGGGAAGCCACGCAACGGTGGCGTTGGAGACGTTGTCGGGAAAGCTTGGCTTTCCCAGAAGCTGGGGCAGGTAGCCGCGCGCCGAAGTTCCATACAAGTGATCGCAAAGGTTGCGGCCAAGCTGTCCGCTGCTGTTCGCGATCCCCGTTGGCCAGTGCCGGGATCGCGAGTTGAGCATGATGTGCGCAGTAGAAACACACGAGGCTGCCACGACCACCGCCCTTGCGAAGACGTCCACTTCTTGATGGGTGTGTCGGTCGACATAGGCGACTCCGCTCGCCAGACCCTGGTCGTTCACGAGGATTTCGCGAGCAACAGCGTTGGTCTTCAAGGTGAGATGACCACTGGCCCGAGCCTCTGGAAGAAGAAAGTAGGGACTCGAGAAGAAAGCGCCAACATCGCAGCCGGAGGTGCAGTTACCGCAGTAGTGGCATGCTGGATGGCTTCCGAGGGATCGAGTAAGTTGGGCGATTCTATCTGGCAGGTAGGGAACGCCCGCCTTGCGAGCGCCGGCCTCGAGCAGGTAATCAAGGTAGCGGAAGCTGATGGGTGGAAGGTACTCACCATCCGGGTTGGAAGGCCGATTCTGGCGCGTGCTGGCCACACCGATGCGCTGCTCGACACGGTTGTAGAACGGGGCGATCTCGCTGTAGCTGACCGGCCAGTCCACATCGATACCGTCTCGGGAGGCAGCTTTGAAATCGATATCGCCCATGCGCGCGGACGATCTCCCCCAGAAGTTCGTTTTGCCTCCAACCGCGTAGCAGCGTGGCCAGGTCCACTTGGTCCCGGGCGCGGTGGAGTACGCAATGTCGTGCTCCCATACATCGGCCGAAACGTACTCACTATCCATGTAGCCAATACTCTGCGCTCTGCGCAGGGGAGAGCCGAAGCCGCGAAACGGAAGGTCATAAGACATCTTGTGTTCGCGAAAATCTTTTGTCGGATCCAGTTCGCGTGACGCATTGAGGGCGCATACACGCAGGCCCGCTTCGCACAGCGTGCTGATGACCATGCCGCCGCCGGCTCCGGTCCCGATGACGATAACATCGTAGACCTCGCCCGGAGTCATCGGCCGACTCCGAGTCGCTCAAGAGACCCATCCTCGGGGACCGAGGGGGATTCAGCGTAGAAGCGTAGACCGGGGTACTCAAGGGCTTCGAGACCGATGCGGCTGGTATAAAAGCCCATCACGGTGTAACGCCGCATGATGGCAAAGAACTCCTGTCCCGGATGCTCCTCTGGACGGAAGTTTCGCTTGTAGGCGAGCCGGTCGAGCAAGCTGGTCTGCTCTGCAGGAGCAAGCGCGAAAAAGGTGTGTGGAGACGATGCGGCGTCCAACCAGACAAGGCCTTGGCGGAAGACGGTCTGCAGCGCTCCTTCCCGCGACGCCATGAAGTCGATGAACTCAGCAACGCCGGCATCGGTCGCACCCGCTTCGGAGGCCGGAACCGCAGAGCGCGCCCCGTTCCCGGCAGGACCGGCGGGCGTGCGTGGAAGGATCAGTTCCGCAAGCTGGACAACGGTGCGGTACTCCTCAGCAGTGAAAAAGCGCGGCGTGTAGTGGGCGATGTGGGGTTTGGCACTCGGAGCAGCGTGTCGATGTGTCTGCTTGGGATCGGCTTCCGCAAAGGCATAAGACCAGCGTAGGAAGCCGGGAGCGCCGCTTGCCAGAGAGGCGCAAGCAAGTGCCTGAAGCAACTGCCTTCTGCTGGGTGCCTGGCCTGCCATGACGCCTCGTCTCCTCACCGCAAACGTTTGCTTGTTTCTAACTGCACAAATTTACGCTGTCAAGGATTGAGGCGAAACGTTCTGTCGCGATCTGAGAGGAGCAGGCTCGCCGCAGCGCCTTGCAATGCGGCTTGCGCACCAGCGTTGGCGCAAACAATCGAAGTGAGGGAGCCTGGAACCGTTCCGGCATGACTGAGGAACGACACGCGGGCAGACTCGAGAAAGGGTTCCCCCAGGGCAGACAGGCCACCGGCGACGGCGATCGTATCGGGGAGGAGTATTTGAGCGAGCGACGCGAGAAAGATGCCCAAGCTGTATCCAGCATGTTCCAGGGTCGCAAGCGCCAAGGGATCCCGCGCTTGAGCAGCGCTCGCCAGATTGCGAAAGCTGCAGTGCTGCCCCGTGGTCTTGCTGTGCTCCCGTGCCAGCGCAGTTGTCGAAAGAATCGCTTCGGCACACCCTCGGCCGCCGCAGGTGCATGGAGGCCCATTGGGCCTCAGAATGATGTGACCGGCGTCACCAAGTCCGCCGTGAGTACAGCGCACGATCTGGCCATCAACGATCATGCCTGCACCCAGCCCCGTTCCTCCGGAGACGCACAGAAAACGGCTGCTGCCGCGTCCGGAGCCGAACATATACTCGCCGGCACACGCTGCGTTCGCGTCGGCTTCAAGATGAACGGGAAGCTCGAAGTGACGAAGCAATGTTGCTCGAAAATCAGCCCCCTCTAGCCACGGCAAATTAGGGTTGTAGACGAGCGTTCCCGAATCACTGAGAAATCCTGCAATAGCTCCCGCGATCCCCACCGGGTAAGCACTGGCGTCCCGCGCAAGCTTCCGGAGCGCCGCGGTCAGGTGCGCCAAGTAGACGTCCTTGTCGGAACTCTGCGTGGGAAAGCAAGTCCAGGCTCGTATTTCGCCGGTGCTCGAAACCAGAGCGAGTTTGGTGGAGGTGCCACCGACGTCGAATGCGAGGACCGACTGTGGCTGCTGCATCAGGGCAGACTCTCTGCGAAGAGCGGAAATCCGGATTCCTTGTCGGTGACCTCTGAGGCATAGCGGAAGTCGCCGGGTCGGATATCGTTCCAGAGCGCGGTCTGGTAGGCGGCAATCTGGAGAGGAACGATATCAAAGATCGGCGTCAAGGAGGTCGGAACCGCATCAGGCCAGGGAACAAGACTCGGAAGCGGGGTGCGCGCGCCGTTCTCGCGTTGCGGTCCAAGCCAGCGTACGCCGGCGTTCATGGCCAACAGATCGCGGGCGAGTTGGTCGTCTAGGACACGCGTCGGCTCCGGAGACCCAACGACGAGCGCACGGAAGTCAGAACCAACGACTTCGACCGGACCGTGACGAAACTGGCCTGACGACATCGCGAGACACGGACGTTTCGCGGTCTCGTGAAACAACAGTGCGCCCTCACTCAGTGCCGCCAGCGCGCTGCCGCGACCCAGCAGATAAAGCGGACCCCGGCCGACAAAGAATTCCTTCCATCCTTCACTTTGTTCAAAGGTGCGCGCAGTGTACTGCTCGAGCACGGGCAGCATAGACAGACATTCAGCAGCAAGTCTGTGTGGTGCAAAGCAGGCCCGCTCCGCGAGCAGAAGCAAAGTCACCAGGGTTCCAGTGTAGGTTTGGACTGCAATCAACTCATCAGGCCTGGACGCAATGTGAAGTGTCTGTTGGGCAGCAGCCGTCATAGGGGTGTCAGGAACGTTGGTGACCGCCAGGACCGTGACACCGGCATCCTTCAGCTTTCGCGTAAGCTCCAGCGTCTCGATCGAGCGACCCGAGCGGGAGATCAGGATCGCGACGTCATTCGGGTGCCAAGATCCCTGGCCGAAGTGCAGCAGCTCGGATGCTTCGGCATGGCACACACGACGTCCGTGCCGCTCCAATACCTGCGCAGCTGGAAGCGCCGCGAAAAAGGACGCACCCATGCCGGAAAAAACGATGCGGCCGGAGCATTGCCGGAGAGCATCTGCGCACCGCTGCAGGGCGGAACTGCCCGGCCCGGTGTGATACTCGAGCAGATCTCGCAGCGAGTCTGCCTGGCAGAAGATGTTGTCCAGCATGGGATCGCGAATCATGCTTCTCTCCGGCTGAGCCACTCCGCGATTGGGAGCGGTTGTGTCGGGGTAAAGGGGAACTGTACTCGACGTCCCATCCCGGCCGATGCGTACGCCGCGTACACGGCCTCCAACACCAGCCTGCCGTCTTCCCCCGTCGTTTGGCAGACCTCCAAACCTCGGATACATCGCGCGAAATGCTGCATTTCTTGCGGAAATCCGTAGTTCCACGCCTCCTCGAAGACAGGGTATGTCCAGCCCGTGGTGGTCGGAGCCTTCTCGACAGCGTAACCCACGCCGTACTCGCTGTATGTGGTGAGTGCGTTACCCATCAGCAGGTTGGCGATCGTGAGACCTCCCTCGCCGTAGATCTCGACACGGTCGTCCATGCCCCCGCGCCGAGCCCAGCTGTTCTCAATAAGGGCGAAGCAGCCCCCGTCGAACTCAAGTACTGTGACGGCCTCGTCATCTGCCTGCGTCTTACTGCCATGTACATAGGTACCCAAGTGCGAAACAACGCTGCGAAGCTTGGGCTTGTTCAGAAACCAGTGAGCAAAGGCGATCCCATGGCAACCGAGGTCAAGGAGAGCTCCGCCGCCGGACCGATCAACATCCCAAAACCACTCGCTGTGCGGTCCGAAGTGCTTTTCGCTCTGCTTGATGAGATGGACCTTACCGAAGGCGCCGGAATCGGCCATCTGTTTCGCCTTGAGGTACTTCGGCGTGAACAGGAGCTCTTCCGCATACATCAGCAGAACGCCATGTCGTTTGCAGGCATCGATCATGGTATCGGCTTCGTTGAGCGTGACACACAAGGGCTTCTCGCAGATCACGTGCTTGCCGGCAGCTGCAGCAGCCAGCGTCATCTCGCAATGCAGAGAGTTCGGCGCCGTGATCGTCACCGCCTCAATTGCGGCATCCGCGAGTAGATCACGATAGTCCATGTGGTACTCCGGAATGCGATGCCGATGCGCAAAGCTTGCCGCGTGATTGCCGGTCGGAGAAGCGACGGCAACCACTTGCATCTCGGAGCGCACCATGGCGATTGACGCTGCGTGACAGTCTGCCTGAAACTGCGATCCGATGATGCCGACGGATATAGGTTTCATCGCACACTGCTCCTGTCCGACGCACCAACGGTTCCTTTTACAACACGGAGCACCACCGATGTGGGCTCTAGCTGGGCTCTCTGCGCGTGACGCCCGCTTGAGCCCCGTTGGGTAAAGCTTGTAGCAACGCAGGCCTCCGTGCCACGGCGCAGGCCCGGACCTCCCATGCTTTCAAGAAGGCGAAACGCCTCATACCCCATCACGTCGCGTGGGATTCGCACCGTACTCAACGGCGGATGGCTGTAACTCGCCATTGCGATGTCATCGGATCCGATGATCGACAGCTCATCAGGGACGCTCACACCGAGGTGGGTGGCTGCTCCCAGAGCACCAATGGCGGTAAGGTCGTTTCCGCACAAAATGGCGGTCGCTGGGTGCTTCGTCCGCAGCAGCGCTGTCGCGGCCAGAGCACCGTCTTCAGCCTGGTTGTTGGCCTGCACGATCTGCGTCACGGTCATACCGTACTCCTGGACGGTGGCGTGGAGAACCTTCGCATAACGAGAGGCCGAGAGAATGCGTGAGGGACCTCGAATGATCGCGACGCTGCGATGGCCGTTGACATACAGGTGATCGACAGCCTGAACGCTGCCGGAGCGATAGTCAATAGACAGACTGCTCTTGCCTCGGCCCGTCTTCGGCAGATCCAGCGCAACCACGGGAACATTCGCCTGAACAAGCGCGTCAATCAAGCGGCCGTCGATCTGCGAAGTCATAACGGCAACGCCACGAACACGGCTCTCGATCATCCGCCGCACGGTCGCCTCTGCCCTGCCCTGTTCGTAGTTAGTCATCCCCAGCATCAATTCAAGTCCAGCGGAAGCACATGCTCGATCGAAACTCTTCACCAGCGGCGGCAAGAAGGGATTCTCTATATCCGAAACGATCAGACCCGCAATGTCGCTCTTGCCCCGAACCAGGAGCCGCGCTGAAGTGTTCTTGTAATACTTCAACTCTTCAATCGCGCTCAGAACGCGCTTGCGGGTCTCGGGTGCGATCTCTCGCGTCTGGTTCATGACATGCGACACGGTCGTGACGGAAACCCCGGCCCGCTTGGCCACATCCACCATCAGCACCGGCATCTCGCTTCCTTTCGCCGCCTGGGCCTCGATTTGAGGAATCGGGCGCAAACATTTGTCATCGACCAAGCGTCAAGAATTCGTATTGACACTACGTTGACGGTGTGGGAGAGTTTGTGTCAAGTTTACGAAATTCCTGTTAGCAAACGTTTGCGCTCCGCCCCCCCGAACGAAGCGCCCTCGCTGTTGCACTTCAAACGGCTCAGGAGATGTCCGCATGCGCCTCTGCTTCGCCTTACTCGCTCCTCTTGTCGCTTCCCTGTTCTTGCCGTCCGTCGCTCGATCACAACAGGAAGGATCGATCAACGGAACCGTGAGCGATCCCTCGGGCAATGTGGTTGTCGGTGCCCGTGTCACCGTAACGAATGAGGCGACGCATACCGGGCAGGAGGCCACGACTAACACCAGTGGTGATTACACGGTGCCGGGGTTGTTAGCCGGTCAGTACAGCGTACACGTTGACGCCTCGGGCTTCGCGTCCTTTACCGCGGGTGGCGTCGTGCTCCGGGTCGCCCAGAAGCAACGGGTCGATGCGCGGCTGGCCGTCGGAGAGGCTCAGACGCAGGTCGACGTCTCTTCCGATTCGTCGAGCGCGCTCGAAACTGAATCCGCAGAAGTAGCTGGTGTAATCACTGGGAAGCAGATTACGCAGCTGGTACTCAATGGACGCAACTTCACCCAACTGATTACGCTGACGCCCGGCGTGAGTAACCAGACCGGGCAGGACGAAGGTGTAGTCGGTGTCGCGGGCAATGCGTCTTACAGCGTGAATGGTGGCCGAACGGAATACAACAACTGGGAGGTGGATGGCGGCGAGAACCTGGACAACGGCAGCAATGTTGCGATCAACACCTATCCCAACATCGACGCCATCGCCGAAACCAAGGTCCTGACCTCCAATTACGGTGCACAGTATGGTCGCAATGCCTCGGGCACCATCGAGGTGACAACCAAGAGCGGCACGACCGGACTGCATGGGGATGTGTTTGAGTTTTTGCGAAACGACTATTTCAACGCGCGGAACTATTTCGCTCCCTCTGTTCCGGAATACAAAAAGCACGACTTTGGTTTCACGATAGGTGGCCCCGTCTACATCCCCCATCTGTATGGTTCGGGCAAAAAGAAAACATTCTTTTTCTACTCGGAGGAGTGGCGTCGGGAGACGGTCCCAGGCACCGCATTCAATCAGCAGGTACCCTCCAATGCAGAACGTACGGGGAACTTTTCCGACGTTTGTCCAGCGGCCGGCACGACCTTCTTCCACGCGACCCCCCAGAGCTACAGCGGTCCGATCCCGACCTACACGGATTGTCCTGCTTCCACTAGTAATGGCACCAGCGCTGGTCAATCCACCTTTGTCGGCTATGCCAACAACCAGGTTCCCGTTGATCCGAACGCCAACGTTCTGCTAAGCCTCCTTCCCGCGCCGAATTTCTATGTTGATGGAGCTCCTTACTTTCAGGCCTCCCCCGCTCAGTTCACGCACGACCGCGAAGAACTCTTCCGCATTGACCATTACTTCAACGATAACTGGCATCTCTTTTATCGATACATCCACGACGATTGGGGAACAACGACGGCGACCCCGAACTATGCTGCGGGGAGTTTCCCTACGGTCGGCACCTTGTTCAACGGCCCAGGGGTGAGCATGGTCGCAAACCTGACGGCAACGCTCTCGCCGTCGCTGGTCAATGAGTTCGTCGCGAGTTACACCACCAACCACATTAGCCTTACACCGACAGGAGGCGCGCGTGGCACCTTCTCGGGTAACGGTTTGTTCAACAACGGTTTCAATGATCTTCTTCCAAACATCAACATCGCGAACGGAGACATTTACGGCGGTGGATTCGTGTTAGGGACGGGGTTCAACTTCTGGCACAACTCCGATCCGACCTACACGTATCGCGACCAGCTGACAAAAACGCTGGGTAAGCATACGTTCTTCTTCGGAACGTCCATGATCTTCGCGCAAAAAAATGAGCCTCCGCTGAGCAATTTGCAGGGCACCTACACCTTCGACCAAAACTCTCCCGTTTCGACCGGCAACGCCTTCGCGGATTTCCTGGTAGGACTTCCGGCCAACTTCCAGCAGACCAGCTCGCAGCCGCGATACTACAACCGATACAAGATTGTGGAGCCCTACTTCCAGGATGACTGGCATGCAACGGATCGACTAACGCTAAACGCAGGTTTACGCATAAGCCTGTTTGGGACGTATCACGACATAAGCGGACAATCGGGTAACTTCAACCCGGCTGCATGGGTCGCGAGCGATGCGCCGGCGATCGATACTGATGGCAGCGTAACCGGGCAGCAGGGCGCGCTTATCCCTGGTACGGGCAACGAGTTCAATGGGATTCAGGTGTGTAACGGGAAAGATGGCGTACCGACCAGCTGTATGAAGGGGCACCTGGTGAACTGGGCACCTCGACTGGGGTTTGCGTATAACGTCTTCGGGAACGGAAGGGCCGTTCTTCGCGGTGGTTATGGTGTGTTTTGGGAACACACGAACGGGAACGAGTCCAATACCAACCAGCTAGAAGGCACGGCGCCACTCGTACAGACAGCGACGAAGTACGCCAGTGCGGGTAACCCGTTCAGCTACACCACCTCTGGTGGCGGGGGGTTACAGTTTCCTCAGAACTTTATCTCCATCCCCTCTCAGGCTGTCTGGCCCTATGTGCAGCAATACAATTTGACGTTTGAGACGCAACTGCCAGCGGCCTTTGCTTTGGGGGTCAGTTATGTCGGCAGTGTGGGAACACACCTCTCGCTTCGCCGCGAGCTCAACCAGCTGCAGCCGCTATCGCAAACGCCGTACGCGCCTGGAGAGGCGATCTCTTCGAACGATTGCTCGAACGGAACGGTAAACGGTGTGGCCGTGACCGGCGATGTCCTGGCGCATTTGAACGTGGCGTGCGGCAATGACCCCAACCCGTACCGACCATTCCTGGGCGCCGGCAGCATCAATCGGTACGAAGATACGGCGCACTCCAGTTACAACGGCGCGCAGGTCTCGCTTCGACGCTACTTCGGTCATTTGAATGGTAGCCTGGCCTACACTTACAGCCACTCGCTCGATAACGCCTCGGATGGCAGCAGCAACTCGGAGATTCCGAACACGTACAACAAAGCCATGAGCTACGCGAGCTCAAACTTCGACCAGCGGCAGCTGCTCGAGATCAGCATTGTGTACGATTTGCCGAGCTTCAAGAACCGCGCGTTGCAATCGACAGTGGGTGGATGGCAGATCTCCGACCTGACGTCATTTCAGACAGGAACACCCTTCAGCGTAATCAACAACAGCTTCAGCGACAACGCTGGGGTGGGGAATGAGATTAGTACCTCGATCACAAGTTATACGGGTTCGGCCGCGCAGTCGTATCCGGATATCGTGGGGAACATTCACGCCAAGCCATCGACGAGTGTCGCTGCCGACGCGCAGGGGCCACGACTTTACAACGCGGATGCATTTGCGGCGCCGACCGGCCTAACGTTCGGAGACGCAGGTCGAAATATTCTGCGATTGCCGCGCCGCACCAACTTCGATATGGGACTCTTCAAACAATTTCCCGTGCGGGAATCCATGCACTTCGAACTGCGTGGGGAAGCGTTCAATGCCTTCAATCACACGCAATGGAGCGCTATCAACAATCAGGCGTCCAGCTATGTTGGTGCGAGCGACCCTTCGTCGTTCCTCACCGCTACGGCCGCGCATAACCCTCGCATCTTGCAGATCGCCGCAAAGTTCATCTTCTAGGAATCCCCGTGTCCCGCTTTGCCCTCTTTTCTCCTTTCCTCTGCATTGCAATCTCGCCCACTCTCATCAGGGCGCAGGCAACGCATGCGACGGCCCGCGTCCAAGGCAATGCCGAGGCGGGGCAGGCAAGCTTTCAACGCCACTGCGTTATGTGTCACGCGGTGACCGAGGGAGTCAAAATCGTCGGTCCAAGTCTCTATGGAGAAATGCGGGGGCCACACGCACACACAGCCGCATCGGTCCGCGAAATCATCGTCAATGGCAAGGGACAGATGCCGGCGCTCGGCAAACAGCTGAGTGATCAGGATCTTGCCGACATCCTTGCCTACCTCCATAAACAATGACGTAGTTTGCAAACAGCTCTTCGGGCCGCCGGGGGTAGGGGACAATCCTATTATCGAAGCTCAGCGGGACGCCGGCCGGCAGTCGGGGCGCGGCTTGGCTCGGGACTCGTCATTGCCACGAGAGCTGGAGTTCTGATTTTTGTTCCGAGCCTGGAGTTCGACCCGCTGACACTCGGCATGGTGCTCTCTTCTTCGACTCGCGGCTGATTCTTCTTCCCTCCTAGCGTTCCGCAGGGAAGCGATGCTCGAAGCGGCGCGAGGACAGCCAAGGAACAGGTGCTGAACCTACGAAGCCTGAGTTGACTGTCAAGGCACAGAAAGAATCGATCCTCAAACTGGGTTCGCAGGGTGAGTACTAGTCCGAACCTAGCCACATCTGGCTAAGTAACTTGGAGAAGCCACTCATGCCGATCGAAGCGGGCGCAAAGGCAGTCCAGATGCAAGACGATGAGTCGCACCGGCCGTTGGGTCTACGTGTACACGTACTCACGCCGCTTGAGACGCTTGCCCAGTCGGTCTCAACCATCGCCCCCAGCACCAGCCCAATGCTGACCATTCCCCTGGTCTTTGCACTCGCGGGCGACGCAACATGGATCGCCTACCTGCTCGCGCTTGCGTGCATGATACTGATCGCGCTTTGCATTGCTATCTTGGCCCGCGACACCGCCTCACCCGGATCGCTCTACGCCTACACTCGATCAACCCTGCCGCCGAGCTTTGGCACGATCTCCGCGTGGGCACTCTTGTTTGCCTACGTCACCACTGCTTCGTCGATGGCCGGGGGTGTGCTGACCTATGCATACGATTTTTGCGGTCGTTACGGCCAAGATGTGCCGCCCGCGTTGATGACCACTATCCTGATGGCTACGGTGGTCTGGGTCGCGTACCACGACATCCGCATCTCTACACAGGCAATGTTGTGGATCGAAGGCGGCACCATGTTTCTAATTACCGCTGTCCTCGTCGCCACTCTCTGGAAACACGGTCCGCACATCGATACCCACCAGCTTCGACTTCACCGGCGTAATCTTCCAGGCGTTCAACTCGGAGTGATCCTCGCTATCTTCAGCTTCGTCGGATTCGAAAGTGCGACCACGCTTGGAACAGAAGCCCGTGACCCCCTGCGCACGATACCGCGTGCCGTGGTCCTAAGCGCCATGCTGGCGGGCGCCTTTTTCATCCTCTGTTCTTACACCGAGGTGCTGGGCTTTGCGGACAGCGGGCATACGCTCGATGCCAGCGCGGCGCCTCTTCGCATTCTTTCGGCAAGTGTCGGCTTGGGAGTGATCGCCCCTGTGATCGATCTAGGCGTCCTTGTCAGCATGTTCGCCTGCATGCTGGCGTGCGTCATCGCTGCCTCGCGTGTGCTGTTGCTGATGGCGCACCATGGACTCGTGCATCAGAACCTGAGAAGGACTCATGTGGAGAACGAGACGCCTTGGGTCGCAAGCGTCGTCACTGGACTCCTGGCGGCCTTACCGACGGCCATCCTGGCGCAACGTGGGGCCAGCGGAGCCGACATCTATGGCTGGATGGGCAGCTGCGCGGTTTACGGCTTTCTTACCGCATACGGCTTTGTCGCGGTCGGCATGCCCATCTACCTTCATCGGCAGGGTCGCCTCCGTGCCGGCGCTTTTCTCCTCGCAAGTGCTGCCGTGGTGGCGACTGTCGTGGCGACGCTCGGAAGCCTCTTTCCCCAGCCGCCTCCACCGTATCGTTATTTCCCTTACTTGTATGGAACTTACCTACTTCTCGGAATCTGCTTTTACTTACTCAACGCGAGGTGGACCTCAATTCGAGATCGTTCAGATGGTCAGCGCGCAGCATAAGATCGTCCGTCAAGCGGTTGCGTGGTGGCCCGGGCAGGAGTCCAACCTGCGACCTTCGCGTTAGGAGTGCGCTGCTCTATGCAACTGAGCTACCGGGCCACGCCCGAGTAGTTTACCCCGCCTGGTCCCAGCTCCGCTGATCGGGTCCGCCACTGCTAAACTAGGTATGGGAGACACTATGCCTGAGATCGTTCGCCGACGCGCGGTAACCGTAGATGTAGGCGGCGTCCGTGTCGGCTCGGATGCGCCGGTGGTTGTGCAATCAATGACCAACACGGATACGGCCGATGTCGATAGTACGGTTCAGCAGGTCGCTGCCCTTGCCCGCGCCGGATCGGAGATGGTGCGCATCACGGTCAACAACGAAGACGCGGCCAAGGCCGTGCCGTACATCGTCGAGGGCATCGCGAAGAAGGGCTGGACAACGCCGATCATCGGCGATTTCCATTACAACGGGCACCTCCTGTTGCGAAAATATCCCGAGTGCGCGCGCGCCCTGGCGAAGTATCGCATCAACCCCGGCAACGTCTCGATCGGACGCAAAGACGACGACAACTTCCGCACCATGGTCGAATGTGCGGCCGACAATGCCAAGCCGGTGCGGATCGGGGTGAACTGGGGATCGCTCGATCAAGCCTTGCTGACGCGCATGATGGACGAGAACTCCCGATCGGCTCAGCCAATGGAGGCGCGCGACGTGATGCTTGAGGCAATGGTGATCTCGGCTCTTGACAATGCCGCCGCCGCCGAGCGCTACGGGTTGCGTCGTGATCAGATTATTTTGTCGGCCAAAGTGTCCAACGTCCGCGATCTTCTGGACGTGTACACGGAACTGGCGCGCCGCTCCGACTACGCCCTGCATCTCGGCCTGACGGAGGCCGGCATGGGCATGAAGGGGGTGGTCGCCTCCACCGCGGGTCTCGCTCCATTGCTGCTCGCGGGCGTCGGCGACACCATCCGTGTCAGCCTTACGCCGACACCCGGAGGAGATCGCTCTGAAGAGGTTCGCTGCGGCCAGCAGATTCTGCAGTCGCTCGGGATACGCTCCTTCATGCCGCAGGTCACGAGCTGCCCTGGCTGTGGCCGAACCACTTCCACCTACTTTCAAGAACTCGCAGAGCGCATCCAGAACTACCTTGTCGAGCAGATGCCGGAATGGAAGCAGCAGTATGCGGGCGTCGAGGAACTCAAGCTCGCCGTGATGGGCTGCATCGTGAATGGTCCCGGTGAATCTAAGCACGCCAATATCGGCATCTCGCTGCCCGGCACATTTGAGGAACCTAAAGCCCCGGTCTACGTCGACGGCAAGCTCTTTACCACGCTCAAAGGGGACCACATTGTTGAGGAGTTTCAAGTGATCCTGGACGAGTACGTGGAGAAACGCTACGGAAGGCAGCCGCTGCAGATTCTAACTACCGTGTAGGGCTTGCTAACGAAGCAACCGATTTTCACGGCGGAGTTCCGCAAGTGGATAGAACGTACCTCGCCAGCGCACGCCTCCCTGGCGTAGGGTTACCACCATCGAGTGAAGCAGCGAGTAGATCAGGAGCACGGCTCCGAACGGATACAGCAGAAAGCTCCAGAATGGCAGTTGGCTGTAGCGGGCCAACAGCAGGTACATTCCACCGATGCCGGTGAGCGCCAGAGCTGAGGGTATGCGCGTTATGGCAAACCCCAGACCCACCAACGGCGCCAAGGTCAGGGCGACGATTCCCGCGCATCCGGCCAGCAGCAGCACAGGCTTAAACGCAAACAGAGCAAACATATTCTTCGTCAGCACACCGACCAAGCCCAGGGCTCCCTCGGCCCAGCGCAACCGGATTAGCCCTGCGCCGAAGGCTGCCCGCGTTTGCAGGCCTGCTGCCTTAATCCGGCGCGCCAGACTTAGGTCGTCCAGCACAGCCATGCGCAACGTTTCATATCCGCCGATCTGCCGGTAAGCGGACGCCCGCACCAGACCGAACGCGCCGATCCCTAAGACGTCCCGCGGGGCCTTGAGGTCGGGAACGCGCCAAAGGCGTACGCCCCACGCGCCCATCAACTGAAAAAAACCGAGCAGTGCCACCTCACCCGGGCCCAGCAGAATGGGCGACGGCGGAAGGACCAGGTGATCCGCATGCTGATCGACGGCTTCGGCTAATGCGAGCCGAATCGTGGGCGGAGCGAATAGCACATCGGCGTCGGTGAAGAGCAGCCAGGCCGAACAGCGGTTCGTCTCCGCCTCGCCAGCGGCGAGCGCCATCGCATGCGTTTTGCCCAGCCAGCCGTCCGGCAGTTCCCTAACGTGGAGCGCTGTCAAGCGCGCAGGGTACATCCCGGCAAGTGTGTCGAGGATCTCCGGCGTTCTGTCAGTCGATCGATCGTCGACCGCGACAATGTGTAGATTCGGATAATCCTGTCGCAGCAGCGACTCGAGACAGGCACCGACGGCGTCCTGCTCATTCTTCGCTGGGACGATCACCGTTACGAGCGGCAGCCGGTCTGGCACGCGCTCGCTGCTCGACCGCAGCAGGTTCGGCACACGCGGCAGACCGAACGCCGCGTTCAGCGTGCGGTACACCCATGCGAAGGCAAGCAGCCACGCCGTCCACCTCACCGTGCGCTGTACGCTACGCGATGCAAGGGCCAGCATCAGCCGGCGAAGCTCGGCGACTCAGTCGAGGTCTCTGCTCGGTCACGGAGTGGCGGCGCATACCGCGAGCCGAGAAAAAAGATGGCCGATCCAACCAGCAGCGCCACAAGCGTGGACGCCAGCCCTATGGCAAGATCGCTGCGGTCTGAAATTACGCCGATGACCGTCGGCGAGATTGCGTCCCCCAGAGCGTGGATCAGAAACAGCTGTCCCGCCAGAGCCGTCGCCCGGATCTCTGGACGGACCGCGTTTACCGTCGCCGCGTTCACCGGCCCGGTCCCGAGAAAGATCAGAAAAATTGCCAGGGCAAGTCCGACCAGCGTCAGCGACTTCGGTCCGAAGAAGCACAGCAGCGCCGGCGGCACGGCGAGCGCCGCCCCGATCGCGGGCAGAAGGTATAGGGCCTTCGGGGTTCGACGCGACCATCGCTGCGCGAGGGCGCCTCCGAGGACGGTGCCGCTCAGCCCCGTGACAACCGTGATCGCACCCATCAGAAACGCCGCCGAGCTTTGTGATCGGCCGCTGACGCGCTGAAGAAACGAGGGCATCCACCAGGAGATGCCGCCGAGCGAAAACGTCACAGCCGCGTATCCGCCGATAGAGCAAAGGTAGGCTGGGTTCCGCAGCAGCGAACGCACAGTTCCCTTCCCTGATCTCGCACCACTCTCTCGCAGGCCGCCTCGCGCTGGCTCCTTCATCCACACTGAGATCATCAGCGCAATGAGAACCCCAGGCACCGCCGAGACGACGAAGCTGGACCGCCACCCATAACGCTGGCCCACGCTGCCGCCGATCAGGTATCCCAGCGCCGCCCCGACAGGAATGGCAATATTGAAGATCGTCAGCACACGGTTGCGTTGCGCCGGAGGGTAGAAGTCCGCAAGCAACGATGGAGCGAAGATACCGAAGCTCGCCTCGCCGACGCCCAGCGCCGCGTGCCGCAGGTTGAGGGAATCGTACGAGTGCACCGATGCCGTAAAGAAATTAATGCCGCTCCAGAACAGCGCCGCCAGCACGATCATCGGCTTACGAGGAAACCGGTCGCCAAGCCACCCGGTCACCGGCGATGTGGCCATGTACGCGACCATAAACCACAGCGTCAGCCGGCCAATTTGCGCATCACTGATGCTGAACTCGTGCTTAATCTGCTCCTGTACGCCGGGCAGGATATAGCGATCGATGTAGTTGACGAAATTCAGCGCGGTCAGCAGAACCAGCGCCGTGGTAGCGCCGGCAAGCGAGACCGGAGAGGATCGATCCGGCGCGTTCTGCTCCGTGGCAGGCATCGTGCGCTGAGCATAGCAGGCATCAGCGCCTTCGCCCACGGGCTAGCTCCGGTTCTGGATCGCCCGCTCAAAAACAGCCACGTAGGCGCGTGCCGGCTCATCCCACGTGAGGCGCTGGCGCATGCCGCGGCGCATCAGATCCTGCCAACGCCCCTTGTCCGGAAAGATCTCGGTCGCTCGCACGATCGCCTTCATCAACTCCTGCGCCTCGTAGCCGGAGAACTTGAATCCATTCCCTCCGCCGTCCGGCTGTTCGTCAACGGTGTCGTCGAGACCGCCCGTGGCCCGCACAATGGGTACCGTTCCGTAGCGGAGCCCGTAGATCTGATTCAGGCCGCACGGCTCGTATCGAGACGGCATCATGAACATATCCGCGCCGGCCTCGATTTTGTGCGCCATCACCGGATCAAAAATCGTTTGCACGCGCATCTTGGACGGATAGCGATCCGCCAACTCCGACAGCATACGCGCGTAGTACTCTTCGCCGTCCCCCAAAATGGCCAGCGCCACATCGCGCGCGAGCAGCTCGTCGGCGATCGCGAGGAGGAAATCAAAGCCCTTCTGCGTGGTGAAGCGCGACACCATGCCCAGCAGCGGTGTCCCGTCGCTCACGCCGCCCAAATCGAAGGCGTGCAGCAGATCGCGCCGGCACTCACGCTTCCCCGCCAGATCCGACTCGGAATAGTGTGCCGCAATATTCGGGTCCGTCTCTGGATTCCACTCTGCATAGTCGACGCCGTTCAGGATGCCGTTGAGGTCCGCCGCTCGATTGCGCAGAACACCCTCAAGTCCATTTCCGAACTCCGGCGTCTGGATCTCCCTGGCATAGGTCGGGCTCACGGTCGTCAACTCGTCGGCATAGACGATGCCGCCCTTAAGCAGGTTCACCTCGCCGCGGTACTCCAGCCGCTCGGTCGTGTACACGTCCGCCGGCAGCAGCAGCGTTGGCACCGTCGAGGGCGGAAACCAGCCATGGTAGCCGGCATTGTGAATCGTCAGCACGGTCGGGATGTTGCGCAGCAGCGGATCAAAGTAGTAGAGCGTCCGCAGCATCACCGGCAGCAGAGCGGTGGGCCAATCGTGCACGTGAAAGACATCGGGGATCCCGAGCAGCTTGGCAGATTCGAGCACCGCCCGGCAGAACAGACCGAAGCGTTCCGCATTGTCGGGGTAGTTGCCCGATGTGGTCGCATAAATCGCTTCGCGATCGAAGAACTCCGGGCAGTCCACAAAAAGATGCCGGACGCCGTCACTGCTTCCGCCGTCCAGCACACGGGCAAACCGGTTAAAGCTGGGGAACGGAATGGTGATGCTGGCGATCGCGGATGGCAGGCCGGGAAGCGCTTTTGCAACCTGCCGATAGTAGGGCAGGTAAACGGTCACCTGGTGGCCCTGCCTTGCCAACTCGCGCGACAGCGAGCGGACGACCTCGGCCAGACCACCCGTGGACGCCCAAGGCATGCACTCCGGGGCCGCAAACGCGATATGCATGAAACGTCCTCTCTCCGACCCAGTCAGTCAGTAGTCTATAGAAGCTCGCTGATCGTCCGATCCCACCGGCTGGCGAGCTGGGGAATATCACGTAGATGTCAGCTCATCACAAGCCAAAGCTGGGGCAAAACTTTCTGGTGGACGACCGCGCACGCCACGCCATCGCCGACGCGCTCGGCTCCGTGGTCGATCGCACAGTCGTCGAGATTGGTCCCGGCGAGGGTGCCATCACCGACATCCTCGCCGGCCGCTGCCGCCGGCTTGTTGCGGTCGAGTTCGATGCTGCGCTGGCCGGCGATCTGGCGAGACGTTACGAGATGCGGGTAAACGTTGATGTCGTTCACGCGGACATTCTTGCCACAGACGTAGCCGCGATAATCGCACCGGAAAGGACAGCTGACGTCGTCGGCAATCTTCCCTACTACATTACCTCGGACATCCTGCTCTACCTATTCACCGCCGGTCAGCGTGGTCTGCTGCGCCAGGCCGTGGTCATGATGCAACGCGAGGTCGCAGATCGCGTCGCAGCCAACCCCGGTACGCGCGACTATGGGATGCTCTCAGCCACGGCGGCGATGAGCTGCTCGGTCGAGCACCTTTTTACGTTGCCGCCCGACGCGTTTCGGCCCCAGCCGAGAGTCTTTTCGAGCGTACTTCGCCTCTGGTTCCACCCGCGTTATGAAGAGCTCGGGGTTGATCCCGCCGGCTTCACGCGTTTCCTGCGCGCGTCCTTTGCGCAAAAGCGCAAGACCCTCAGCAACAACTTGCGGTCGGCGGGCTATCCCACCCAGGCACTTGTCGCTGCCTGGCCTAACACTCTGGCTCTCGACGTTCGGGCCGAAGCCCTCCCCATTGAAACCACCGCCGCCCTGTTTCGGGCACTGCACCCGACCTCCCCCAGCGATTGAGCTCTTCGCCTCAACGCTCCGCCTGCGCTCGCTCCAGCAGCTTGGCTGCCCGCTCGCGCACCCGCTCCAGCAGGTCTCCGTCGGCGACCAGCGACTGCAGCACGGGCGCTATCAATCCGAGCTCTGGAGCTCGACCCGCATCCGCCTGCGCCACAAGGCTGCCCATCTCGGCGTCCAAGCCCAGCCTGTCGTACCTGTGTCGGAACTCCAGCCGCCGGCCTTCCTGGATGGTGTACGCCATACCGAGAAACAGGTCCGTCAGCGCGGTCACGCTCTTGTTCTCGGAGTAGTTATAAACGCATACTCCCGTGCCATCCGGGCCCTCGTAGCTGAGCGACTTGCGCCCGGTGTCCGCGATGTTCTTGGCTTTCGAGTTGCAAATCATCCGAAAGAGATCGTCGGCATGCGCGCCGGCAAAAATCTTTGTGGTAGTGGCACGGCTGAGTTGGATAGCCTGACTCACTTTTTCGGCCGGCGCGGCGACCGCAGAGGTGTACCGACTCGATAACGTGGGCGGAGAAGTGGTCGCTTCGTAATGGCCGGACCCGTCGTCCCGAACCGAGAAAGAGAAGTGCGGCGTTTCCACGCCGGCCCGATCAATCACGAAGCGCACACTGGCCGCAGCGGTCGAAGGCGGAAGGTTGCCAGGCCCGGCAGACTGTCCTGCTTCCTGCCCCGCCGCGCTTGCAGCCGACACCAGCAGGATCCCCACCCAGCGCCAAACCCTCAACGCTCGCCGCCCTGCAGCGCCAGCGTTTGCGCCGTGTGAATGTGGCAGATCGCAATCGCCAGCGCGTCCGCCGCGTCCGGAGACTCAGGCGCCTGCTCAAGCTGAAGCAGGCGGGTGACCATAAATTGGACCTGCTCCTTCTGCGCCAGCCCGTAACCCACCACGGAGCTCTTGATCGACAGCGGCGCATACTCCGCGACCGGCAATCCCGCGCTTGCCGCCGCCAGCATGGCCACCCCCCGCACCTGTCCCAGCTTTAGCGCGCTTTTTGCATTGGCCGAGAAAAACACCTCTTCAATCGCAATAACCTCCGGCTCGTGCACGGCCATCATCGCCGTCAAGTCGGCGTATACCTGTATCAGCCTTTGCGGTGTGCGCTCCCGCTTACTCAGCCGGATTGTGCCGGCCGCTATATGCCGAAGTTGGGGCAGGCGCGCTTCATGGTTCACCTCCACCACGCCCCACCCCGTAAATTCCGTCCCGCAGTCAATGCCAAACACCCGCATGCGCGAAGTGTACCGGAACTTCGTCGCCGCGCTCAGTTCCCCGCGTGATCCCCGACTGCTTGCCCGGTCCGCTATTTTTTACCTGGTCATGACGGTAGGAACAAGCACTGCTTCCGGCGCCCGTCACCGTGATCGCTGTGCCTTAAGCGGCGCGCACCCAACCTTCTTCACACCGCTCGCAGCGTCCGATGCTGAGTAAAATCGAACCACCGACGCACCGTGCAGTATGCGTCCGCGTCGCCTGACACCGGTAACCCAATCACGGGGAAGAAGACAGAAGAGCAGCACATACCGCGTCAGGATCTACCGCGAGATTCCCTCCATCGGCGAGCTCGCCGCGGCGTACAGCTTCCTCGGCATGCGGCCTGCCAGGAATGCCTGCCTCCCCGCCAGCACACCGTGGCTCATCGCCTCTGCCATCAGGATGGGGTCTCTTGCCCCCGCGATCGCCGAATTCAGCAACACCGCATCAAATCCCATTTCCATTGCGAGGGCCGCGTCGCTCGACGTTCCCAACCCCGCGTCCACCACCAGCGGCACCTCGGAAATCAACTCCCGCATCATGCGCAGGTTGTGCGTGTTCACAATCCCCACACCCGTCCCGATCGGCGCTCCCAACGGCATCACCGCTGCGGCGCCTGCATCGATCAGTCGCCGCGCAAATACGATATCGTCCGAGGTATACGGCAGCACCGTAAAGCCCTCCTTCACCAGCACCCGCGTTGCTTCCACCGTCGCCTGCACATCCGGGTAGAGCGTCTTCAGATCGCCGATGACCTCAATCTTTACCCAATCCGAGAGCCCCACCTCGCGCGCCAGTCGGGCCGCCCGAATCGCCTCCTCGGCCGTGTAGCATCCGGCCGTATTCGGGAGCAAAAAGTACCGCTGCGGATCGATGAAGTCCAGCAGTGACTCGGTCGACCGGTCCAGGTTCACGCGTCGCACCGCCACCGTCACCATCTCCGCCCCTGACGCCTCGATCGCCGCCTGCGTCTCCGCCCCGTTCTTATACTTGCCCGTCCCGACAATCAGCCGCGACTGAAACGCCCGGCCCGCGATCACCAAAGGATTCATCGATCCCTCCATCCTCTATCCTACGAGGAACCTGTGCACCAAA
>CALMVL010000155.1 GCA_937873265.1 uncultured Granulicella sp.
GCCTGCAATCGAACTGACGACTCAGACGCGTCCAGGGGAGTACGGGGTTTGCTATTCCCATTATGCGACTTGCGCGTACCCGACCTGATTACGCCTTCGTCCAGCTGGCGATTGTGGAGTACCAGGCCGGTGTGCGCTCGATCTTCAGATCGGCAATCATCTTTTCGAACTCCGCGCGATAAGGCTTGCTCAGTTGCTCCTTCATGAAGGATTCCGGACTTTCGTTCCAGACTTCGTAGTTGAGGATGCTTTCGGGATCGCGCATGTCCTGAACCAGAGAAGCCTCCACAAAGTTGTCCTCTTTCACAATGTGAGTGAAGATTGTTCCAAGTTTGGCTACAAACTCGTCACGTGCGGATGCGACGATGCGGAAGCGAACAATAAGCGTGATTCGATCTTTCATAGGTCTCCTATGGGGTGCAACCGTCTGTCCGCCTGGACGAGGCGACTTCAGCAGTAGATGTTCCGTAGCGCTCCAATCCTCACTTTATTAGCAGCTGACCAACTTAGCATCTGGACGGACGTTCGATGAACGCGTTGTAACTAACCAGCAGGCCGGCGCAGATGCGACAGAAGATTGCTCTGGAGGTGGATACACTCCTGGAGGCGATCGGCGATCGAGACCCGCTCGCAGGGCTTGGCAGACCACGATTCGAGAGCTGAACGTCCAGGTCCTGAAAACGTAATGAATCGCTATGGCTTTCAGATGTGGTTGTCTTGTTCAGATTTACCTGAAGCTTCCGTGAGTGCTTCAAGCATCAGGTCCTGGACCGTCTTGCCGGTAAGTTTCTGGCGTTGAGAGCGAGTCAGTATAACAAGCTTCCATCTCGGCATAGGTGATTTCTGAGCGCGAAGCTGCATCACGTGGAGCTTCAAAACCGGAGCCCAGGCCTTGGCTACCGCCGACGGAACGATCGATACACCCACGCCTCCTGCGACGAACCGCAGCATCGTCTCAATGGAGCTTATTTCGAACATGCTCTTGCGGCTGAGATGGTGGTCGGCAAAACTTCTGTCGAGGAGCGTTCGAAGCGCGCGTTCTGGCGCGAGATCTACGAAGGGGCATCCGGTTAATGCATCCAGGTTCACGCTCTTACGCTGCGTCAGCGGATGCGTGTTCGCGCACACGGCCACTAAGGAATCCTGAACAAATGGTGTGACGTCGACCCCGGCTGCCGGCTTCGTTGTTGTGAGTGCATGAAAGCAAAGATCAATGGATCCCGCCCGCACGAGCTCCGGGGCTTGTGGGCTGTCGACCGAGCGGACTGCGAAATCCACCTTTGGATATTGTGCGTGGAAGTTACCCAGCACGGCTGGCAGATCGATGTAGGAACTTAGGCTCTGAAGTATGCCCAGTCTGATTCGCCCACGAACAACGCGGCTTTGAGAGCGGACAGCCTCCATGCCGTCGTTGAGCATAGTCATCGCTGGCCGCGCATACTCAAGAAAGAGCTCTCCAGCATCGGTCAGTGACAGTCGTCGAGTCGTACGCTGCACCAACTTGACGCCAAGTTCCTCCTCCATTTCTTTGATCGTGACCGAAAGGCCTGACTGGACAATGTGCAGCCTCCGTGCGGCGGACGTGAAACTCCCTTCCTCCGCTAACGCAATAAAACTCCTGTAGTGCCGGATGTCCACGGAGCCTCCCCTCAAGCGGTTATTCCCGTTCCTGATAAGTTACATCATGAACTGTTGTCAATCGAGTTCAATCGGTACTCATCTCCTATACAGAGGTTTATAGGCGATGAGTGAGGTTCACGATCTGAGAGGCATTCTGTCGAGAAGGCCACTCCGTATATTGGCCATCTCCGGCAGTTTGAGGAAGGCCTCTTTCAGTACAGCGATTCTCAAGGCCTTAAACCACGAGGAGTTCCCGAACATCACGATAGCGGTCAGAACCCTCGAGGGTATACCGCTCTACAACGAGGACCTGGACACGAAGCCAGCGCTCTCCGCGATTGCACAGATTCGTGCCGAAGTTCTGGAGAGTGACGGTGTTGTGATTGCCACTCCCGAGTACAACCACGGTATACCCGGAGTTCTGAAAAACGTCCTCGATTGGACATCTCGCCCGGCGTTCGCGTCGTGCTTCCGTGGCAAACCCGTGCTGATCATGACATCCGCCCCGGGCGGTACTGGAGGCGTGCGGGCCCAATACCAGTTGCGTGAAACGCTTGTGTCTATGCTCGCGCACCTCGTTCCCGGCCGCGAAATCCTTTTGGCGGGGGTAGAGAAGCGAGTTTGTGACGGCAGGTTCACCGATCCAGGTACTCTCCGGGTGCTTACGATGGGCATCGAGGCGCTCCGCGAAGAGATCTTGAGCCGGCCTATACAGGGGGAAGGAGCCTGATGTCTCGCCTTGTGCCCCAGTTCTGTGTGTCCCTTGCGCTCGTCGCAGCAAGCGGAACTTCGCGCGGACAACAACATCCGCCTGAGCCTTCCGTCAATCTTGGCGACACCAGCTTCCTCGATGCGCTTGGGGCGCCAGGGGTGCTTCTGGAACAGATCGGCGATGCCACTCAAAGTGGCACGAAGGTGAACGGCATGGGACAGGTCTCAGCCGGCGCCCCGACCGTGAACAGCATCAGTGGACTCACCCACGGAGTGGACCTCACGAAGCACAAACTTCTTGGGGCCTGGTGGGGCACCGAAGCGATCGTTGCCGCTGCCCATGTGAATGCCGGCTCGGGCGGGGTGGTTGGCGGCTTTGGCGATCTGACGGTGTCACCTCTCGTCCTGCAGTGGAAGGCGCTCAAGTTTGGGTCGAGCCAGTGGAACCAGCGGTTTGTGCTCGATTTTGAACTGCCCGTTGGCGAATACCGGCAAGATACTCCCGTAAACCTGAGCGGGCATGCTTTCACGGTGCATCCGTACTATGCGTTTACGTTCTTCCCGACAAGAAGGGTCGAGACCAGCTGGCGCGTCCACTATCTCTACAACGGCGTAAACAATGAACCCGCGCTCGGGAGCTCTGTCCATTCCAGTCAGGCGGGTCAGGCCGTCCATCTCAACGCAACCGTGGCGTACAGTCTGCCGCATGGAGTTTGGATCGGAGCAAATGGCTATTTGCTAAAGCAGATCACGAGTCCTCAAATCAACGGTTCTGCGGTTTCGGCTTCGCCCGAGCAGGTTGGTTCCATCGGTCCTGGAGTTGTCTGGGATCGCGGCCAGTACCTGCTTTACGCGAATGGGTATCACGAACTAGGCGCTCTGAATCGACCCGAGGGCAACAAGCTTGTCCTGCGTGTCCAGTGGGTACCCGGCCGGCATGCTGGCATCGACGGGCCGCATTGAACGAACGATGCAACACCAAAGGAGAACATCATGGGTTCGATGTGGAAGGAAACAAGGCTCGCAGGCGGCATTCACGGGCTAACCGCAGGATCTGGAACAACAGTGGTCTTGTTGTCTGGATGGCCTGAAACTGCTGAAGCTTATAGCGAGATCATTCCGCAGCTCGCAGAGAAGCACCAGGTCCTGGCGTTGGACCCACCCGGTCTGGGCGGATCAGATCCTGCTGCGGGGGGCTACGATACGGCAAACATTGCGAAGAGTCTGGCGGATGCCGTGAAGAGCTTCATGCCTGGATCTATTCACTTGGTAGGTCACGACGTGGGCGGCTGGATTGCCTACGCGTGGGCCGCGCAGTTTCCGGAGCAACTCCGGAGCCTGACTCTGCTTGATACCGCGGTCCCAGGCACGGGTGCTCCGCACACATTCCCGCTGCCGCCTGAGTTGAACGTGAAACTCTGGCAGTTCTGCTTCAACACGCTTCCCGGTCTGCCGGAGATACTGACTGCTGGGCGCGAACGCGAACTGTTCGATTGGCTATTCCAGCAAAAGTCAGAGCGACTCGACCGGATCCCACAATCCAACCGTGACCGGTACGTGGAAACCTACACTCGTCCCGGCGCCATGAGCCGTGGCTTCGCTTACTATCGCGCCGTCGCCGAGAGCTCCAAACAGAACCAGGAATTCAGCAAGACGAAGCTGCCCATGCCGGTGCTCGCGTGGGGTGGACAGAGCGGTGTCGGAGAGCGCCTCAAAGTTGCTCTGGTATCGCTCGCTCTTCAGGTCGAAGGAGGAACGATCGAAGATTGCGGCCACTATGTCATGGAAGAGCAACCGGATGTGGTCGCTCACCAACTTTTGCAGTTCTTCGAGAAGGTGGAGGCCCGCTCTTGAAAGCCTACCTGCTCTCGTTCCTTCTGGGTTGCGCCGTGGGCCTTTTGTATGCGGTCTGCCGTGTGAAAAGTCCTGCACCACCAATTGTTGCGTTGACCGGTTTGCTTGGGATGGTCCTTGCAGAGAGCGGATATACGTTGCTAAAAGCCATGCTTCGCTAACCAACGACAGGAGATCTTTTATGTCCAAAGGAATTGTTTCTGCAAGGCATGTCGATCACGTCGGCATCACCGTACCCGATCTCGATGCCGCTATCCAGTTCTTTGAAAACGCGTTGGGTGCCGACCTGCTCTGGAAAGTCGGACCGTTTCAAGAAACGCCTACCGGAGTCAAGATACACAGCGTTCATCTCGCGATGCTTCGCCTGGGACCCAGCATCAACGTTGAACTGATGTCGTTCGATGCCGACGCGCAGCAGCGTACGATGCCCAGCAACATCGATTACGGGGCAACCCATATCGCCTTCTTCGTCGACGACATCGAGGCGGC
>CALMVL010000156.1 GCA_937873265.1 uncultured Granulicella sp.
CACGCCGCCACACCCACCCGTACACGCCGCGCCGACCGTACACGTCCAGAACGCATCATCACCAAGTTCGCTGTCTCACTTCCATCTGGCTGCCGACCGAATCGGCTCACCAGTTCAACTCGCCCGAACGCCGAGCGGTATGCGTCGCCGGAGCAACCACGACCTCTCCATTCTATCCCCGCTCAACGCGGCCCAACGCCAACGCCGCCGGCAAACCCCAGCACCGCCGACACGCGTATCGCCGTCCATCCCAACCGGTCCGCTCACCCCCGGGTGCTATACTCCGTCCAATCTGCGGTGCATCTCCGCGCCCTTGCAGCTCCGAGGACATCTAACGCCCATGGTTCCCCGTACCCGTCGCGCCCTCTTTTCCGCCGCCGTTTTTCTTGGCGTCTGCGCCACCCTCGGATCGCTGATCAGCCAAAAGGTCGCCGCCCAATCCGCCACTGACGAATCCACCCTTCGCGACTCGCTCCATTCGTTCACCGACGTGTACTCCATCGTCGAACAGAACTACGCCGACAAGCTCAACACCGACAAGGCCGATAAGGCCATCTACGACGGGGCGATCCCCGGCATGCTGCACACGCTCGACCCCCACTCGAACTTCTACGACCCCAAGGCCTACGCGCAAATGCGCGAAGACCAGCACGGCAAGTATTACGGCGTCGGCATGACCATTCAGCCGCAGCCCGACAAGGCCGGAGCGTTCAAGATCGTGGTCGTCTACCCCTTCGAGGGGACGCCGTCGTTCAAGGCCGGCATCCGCCCTGGCGACGTCATCCTCTCCATCGACGGCAAAAGCACCGAAAACATGGATTCCACCGCCGTCGCCAACTCCCTCAAAGGCCCGCGCGGCACCCACGTCTCGGTCACCATGGCCCGCGAAGGCTCAGCCAAGCCTCTTGTCTTTGATCTCGTGCGTGACGAGGTCGCCCGCCCGTCCGTTGACCTCGCTTTCATGATCCGCCCCGGCATCGGTTACATGCACGTCACACAGTTCATGGAGACCACCAGCCGCGAGGTCGGCGAAGCCCTCGACAAGTTCGCCCGCCAGGGAGAGGTTCACGGCGTCCTCATCGACCTCCGTGGCAACCCCGGCGGTCTGCTCAATGAAGCCGTCGCCATGAGCGACAAGTTCCTGCAAAAAGGCCAGATCGTCGTCTCACAACGAGGCCGCGCCTTTCCTGACCAGGTCTACCGCGCAGCCCACGGCGAACAGGGGACCAAGTTCCCCGTCGTGGTTCTGGTCAATCGCAACACCGCCTCGGCCGCAGAGATCGTCTCCGGAGCCCTCCAGGACCACGATCGCGCCCTGATCGTCGGCGAAACCACCTTCGGCAAGGGCCTGGTCCAGACCGTCTTCCAGATCACCGACGACACCGGCCTCGCCCTTACCACGTACCACTACTACACGCCGTCGGGCCGTCTCATTCAGCGCAACTACAACAATGTCTCGCTCTACGACTATTACTACGTGCGCGAAAAAGAGAACGCCCCCGCGGATAACAAAGACCGCGAAGTCAAACTCACCGACTCCGGCCGCACTGTCTACGGTGGAGGCGGCATCACGCCCGACGAGAAGATCGCGAATCCCGAGTTCAACAAATTCCAAAACAATCTCCTCATCCATTACGCTTTCTTCAACTTTTCCAAGCACTACCTGGCGAACCACACCGTAGCGAAAGACTTCACTGTCGACGATGCCGTCATGAGCCAGTTCAAGGACTTCCTCAAGACCAGCGATCTGGATGCCACTGACGCGGATGTCGCCGGTGTCAGCGACTGGATCAAGACCAACATCAAAGCCGAACTCTTTACCTCCGAGTTCGGGCAGATGGAAGGTCTTCGCGTCCGCGCCCTCTGGGACCCGCAGATCTCCAAGGCCCTCACCTACATGCCGGAGGCGCAGGCGCTTGAGGAACACAGCAAGCCCGGAGCGCAGCCCGCCACCAACACCGCCAGCCTCGGCTCGCACTAGGAATCAGCAACACCCGATCTGGAACGACGCAGCCCGGCGATGGCACATCTCCGGGCTGCGTCATCCAGGCGCTAAGCCGCCTTCTGCTCGAGTGGGACCAGAACATCCGCAGGCTGCGCGTTCAGCATGGCCACAATCCCGTTCACCAGGCTCACGACGTAAGCCGAGTCAACCGTGAGACCCGCCGCGGCAAACAGCGCGATCACCGGTTGCTCCACAAGCAGAAGCACGTCTGCCAGCTTTTGCGCACCCGTGGTCGACCCATCCGCGCTCCACTTCTGCTCGATCGCGATAACGGCACCTCCAATCAGTTGAACGGATGCCAGAAACGCCGCTTCCTCCGCTGACTGGTTTTGCTCCGCCGCCCCGACCAGCGCCGAGATTGGCAACGCGAACCGGACAACATCCAGCAGCGCCACCCCGATCAGCTTTCCCGCCTTTTGCAAAAAACCCTCAAACGCCTGCAGCGACCGCGTCTCCGCAACCGCCTGCCCTGTATCCACCGTCCGCGTGCTCACAGTCTGCTCTCCTCCGTTCCACTTGGTTGAATCGTCGTCGTCTGGCTCTCGCTTGAGATCACCTGCGACGCATTGGGCGTCTCTACCTGGTGCGTCCGGCTCGGGCCGCCCACCAGGATGCCCGCTCCCAGTCCCATCAGGTTGTTGATCAACCCCGTCATCGCCAGCAACACCGCTGTCCTGGTCGACGGGTCGAACCGCCCAAACAGAAACGCGAACACCGCCAAAGCCACCGCGTTCTCCACCACGATCAGCGCGACCAGTTGTCCCGCCCCCGGGCTGTCTCTTGTAATCAGCTGCATCCAACTCCTCCCTTCTCAGCAGCAAAAAAGGCCCCCAAACAACGGGAGCCTCGTCCACGAACATTCACTGACTTAAATAAAAATGGCCGCCCAAGCCGGCAGCCGCCAAATTCCTCATCCGTTCAGCGGGCGTGGTCGCACGCGTCTCTTCAGACCCAGACTTCGCTCGCTATGTCCAGCTTACCGAACTCCACCCAAATCTACGCCACGGCTGCCTGACATTTCGGCGCTTCGTGGAGCGGGAGACCGGGATCGAACCGGCGACATTCAGCTTGGGAAGCTGACGTTCTGCCACTGAACTACTCCCGCTTACCTCCACGATCATAGTGCCCCACCCTACCCCGCGCAAGCACGCCAGTCCGTCTCACGCGCCATGCGCTCCGTTCTCCGCCACCCTCTACACATGCTCCGAAGCACTCCTTAGGAATCAGCTCCCTCTGCACTCTCGCGCAGGGTTTCGCGCAGCGGCTACGTTCTGTCAGTCGAATCGACAGACTTCTCCTGACAGCGAAATCCCCGGCCTGTTGAGACCGGGGATCTCGGAGATCACTTCGCCTGTGTGTCTAGGTCTGGCCGCAGGTCAAGGTAGTTCCCGTCAGCGTACAGGTGATCTGCACCCTCGCCCCGACCGTGTAGCTCTTCGAGCCAGAGCTCCCAGCCGAACCAGAACTCCCGGCCGAGCCAGAGCTCCCGGCCGAACCCGAGCTTCCAGAGCTCCCGGTCGATCCAGAGCTCCCGGAGCTTCCGGTCGTTCCAGAGCTTCCCGACGAGCTTGTTCCCCCGCCCGATGAACTGGTTCCGGCTCCCGACGAGCCCGTTGCGCCACCCGAAGTGCTCGACCCGCTTCCCGGTGCCGTCGCCGTTGACGAAACGTACTCGTACGCTCCAATGCTCGGCGGTGTCTTCCAGTTCACGCCATCATGATCCTGCGTCAATGCGCTGATCGGCGTACCCATCCCGATTGCATTGGCCGACAACATCGTCAGGTGGCCATCGACCGCATCCAGGCTCGCCTCATCGGTGAACACCGGCAGATCCGCCAGGAACGGATTGGTCGATACCTCATCCCCCGCCAGGAAACGCATGTTGTAGTAAATATTGTGATTCAGCGTTCGGAACCGATGCATGCTGTCCCCGTCGGTGCCGCTCGGCGGCAACTGCCCGCTGTAGTAGTTCGGGTTCGAGTAGCCCACCATCAGGTTGTTCTGAAACACAATATTCGGCGTATTGCAGTCACTGGTCGGCGCGTACATAAATGTGTCCGTGCAGTTGCCCGACTCAAACATCGAATCGCCCGCATAGCCGATAAACGTATTGTTCTGAAACACGTAATTGCCGCCGCCCGCGTTGTCGCCGCGCTGCACCATCACCACGCCCGCATTCGCCCGGCAGAAGTCGCTCAGTCCGGCATTCCATCCGCTGGGCGCCCCCGGAATGTTCGCCGACATCCGCATGCAGTTGGTAATCGTCACATTGTTTTGAACCAGCACATTGGCCATCGGTCCAATCTTCCACTGGTTGCCCATATTTCCATAGAACATCGAATCTGTAACCGTGACCGAACTTCCCGTCGTGTGCAGCACGTCCAGACCGTCCTGCGTGTTGTACCGGATCAATGCATGGTCGACCGCGAAGTTGATCTGCGTATCCGGTGTGCCCACGCCATCGCCGTACCCCCCATTGTCATCGTCATAGCAGTACGCCGCCGGGAAGCTGTGCTGAATGGGATACTCCTCGATGCATCCATTCCCCTCGATCGTCACGTAGTGCCAATTCATCTGGCCGCCCACGCTCTTGGTCCCGTTTCCATCATCGAAGTTCCATCCAGACCCGCCATTGAACGCAATCCGGACCCTCGTCGCGGTCACCAGGCCGCCCACCGGCCCCAGAATCCCGTTGTCACGAAATCCATGAATGTCAAGGTCCGTCAGTGAGATGTCATGTGTGTGCTGATCGGTCAAAATACCCGACTTTCCGTAGTCGTCGATGATGTTGCTGTTGCATGCGACCGGCCGCAGAACTCCCATGGTCGTGCATTGCGAGTGGTCCGTCAGCTCCAGGCATCCAATCGACACATAACTCGCCCCACGCAGGTTGAAGACGCCGTTGGCCGTGTACCCGCTAAACAGCTGCGTCTTCGGTTTGGTGGTGCAGCTCGCGTAGTTCTCCCCCAGAAAGGTCGTCGGCTGCGCGGCCGTACCGGCTGGCGGTGGCGGAATGAATGCGTTGTCCGACGAGCATCCGTTCGAGAACGCGCCGCACCCCGTCCCGTCGCCCGCGCCGATCCGCCACGGTCCGCCATGCAGCAACACCGTGTCACCGCCCGAAATCACCCACGCATAGCTCTGGTTAGTTCCATCACTGTAGAGGTAGCGCGGGTCGCTCAGCGCGCACGGCTGATTCACGCCATTGCCCGGGTAGGCCGCATCCACGCTGCCGCTGCATTGCCCATTCTGGTTCGTCATCGAGTACCGCGTCCCGCCGTCAGCCCGCACATACCACGTCGTCGGCGCCGCGCTCGCCATGGCGGGCGCGATGAGGGAAAGACCAAACACACAAAAAATCAGAACGATCAACTTTTTCATGGAGCCACAATCTCCTGTCTAGCGGCTACGGATCGAATCACCGGCTGGCCCGCATCACGCGAAACGTCCGCTGCAAACCCACTGTTCCAAACACCACCGCACCGGGTCACTCCCCCCGACGTTCGCTCAATAACACCCACGTGGAACGCCACCCGGCACAGCATCGCCGGCGCCTGGTAGAAACTTCCCGGCGATTTCCCCTTCTTTCGCGAAAGCACCCCAAAACACGAAGCCGTCGACCTCCACGGTCGACGGCCATCCCACATAAGGTGCATTCTCTGGTGGAGCTGAGCGGGATCGAACCGCTGACCTCCTCGTTGCGAACGAGGCGCTCTCCCA
>CALMVL010000157.1 GCA_937873265.1 uncultured Granulicella sp.
GGTGACGAGGGGAGCGAGGGCGCCGGGGGCGGCGGCGGCGCGCTGGCCGGGGCGGAACTGGGCGATGTCGGGGGCGCGGTCGTCGCTATTCTTGCCGACGGCGAGGTGGGCGAAGCCGAGGCGGGTGCGGGCGGCTTCCATGACGGTGAAGAGCTCGTCTTTGCAGTGGAAGCAGCGCTGGCTGTCGTTGCGCTGGTAGTCGGGGTTTTCGAGCTCGTCGGTGTGGAGCAATTCGGTGTCGATGAATTGATTAAAAATCAACTGGAGAGCGGCGGCGAGCTCGGCACGGGCGAGGGAGGCGGAGTCGGCGATGACGGCGAGCATGCGTGGGCCGAGGGCCTGGTGGGCGGCGAAGGCGAGAAAGGCGGAGTCGGTACCGCCGGAGTAGGCGACGAGGACGGAGCCGAGATCGGCGAGGGTGCGATGGAGGAGGTTGCGCTTGGTTTGGAGGCTGAGGGTCACGACTGATGGTAAGACGCCGGTTTCGGCGATTTCGTTCCTGGCGGAGGGCGCGGATGTGCGATGCGGTATGGTGTCTCCATGCGAAGGCTGCTTTTGCCGGCTGTGTTTGGGTTCATCGCGGCAGGATCGGGGACGGATTTCGCGGCGGAGCGATCGTGGTTTGGAACCTGGGTGTTGAACCGGGCGGAGAGTCACCTGGTGGGTCCGTCGATCACGATCGCGCTCGCACCAGGGGGGTACCGCTTTGACTTTGGGGCGGTCGTGTTCACGGTGGGGAGCGACGGGCGGGACTACGCGACGGTATCGGGACGGACGACCAGCCTTCGGCAGACGGGACCGCGGGAGTGGTTTCGGGTGCACAAGCAGAACGGCAGGGAGGTGGACCACAGCACGCTGACGGTGACGGCGGACGGGTCCGCCATGCTGATCCACACCGTCGCGACCGGGCCGGATGGAACGACGGCCACCCATGACGAACGTTTGGACCGCGTGGGCACGAGGGGTGCGGGGCTCGAAGGCACGTGGCGAAGCACCGCGGCCGGGGTGAACGTATCGCGGGTGATGGTTTGGAGTGACGGAGGCGGCGGCCGGATCCGGCGCGAGTTTCCGGAAGAGGGGCAGTTTTCGGTGGGTCTGCCGGACGGGAGCGTCGTGCCGTATGGAGGTCCGCGCGCTGTTCCGGGAGTGACGGTGGAGCTTCGCGCGAGTTCGCCAAGCGAGATGCGATGGACCGAGTTTGTGGACGCGAAGCCGTATACGGAGGGCGTCGATGTGCTTTCGGCGGAAGGCTCCCGGATGACCGAGACGAGCTGGCCTGTGGCGCGGCCGGCTGACCGGCAGGAGGCTGTGTACGAGCGGAAGTAGGTTCGCCTCGGGTGGATGTGGGGGTTTGAGGTGGATGTGCGTGCTGGTCCTTGCGACCGGGGACGGTGACCCGGGCGCTGGGCGGGAATGGCGAGTCAGGCGGGGGTGGACCGGGGTAGAGTTCGGCGGTGCGCCGGTGGAGGCGGCTTGCATCGGCGGCAGGACATACGGCCGCAGGGACTAAGATGGTCGTGCCCGCGTGCTGCTGTGGCATGCGCTGCTGGAGATCCCTCATGACGCGCTTTCGCTGGTTGGCCGTACTTCTGCTCTGCCACCTTGCCACTCCGTTGCTGTCTGGTCAGAGCTATAGCTCGGTGGTTGTGTTTGGCGATTCGCTCTCGGACACGGGCAACGTCGCCCACCTGACGCAGGCGCAGGACGGCGTTCGCATCCCGAGTCCGACTTCGGGGTACACCGACGGAAGCTTTACGGACGGCACCGACACGCTGCCGCCGGCGCACAACTACAGCGGCGTGTGGGTGAAGCAGCTGGCGGCTTCGCTGGCGGCGAACCCGGCTGTGACGGACTCGCTGGACGGTGGGACGAACTACGCCTTTGGATTTGCGTACACCGGCACGGGAACGAGCACGCTGAGCTTTCCGAGTCCGATTACGTTTACGGTTCAGGTGGAAAATATCGGCCAGCAGGTGACGGACTACCTCACCGCGCATCCGACGGTTCCGGCGGGCACGCTGGTGGTTGTGTGGGGAGGCGCGAACGATGTGATCAATGCGACCTCGAGCGCGGACATTTCGACGGCGGTGGCGAATGAGAACACGGCGATCAACCGACTGATTACGGCGGGCGCGACGGATCTGCTGGTGGTGAACCTGCCGCCGCTGGGGGAGGTTCCGCGCTTCAATGGGAGCACGACGACGTCCGCGCCGTTCAACGCGGCGAGTACGGCGTTCAACAGCGGCCTGAAGGCAGCGTTGGACGCCATCCCGGCTGCAAGCACGCTCCATATCTTTCAGCTGGACGTGTTTACGCTGTTTAACACGGTGATTGCTGCGCCGGCGACCTACAACCTGAGCAACGTCACGGGCAGCTCGCAGCTGGACCTTACGGTGAATCCGGATACCTACTTTTTCTGGGACGATCTCCATCCGACGACGGAGGTGCACCATTTGATCGCGCAAGCGGCGCTCGCGGCGATTACACCGGCGGTTGCGCCCGGGGTGACGGCAACGCTTGCGAACTCGACTCTGACGGTGGCCGCGGGGGCTTCCGGGACAGAGGCGGTGACGGTGACACCGGCGGGCGGCTACGGTGGAACGGTCGCGCTGGCGTGCGGAGCCCTGCCGACCGCGGCGACCCATCTTTCCTGCTCCGTGGCGCCGGCGTCGGTTTCGTTCGCGGGGACGACCTCGGCCCAGACAGCAACCGTGACGCTGAGCACCAGCAGTGCCACGCCGGCTGCGCGGATCGCGTCCGCTTCCTTTTTGCTGCTTCCGATGTTTGGCGTGGGGGCGGTTTTTGTTACGGGCGGACGGAGAAAGGGATGGAGGCCGGGCCTGCTCCTGGCGGTGATCGGCGGGGCGACGCTTGGCTCCCTGGGGGCGCTTTCGGGATGCGGTGGGCACTCCTCCGGGAGCACGGCCTCGACGACGACACCGGCAGGCACCTACACGGTCCCGATTACGGT
>CALMVL010000158.1 GCA_937873265.1 uncultured Granulicella sp.
TGCTGGCCGAGAGCTTGGAAGTCATTCAGCAGACCGCCAGCGTCATCCTTGCCGCACTGGAGCCGCCCGTCGAAGACGAGGCGGCACAGCCTACCGAAGCCGGGCAGGAGCAGACGGCAGAACTCGCGGAGGCGGCGTGATGCAGACCGTCCTCGACATCCTGCAACGGGCCGGAGGGTGGCACCACGGCCTGTACCTCAAGATCGACAACCTGCCTTACATGGAGCTTGTCATCGAGGCAACCGATGAGTCAGGCCCGTGTGGTCTACCCGTCCTCTCCGTCTGCCACTACGGCGAACAGAACGGCGATGCCATGCGCGACCCGGAGATGTGTTTCGAGTTGGGCTTCGCCGGAGGCGCACACCTAAACCCGTTCTACTGGCGCAACGACTACGTTGCCATCGAGCAGTGGAGCCGCTTCACCAGTGACGGCCTCTATCGCTACCGCACCCAACTACACGCCGAGCATGAACGCTTCGCCAAGCTGTGGGACCGCAACCTGCGACAGCAAGGATTCGCAGATGTGTTCGATCCGGCCAAGCACAGACGCGGTTAGCCCCAAGTTCTCCCGCCCACGGAGCGGAGACTCAGGGCCGCTCTACGCCACTACGCAGCACAACCAAGCCCACAGGAGGGCACCATGCAGGACAGCAGCGCATTCCAGTTTCTCGCCATCGACACCATCCACGAGTCCACCACCAACCCCCGCCAGACCTTCGAGCCGTGCAAGCTGGAGGAGCTTGCCGAGAGCATCCGGCAGCACGGCCTCATCCAGCCCATCACCGTTCGCCCGAACGCAGACGGCTTCGAGATCGTCGCAGGGGCGAGACGCTTTCGCGCCGCGCAGCTTGCCGAACTCTTTTCCTTGCCCGCCCGCATCGTGGAACTCACCAACTCCCAGGCGATGGAGTGGCAGTTGGTCGAGAACTCGCAGCGTGTGGACGTGCATCCGTACGAGGAGGCGCAGGGCTTCCAGCGTCTTTTGGACTTTCCCGGATATGATGTAGCCGCGTTGGTCGAGAAGAGCGGCAAGAGCGCCGCCCACATCTACGCGCGGCTGAGCCTCTTGCAACTGGTTCCGGCAGTCGCCGAGGCGTTTGTGCAGGAGCGCATCACCGCCAGCCACGCCAACTTGATTGCCCGCTTGCCCCAGGAGCATCAGCGGACCGCGTATGACAACTGCTGGCGCAAGGACTGGAGCGACAAGGAGGCGCACCTGCTCCCCGCCAAGCACCTTTCAGCATGGATACAGGCGAACCTCTACCTGAACCTTGCCGAGGCACCGTTCGACCGCGAGGACGCACTGCTGAAACCAGAGGCCGGAGCTTGCGTGACCTGCCCACGGCGCAGCGGACACAACACCAGTCTGTTCCACGATGTGCAGGGTGACCAGTGCCTGGACGCGCCCTGCTATCAAGGCAAGGTGACGGCCCACATCGACCGTCAGCTTGCCGCGCGGCCGGAGCTTGTCACCATCGAGACGGCATACCGAGCGCCCAAGGAGCGGCACCCCGGAGCCTTGCAGGTCAACCAGACCCGCGAACTCGCCCCGGAGAACCCGGATGCCGAACCACCTTGCCCAAGCGCCAAAGCCGCCATCATCGTGTTCGGCAAACATGCCGGACGCACCGTGACGATTTGCTTGGACAATGACTGCCCGGTGCACCACCCGCAGACGGTCGTGCAGCGTCCTGCCGACCCGCCGCCCGTGATGGAACCCGCACCGGAACAGGAGACGAAGGAAGAGGCAGCGCAACGCGAGGCCGAGCACCAGCAGCGCGTGGCGGAGTACGAGGCCGAGCAGAAGCGCAAGGAGGAGGAGCGCAAGGCCGAGTGGGAGCGCCAGCAGAAGGAGTACGAGGCCGAGCAAGCCCGCCGCGACAAACACCGCAAGGCACGGCTCGCCGCGTTCGAACGCATCATCGAACAGGCCCCGGCCACCTTCAGCGCCGCACAGCTACGCATCTTCCTGCGCTTGCTTGTGCATCTCGACTACAGCTTCCTGGAGGATGTAGCGGCTCACTTCGCCAACGGCGATGAGAACACGCAGCAATCCGATGAGGAGATTGTGTTGGCAGCCTTGGACGGCACCGCAGACGAGAAGCTGACCGGTCTCGCCCTTCGCCTCGTCCTGTCCGACCACATCGGCATCCCGCACGAGAACCAGCCCGACTTCCTCACCGAGGCCGAACAGGTGTTCGCCCCCAAGAAGCCCAAAGCCGCAAAGCCGAAGACGACCGCTTCCAAGAAGGCGAAGGCACCAGCGACGAAGGCTGCAGCGAAGAAGGCATCCACCCTCAAGAAAGCCGCTTAGCGGCTCGGAACACTCAGGCCCCGGTTCGTCCGGGGCCGCTTGGTTGTATCCGCTTGTTCCAAGCGCCGGGAGAGACCGCTTCGGTTTCTCCCGGACTCTCATCCCGCTTCCAAGCCGGCCCCCGCTCGCCGGCTGCGCGATAGAGCATTTCACCTTCCATCCTCTGAGGTTCTGCCCACTTGGTCTGTGACTGTCTCCCACGCTATCCGCTGCAACTCCACTGCCACCGAGCCGGGTATGCCTAGCTGTGCAGCGGCCTTTTCCTGCGAGCCGAACTCGCGAACATCCCGCCTTGCGATCGTCTGGAAAAGTACAAGACCATTCAGGTATGCGCCATAGATGCTGGGGTGGTGAAAGCCCGCGTCTGTTGGTGTTTCCCGCGTGCCCGGTTCGCTTCCGGGCTGATAGCCGAAGCTCAAAGCGACACCCGGAGCCGATCCAGCGTATGGATCGGGGTTGGCAACTCCTTCCAGCCAAGCGCGAGCCCAAGCGTCTCCGACCGGAGCGATACGTCGAATGTGGCCATCCTGTTCGGCTGCCCTGACATAGGCGGCGTGGTACGCAAGGGTGAGTTTCGCCAAGGACGCCAGAAAACGATCGGCGGAGAAGTCCATCCCGTTTGCTGTCGCGTCCAGGTACGCGGTATCGGCTGGGGCCCAGGTGGAGTACAGGTAAACGGCGGCATCGGGTGCTGCCACGTGTACGCCCTGTTCAATCGCTTTCACGGCTGAAAAGAAAGTCTGCGGATCGCTGTTTGCATCCCGAGTGAGATTGCTGGGAATCGGCTCGAAACTTGCTTCCTGCAATACGACTGCATTCCACAGCGGTTGATCGATGACCTCTCCCGCCACGCGATAGTTTTCTGAAAGTGTGGTAGCCGAGATCGCCTCGATGTGAACGTCATAGGGCACGTTCGCTTCCTGAGCAAGCTCGGCAAAGATGCCCGGAATCCCTCCCCACGGACCATATTCTCCCGGAGAGTCTTCCTTCCGCTGCTTCACATCTGTGTTGAAGTTCTCGTCGATGACCTGCTGCGAACGTTCCGTAGATCCGATACCGCCCGTCCCCGGCGTGTTGTTGTAAGTACGCACCGGCAGATACCGCCCGTGAGTAAGACTGTCCCCGATAAAAAGGATGTGCTGCGTCGTGAGAGCCCTTCCAATGCCATCTTGGCAAAGTGCGTTCCACGGGAACAGCAACGGAGCAGCAATAAAGACGCCGAGCAAACGCGTACAAGTAGACACCTGCATTTCGGAACCTCCCAGACCAAAGACGGATCGCAGGATAGCCATATCCTCCAATTGACTTCGCTATCGTTGACTAGGCCATTGACGGCCGAAGAGTCTCAGTTCTGCCCCAACAACCGCGTGCTTACCGGTTGTCCGAGTTTGTATATCCTGCTCGCATTTCCGGCGAAGAACGCTTGGCGCTCATCCTCTGAGAACGAGTTCAGCATTCGCTTGTATACATTCAGTAGGACACCATAGCTGGTTCCCATCTTCTCCACAGGAAAGTTACTTTCATAGATGCACCTTTGCATACCGAAAGCTTCAAAGCAGGTGCTGAACCAAGGTGACCAAATCGAGGTCAACTCTTCTGAGGTAGGTGGCAGCGCAGCTTCAACGTAGTTGTAGGTCGCGCTTCGGGAAAGGATACCGCCGACCTTGCACACGACGTTCGGACGCTTCGCGACTTCCTGGATAGACCTCTGCCACATGGCGAAGGTCTCCTTCAGCTGACCTGCGTACGCTCCATAGCCGATGGGACCTCCGCAGTGGTTCAGGATGATCGTCAAATCGGGATTGCGGTCTGCCACGGCTACAACATCCGCAAGCTGCGGGTGGTATACCCAGATGTCGAGAGGAAAACCCGCATTTTGCAGTTTCCGTATACCCTGCTGAGTCTTGTCGTCGAGCAGCATATGTTCCCAGGACCCGGTGGGCGAGTTTCCTATCGCAGGATCTGCGTCCCAGTTAGCCTCTGAGCGGATTCCTACAAGACGACCGTTCGCAGATGCGGCTTCAGCCGTCAGCACCTCTTCGACAACTGCGCCAAGGGTAAGGTCCGCGAAACCGATGATCCCCATCGCTACGTCCGCTGGGCCATACTTGCCACTACGGCTGATGGCGCCCTGGCCCAGTACAAACTCCACTTCTCCGACGGGACGCATTTCGGTCGGACCGTTCGCGCGCCACATGGTTGAGCACTCGCAAAACACGCTCGCAATGACGTTGTGGCCACTCGCAATATCGGCTGCGTATTCGTCAATGAGGTAGCGGAAGCCTTTTAAATCCCAAAGATGATGGTGCGTGTCGATGATCGGCAAGTCCGGAAAAAGTGGCTTCTCTTGCAGCTGCTTTGCCAACCACTCCTCGTTCGGGTGAGCTATTTTCCCGAATGCCGTCGGGTGTTTCGACGCGCTTTCTCCAAGCAAGCTATCAAGAGACATGAGCAGCCCTCTCCGCGAATTTAGCTACGTCTGAGTTCTTTATTCCGAGCAGTGAGAGTTCACTGTGCACCGTTGCCAGCACCCGGTTGCAAATCCATCGCGTCAGAGTCTGACTTGCGCTTCGGAGATCAGAAGGCTGTTTCAGCACGGATGCGAGCTCGAAGTGCCTCAGCCTGTTCGGACGTGCAAGTTACGTCAGCGCTGCTTTTTAGGACAGCGCCGTCCTTGATTGCCATCAACGCTGATTTCCGCGCGTGAAAGCGGTACAAGACGTACGCAAGTGCGCCAGTTGCCAGCGCTGCTACTGTAGGCGGAATGACAAAGGCAGTAGTTCCGAGCCGTCCATCTGGAACAGCGAGGATCTGCTCGCCGTAAACTGCCTTGTAGTGGCTGAATATGTCCGCGCCCGTCTGACCCTGCCGCACCATCTGTGTCACCTCTCGACGCATGGTCTCGGCGATCTCACTCATGTGCACATCAATCGTCTGCGTGTAACAGCAGGGGGCCATGAGCAGCCGTTCGACATGGGTCAGCAGATCTCGCTGTCCCTGCGTAAGACCCGAAACGTCTTCGACACTAGCCATGTGCGTCCTCGAAGCAGGTCACTTGAGCTTCCCACCACTGCCATATTCTAGCACGAACGGTCGTACGAGACATCGCCAAACCGAGGGCTTGGGGCGGCTTCTATTTCCGAGCAGCTTGCGGCAAACTTCAGAAGAGCGCTGAGCGATCGGTCGTGCTACATTCGACGGATGAGCAGGGTAAGTCCATCACGGGATCGTATCCTTGAGGCCGGGGCGAACCTCTTGAGTATGTCCGGTCTCTCGGGAGTCACTCTCGGGCTCCTTGCTGAATCCAGCCAGATTTCAAAAAGCGGGCTGTTCGCGCATTTTAAGTCCAAAGATGAGATGCAGATGGCTCTCCTGAGTCGAACATCTGAACTCGCTCGGAATACAGTCGTGAAGCCTGCTTTGCTCAAGCCGATCGGCTTGCCACGCCTCAGAGCGTTGGTACAGAACTGGCTAGGTTGGACACGCAAAGCTCACTTACAGGGCGGATGCGCCTTCACTGCGGGGCTCTTCGAACTAGACGATCAACCCGGCCCGGTCCGCGACCACTTGCTGCGGCTTGAGACGGACTTCCATGACGTGCTGCGATCCTTAGTCACTGAGTCAGTTGACGCTGGTCACCTACGCAGCGACCTTGATCAAAGTCAGTTTGTGTGGGAACTGTACGGCATCTACCTGAGTCATCATGCCTCGCTCAGATTCTTCCACGACAAGCAGGCAGATGCACACGCCCTGACCGCGTTTAAGGCGCTCTTGGAGCGCTCCCACGCCGATTCTGCCCAGGGTACGTCGCGCCCCCACGTCAAGCATCCCGTGCAGCCCTCTTCCCCTCGCCGAACTCGCCGTCCGCAAGCCAAGTAGTAGAACGTGCGGGCGAGGATGCATCTCTGAGAAGTCATACGCGCCTGCGACCCTGAAGCCGCCTTCTGGACACCGTCACGAAGAAGCACCGCCGCATCAGCGCTAGTGCATCGATCCCGTCCCGGGCCGCACCTTCTTCATCAAAAAAGCGAGTGGCACAACAACAAGAGAAGCGAACGCGAATCCTTGAATCACATCTATGTACGCGAGCATGTTGGCGTGCTGCGCAAGAGCAGCGTAAATCTGAGCAAGCGCCCCCACCGGCGTGTCCGGCCGAGCGAGCCCACCGACGGACAGATGATCCTGCAGCATCTTTGTTGCTGTTCGCAGAGTTTCATCGCTTCCGGTCAGGTGCGCTGCCAAGAAGCCCTGGTGTTTCTGCGCCTGTCTCGCGAGCATCGTGATGGCCACCGACGTTCCAACCGAGCCGCCGATGTTACGAGCAAGATTGGTAAGGCCAGACACGTCGTTATTCTTTTCCGGCGGCATGTCTGTGTAGGAGAGTGTCGAGATCGGAATGAAAACGAAACCGAAGCTTGCTGCCTGGAGGAACCTCAGCTTCGCCACGTATTCGGTCGTCATGTCCAGACTCAGGTGCGTCATCCGGAACAACGCAACGGCGGACAGAAGAAAGCCAAAGGCCAGCAATGCCCGCCCATCCACTTTTGTAATCAGGAATCCGACCAGCGGCATGAAAAGCAGCGTCGCGAGTCCACCCAGTGAAAGGGACATGCCGGCCGTCGTCGCAGTGAAACCCATCAGTGTCTGTAACAACTGCGGAAGGATCAGAGTTGTTCCATAGAACAGGATGCCCATCACGAACATGAGGCCAAACGATACAGAGAAGGATTTTCTTCGGAACACGCTCAGGTCGATGACCGGCTTGCGGCCCACTTTAGCCTGCCACCATTCCCAAACGATCAAGGCTATGAAAGCTGCAGCACAGATAACGACCATTGCCGTGATGAAGGGAGATCCAAACCAATCGTCTTCCTGGCCCTTGTCAAGGAAGATTTCCAACGTTCCAAAGCAAAGCGCTGTGAGCGCGAAGCCAACGTAATCGATCTCGCTCACATGCGCTCGCAAGTCTCTGGTCTCCTGCTCCTGCCTCGGCGAGTTTTCGAC
>CALMVL010000159.1 GCA_937873265.1 uncultured Granulicella sp.
CCCCCGCCCGTCAGTGCCCCACCATCGACCCCGACTGGGAAGATCCACTCGGCGTTCCCATCTCCGCCTTTCTCTTCGGCGGTCGCCGCCCCACCACCCTTCCTCTCGTCTTTGAGGCGTTCAACTGGTCCGCCGGTGTCTACCTCGGCGCCACCATGGGCTCCGAAACGACCGCCGCCGCCGGTGGCGCGCTCGGCCGCGTTCGCCGCGATCCCATGGCCATGCTCCCCTTCTGCGGCTATCACATGGGCGACTACTTCCGGCACTGGCTTCGCATGCAGCGCTCGCTCTCCACCACCCCCCGCATCTTTCACGTCAACTGGTTCCGCAAGGACGCCGCCGGCCACTTCCTCTGGCCCGGCTTTTCCCAAAACATGCGCGTCCTCAGATGGGTCGTCGACCGCGTTCAGGGACGCGTCCGCGCCACTGAAACCCCCATCGGCTGGACACCCTGCTATGACGACATGGACTGGGACGGCCTCGACTTCTCCCGCGCCGCTTTCGCCCAGCTCCAGCAGGTCGACCGCGAGCAGTGGAAGCACGAGATCATGGGCCACGAAGAGCTCTTCCTGGCCCTCCACGACCACCTCCCCCCGGAGATGATCTACGAGCGCGAGCTGCTCATCTGCCGCCTCTAAATCCGGTGTTTTCCCTTGACGCGAGTGGCAGATCTGGGTACTATCTCTTTAGGGCAAGGCTCCTCGGCGCTTGCGCTTGAGTTGAGCCGGCCTTAACGAAGTCCACCCACTTCGTTGCTTTACAAGGAACACCCACGCATCAGCCCCCACCGCGCTGCGTGGGTTTCCTTTTTAAGCCTCCCACCTTGCAGCGTCCATACACTCATTACCTGTCTGTTGACAGCGTCGGCAGGGCACCCATATGGTCTCCAGGATTACATCAGCTCATGCCATCGAGGTTGCGCTGTGTTCGGAGACGTCCGTGTTTGAACCACAAAGCTACCTCGGCGCCCTCGCCTGCATGATCGGCAGCATGCTCTGCTGGGGATCGTGGGCCAACACCAAAAAGATCGTCTCCAACTACCCGTTTCAGCTGTTTTACTGGGATTACTGCATTGGCGTGCTGGGAGCGAGTCTCCTGTATGGCCTCACCGCCGGATCGGTCCGAGGCGGCGACACCGGTTTTCTGCACAGCCTGTTCCAGGCCGATGCACTCCATCTTCTCCTGGCGGCAGCCGCCGGAATCATCTTCAACGTCGCCAATCTGCTGCTGGTCGCGGCCATCGATATCGCGGGAATGGCTGTCGCTTTTCCCGTCGGCATCGGTCTCGCGCTGGTAATCGGCGTCGTGCTCAACTATCTGCTCGACCGCGACGGCAACCCCTTCCTGCTCTTCGGCGGTCTGCTCCTGGTCTGCCTCGCCATCGTCGTTGACGCCGCGGCCTATCGCTTGCGAGAGCAGGAGCGCTCGGCCACCGACATGCGCGGCCTCCGCCTTGCCCTGCTGGCCGGCGTGCTCATGGGTCTGTTCTATCCCTTCGTGGTCAAGGCCACCTCAGGCCGGAACGCGCTCGGTCCATACTCCGTTAACTTCGTCTTTTCCATCGGTCTCCTGCTCTGCGCTCTTCCGTTCAATGCCTGGCTCATGCGCCACCCGCTCGGCGCCGAGCCGCCGGTGAGCGGCCAAGGTTATCGAAGAGCCGGTGCTCGCGAACACCTCTGGGGCATTCTCGGCGGCATCCTCTGGAGCGCGGGCGCGGCTCTCAGCTTCGTCGCCGCCGCTGTCCATCTCGTGGGACCCGCCGTCTCCTACGCCATCGGGCAGGGCGCGACAATGGTTTCGGCGCTATGGGGCGTATTGATCTGGCGGGAGTTTGCCGCCGCTCCGAGATCCGCCCGCCGGCTCATTCCCCTCATGTTCGCTCTCTTCCTCAGCGGCCTCGCACTCATCGCCTACGCGCCCCTCGCGGGAGAACGGTGAAGCGCAAGCCGCCTTGCAAGACCAGCACCTAAAGGCTTCCCGCAAAGATCGACTTCAGCTTCGACCGCAGCCCCTGTTCCTCGCTCGCCCGCCGCACCTGTGTCCGATGCGTGTACAGCAGCATCCCGATCACCGCAGAGAACTCCGGTCCCGCCAGCTCCGCCGGCATCCGCGAAAGCGGCACCGGATGGCCCACCCGCGCCGGAACCCGCAGCAGACTCTCCGCGTTATCGAGCAGCCCCGACATCGTCGCCCCGCCACCGGTCATCACGCATCCCGCGCCCAGCGCCTCCAGCACGCCGCCTGACCGCAGGTTGTCGCGCATCATGGTAAACAGCTCCCGCGCCCGCGGCTCCAGGATCTCCGCCAGGAACCTCTGCCGTACCGTCCGCGCCGCCTGCCCGCCCC
>CALMVL010000160.1 GCA_937873265.1 uncultured Granulicella sp.
AACCCGTCCCGCCACCAACAACGCCGCGACCAGCGGCCCAATCTCATTGAAAAACGCCATCGCCTGAAAGTTCGGGATCTCCGCCGCCGCGCCAAACTGAACCAGCGTGCTCCGCGTGTGCAGCGTCATCACAATGCCCAGCGCAAACCCCGACGCCACAATCAGCGCCAGCGAGTTCCACCCAACCTCCTGCACCTGCTTCAAAAAATAGTCCCACTCCAGCGGCGGTCGAAACACATCCCGCACCGCCGCCGAACCGAACAGCGTCAGCTTCCCGATAAGCTCAAAAAAACGCCCAATCTTCCCCATGGTTCTGTACAGATCCTCTGCTGAGCCTTCAGCCTGCAACAGCGAAGCACCGCTCCGCCATCGTCCCCTGCCCGTATCGCCGTCTTCCGGAGCCCGTTTTCCTCGTCATCCATCACCACGCACTCGCTGGAGGACTGATCCGACCCGCATCACCGCCACTCTCACAGCAATGCTGAAACGTCTCTCAAACACCCGCAACGAAAAGTTACCTGGCGCGACTGCAGCTTAGGATGCAAGTGCCGCTCTCTTCGATCCGCGAATCGTGGTCGGCCTCTCTCCATCCATTCGGTTCCACAATCCGCAACGACGTTGGACCCCACACCTATCATGCCCGATATGCCAGTCAAGTCCAATGACGAACATCGGTGTTCAGCCATGGACAGTCTCAGGGTACCTTCGCAACAGAGATCCCAGGACGGGCCGAGTGCAGAATGGCCTCTGGATTGCCTCAACGCGGTGCGTGCGCGAGCAAGGAACCCACGATGATCCACTCCGGTAAAGCCGCTCTCCGCCAACTGCGCCGATCAGCCGGTTTTTCGGCGATCGTCGTTCTCATCCTGGCCATAGGCATCGGCGTCACCACCGCGATGTACAGCGTCCTCCATGCGGTCGTTCTCGAACCCTTGCCGTTCCCCCAACCGGACCGGCTCGTCGCTCTCTCGGCCAAGCCGTGGGAGTACGTCTCCTTTCCCACCCTCGAGGACTGGCAGAGCCGCACGCACGCCTTCCAGTCCATTGCCGCGCATACCGGCTGGTCCCCGCACATCGAATCGGCCGCGGGAGTCGGACACGCCGATGCCATGCTCGTCTCCAAAAACTTCCTCAGCACCCTCGGTGCCGGCCTCGCTCTCGGCCGCGATTTCACCCAGACCGGCAACGAAGCCGACTGCCTCGATCAGGCCATCGTCACCGATTCCTACTGGCGCCGCATGGGCGGCGGCAACTCACTCAACGGGCGCACGCTCGAGCTCGACCGCAAGACCTACGCCGTGATCGGTGTTCTCCCGCCGATCGAAACAGGTGGAATCCTTGACGGATCAGCCATCCTCACACCGCTCAGCTGCGACCAGGCCAAATCGGTCGCGGATCGTGGAGAGGGTTCGTTTCAGGGAATCGGCCGTCTCCGGCCCGGGGTCTCGCTCGCGGAGGCGGCCGAAGCGCTCACCGCCGCGCAGGCGCAAATCCACCACGACTACCCCAAGTTCTACCCACCCGCCTTCACCCCCGTGCTCATGCCCTTCGCCGACCATGAGGTCGGTACCGGCACCCGATCCGCTCTCTTCGCCACGCTCGCTGCCTGCGGCATGCTGCTTCTCATCGCCTGCGCCAACCTCACCAATCTCCTGCTCGCCCGCAACACCCGCCGCCGTGCCGAGTTTGCCATCCGCGCCACCCTCGGCGCCACGCCGCGCCACCTGCTGGGGCAGCTCCTTGCCGAAAACTGCACGCTGGCCATCACCGGCGCCGGCTTCGGCATGCTGCTCTCCAGCCTGCTGGTCCGGGCTGCGCAGGCAGTGGAGGTGGTGCACCTCCCGCGGCTCGGCCAGGCCAGTCTCAATCTCCCCGCGCTGGCGTTTGCCGCTGCCCTCACGCTCCTCGTTGCCGTCCTGCTCACCATCCTGCCCGCAACGCGGAGCCTCCGTCCCGCTCTTCTCGCCGATCTCGGTAACGGCTCGGCCCGGACCTCCGGCTCGAAAGGCCTGCGCCGCGCGGGTCGTCTTCTGGTCGCCTCGCAGCTCGCCCTCGCGCTCGTTCTGGTCGCCTCCGCGGGCTGGATGGTCTCCTCCGTCTTCCTTCTGCTGCACCAACCGCTCGGCTTTGACCCCAACCACCTCCTCTTTGCCAGCACCAACCTCCGCGGCCCCGTGCGCGACCCAAATCCCAACCCCGCCCGAACGCTCGCCGTGCTCAACGGGACCCTGGCCGACCTCCGCGCCCTCCCGGGCATCGCCGGGGTCGCCGCCGCGAACGACAAACCCCTCGGCGGACGCGTCAACCAGTACGACTTCTGCAGCGATCTCCACCCCGAAGCCTGCAACCAGCCGCACCTGAAAACGCCCGACGTCTTTCAGGTCACCCCCGGTTACTTCCGCACAGTGCGTCAGCTGCTCTATCGCGGTCGAGACTTCAACACCGCCGACGACGGCCGCGCCCACGTCGCCATCGTCAACCGCGCGCTTGCCGATGGGGAATGGCCGGGAGAAAACCCCATCGGCCATCGCATCTTCTCCGGCGAACTCAAAGCCTGGGCCACCGTTGTCGGCGAGGTGGGCGACGTCCACAGCTACTCGCTCGACCGCGCCCCCCAGCCCAACCTCTATCTGCCCGAGGCTGACGGACCCGACGTACACATCACCCTCATGCTGCGCACATCCGCTGACCCCGGAGCGATGCAAGAAGCAGTCCGCCGCCTGCTGCGCAAAAACAATCAGATCACCGTCAACTACGTCCAAAGCATGCCCGAACTGATGGCGCACCAGGTCGCGCTCCGCCGATTTTCGATGCAGATCGGCCTCGCCTTCGGCGCTCTCGCGCTCGCTCTTGCCGTCTTCGGCACCTATGGCCTGCTCGCCTACGAGGTCTCCCTCCGCGAGCGAGAGATGGGCATACGCCTTGCCCTCGGCTCCACCCGCGCCGCCGTCATCGCTCTTCTGCTGCGGCAGGAGTCGCGCTGGATCGCCGCGGGCATCTTCTCCGGACTGTTTGCAGCCACCGCCGTCGGCTTTCTGCTAAGGGCGCAGTTCTTCCACACCGAAGCGACATCACTACCCGTCCTGATCACGTCGTCTCTTCTGCTCGCAGTGCCCGCCCTGCTCGCCGTTGTCATCCCCGGTCGACGCGCCAGCCTGCTCGACCCATCGATCACACTGCGACGAGAGTAGGTCTGCCCCGTTCGCCCCGCCTCCGATGCACCTGAAAAGCAGAAGGTCCGTCCTTGACGTGGGCAACCCTCGACGCCGGAAGCGTCCTGCTGGCCCCAACCTTCTCCACCGTCTTTGTAGGGCGGATGTCCCGGGAACCGTCCCGTCAACCCCCAAATCCAACTAACCCTTTCATTCTCCGTCCCTTAGTCGTGGCGCATCCACCCGGTCGCGTCCTCTAAACTAAAAGGAAGCAAACCCTCGCATCCAGCGCGGAAATCTTCGGTGGATGTGGGGAAGCGTCCAACGATCTCGCAAGTCCCTTCTTTTCTAGATTTTGCCCCGAAGCTGTCTGGAATCAAGAATTTGCGGGAAGTACCGAACTCTAAGTCGCTCATTCAGGATGATTTAGCACAGATAACCGGGGGGAGGGGGGGTACCCGGCAGGCCGTACCTCAGAGACCGAAGCACCTGGCATCAGTCGTCCAGGCGAAAACACGCGTCGTCCCCGAACGCCTCACAGCAATCCCACCACCGCAACCAACCGTCCGACCCTCCACAGAAGTGGCATCGCCGCAGCGCCCGCCTCTTGCTACCGTCAGGGCACGATGAAACCCTCCACGACCACCCAAACCTGTCCCGGCTGCAAGGCCGTCTCCCTCGTCTCCGCCGACCCCGACCTCCAGCCCACCTCCTGCTCCATGTGCAACTACCCCATCCGCATGGTGCGCGACTACATCAGCAGCGCTCTCGCCATCGAGTACACCGACCGGCGCGAGATCGCCTAAGCAGGCCGTGGGCGATCCCCACAGTCGGCAGCAGAACCCGAGGCAGCCCGGCAGCTCAATCGCGGCTCGCCGCGCCCGCCCGCTTCTGATCCTTGATCTCCCGATACAGCCGAAACTCCCGATCAGAGTCCGTCACGCGGCCCGCCTTTCGGTAGGCCGTCCCAAGCTGGTAGTGCACGTAATCCGGCGTTCCCGCCGGCGAAGCCGCCGACGCTCGCTCCGCAGCTTCAATGTGCACGATCGCCTCCGACGTCTTGCCCTGCTCCAGCAGCAGCTTGCCCAGCTGGTACTGCGCCTCGGCCTGCTCCGGATGCGCCCCGACGATGCCTTCCAACATGCGCTGCGCGTCTTCCTTGTGCGACATCTGGAGCAACGCGAACGCCAGCGCATACTGCACATTGGCGTCCTCCGGAGTCAGCCGCAACTCCGCCTGCAGCTCCGGGACCGCCTCCGCCGCGCGGTCCAGCCGCACCAACGCCTCACCCACCTGAAAGTGCGCTAAACGCACCGTCGCATCCTCGGCATACGCCTGTCGATAGCACGCGGCGCTTCCCTCGTAGTTCTCCGTATCCACAAATACATGGCAAACCAGCATCCGCTGGTCGATCGGCAGCGGCTGCCGGGTGAGCTCCTCCGCAAGCCGGTTCGCCTCCTGCGCCTGCCCCGTGCGCGCCAGAGAGTATGCCCAGGCGTAAGCTGTCCGCGAATCGGAACGTGTTGCCGCGGAAGCAGCCGCAAAATTCTGCGCCGCCTCTGCAAACTTCCCCGTGGAGAACTGGGACGTGGCCAACATAACGCGCGCCCGCTCGTCACCGGCAGCCTCGGCGCCCGTCTTCGCCCCCTGTTCCCTCCCCTCGCCAACCTTCGTCAGCTCGAAGTACTGCGTCAGCGCCCGCGCAGCCTCGTCGAACTGCTTCACGCGGAAAGCCGCCGTCCCCTCATTGCGCAAAAGCGCTGGCATGGGCGGCGTCTCCCACTGCTCCGCCTCCTGAAACGTCGCCAGCGCCTCGTCATACTGTTGCTCCCGAGCCTCTGCGGTGCCGAGGTCGTTGCCGCTCGTGGCGAGTACGTGCCGGAGCGCCGTCTCCCGACCACGCAACGCTCGTTCCTCTTCAGGCTTGAGCCGCGGGGGCGCCGATCCCTGCTCTCCGGGTCCCCCTGCAACCCCGGAGTCTTTCGTCAGCGCAGCCAAGCCCGAAGCATGCGCTGGCATGTCTGGATCGATCGCGGTCGCAGGGTCATTGCGAGCTCCACCCGTATCGGACCGTACCTGGATCTTCTCACCGCTCTGCGCAACCGCCGCCTGTTCCGCCGCGCTGTAGCGCGCCAGCAGCTTCGATCCCTCCTCGCGCTCCCCGTCCGCCATCAAGAGCCGGCCCAACGCGAAATACGCCTTCCGCACCTGATAATTGTTACGGGCTTCATCCTTTCCCGTCAGCTCGATCGACCTGCGAAGATCCGATTTCGCCTCTGCTGTCCGGTGTTCGCGATTTGCGTTCAATCCCAGGTACAGCCAAACCTCCGGTTGCGATGGGTCGACCTCGGCAGCCGTTCGAAGGTGCCGATCCGAGCTCGCGAGGTCGCTCCCGGCCGTGGATTCGAGCGCACCCAGATAGAAATTGCTGACGTAGTCTCGCGGCGCGAGCCGGACTGCCTCTCGCAGATGCTGCAGGCTCTCCGGGTTCGGACTCCACGCATGCATCTGCAGGTACGTCAGTCCCAGAAAGAAATCCGCGTGCGGCACGCGCGGATCCCGGCGAAGTGCCTCCTCAAAGGCCACGATTGCCTCCGGCATGTACTCTGCCTCGCGATACGCGTCGCCAACTTCAAGGTACGAGATCGCCGCCTCGCCCGAGGCCTTGATGATCTGCTGGAAGACCACATCCGCCTTCGCTTTCTCATGCAGCGCGAGCAGCGTAGATCCCAAAGCGTACGCCACGTCCGCGTTAGCCTGCAGCCGCAGCGATTCTTGCAAAGCCACGGCGGCGTCCTCGTCGCGTTTCGCCGCTCGCAGCGCTCCGCCGCGAACGGCCCATGCCGTAGCGCTGGCGGAATCCATCTCCGTAGCGGTTAATGCCTCGTCCGCCGCCGCCTTCGCATCCCCCGAACGCAGAAGCGCCGACGCCAACTCAAGATGACCGGTCGCCGATGGCGCCAACGCTGTTGCCCTACGGTCGAGATCGATCTCCCGTGCCTCATCGCCTCGCACCCGCGCGATCTGCGCCAACTGACGCAACGCCACCGCGTGAAGTGCCTTGGACGTGGCTGCGATCGTGGCCGGATCACCGCTGGTAAGCGCCCTCTGCTGCTGGACAAAGGCGGCCTCAACTTCCCCAGCCGGAGATGCGGCCGGAGGAGCGCCGCTCGCCGTCGCCTTCGGAGTCGCTGTCCGATGTACTTGACCCGAAAGAACGCTCTCGCAGCAGAACAGGCCGACCAGCAAAAGCAGCTGAGGGTAGACGTTCCGACTCACAAGCCTATCCTGACACACTCAGCAAAACAGAAGAAAGCGGCAGGACCCTTGCTAGCGTCCTGCCGCCATGTTGCGCTCAGCGACTCCCTGCTAGAAGTCGATGTGCAGGGAGTAGAGGAACTGCCGTTCCGCGTTCCCCACGAGCCCGGTGGATTGTCCGAAGTTCTGCCCGGGAGTAAACGCGCTGACAACGTTGTTCGTGGGACTGCACGCAGCGTACTGCTGCTGGATCGTGCCGTTCACGTTCACCGGTGTCGTGGCGCCGCAATTGACGTTTGCCGCCAAGGTGCCGTTTAGCTGGTCCGCGCGGAAGTTTGCATGGTTGAACAGGTCAAAGGCATCGAAGCGGAATTTGACATTGATCCGTTCGCGCACTTGCCAGTTCTTGTCCAGCGATAGATCCGTGTTGACCAACTTTGGTCCATGGCAGTACCCGCGTGGCTCAGTGTTTGTCGAGTAGTTGCCAAGCACGTAGCCAACCAACGTGAACGCATTCGGGTTGACGACCTGATCGCCGCTGATCCCGCTGCTTGTACAGCTCTGGCCAGGAACAATCAAAGGACGCTGGTTGCTCGTAATGCCCGTTTGGAATAACGAGTTGACCGCGCCAGGCGTTCCTCCCAGATTCGCATTCACGAGAGCGGTATCTTCGCCCAAACCGTTCTGGTAAATGGTGAAGGAGTTTCCGGAGTCAGCATTGGTAATGCCCGTAATCTCCCAGCCGCCGAGAACACCCCGTTCGAGGCCGTTACTTCCTGTCAGCTTGGGCGCGAAGTAGGTTGCATTGGCAATGAAGATGTTGGGGCGGTTCGTTGCAGAATTTCCGCGGTCCAGGCGGGGATCAGACCCGACCGTGAAGTCAGCATCACCCGAGCCACCACTGCTGTCATCGGTGAGGATGTTCGCGATAGCGTGCGACCAGGTATATGCCGCCTGAAAGCGGAACTGCTTCACCTGAGTTCGGAACAGGCTCTGCAGCGCTTCGTAGTACGAGTCCCCCTGATGCGTCCAATACTGCAGTTGACCGTCGTTCGCAAATGGACGGAGACTCTGGTAGTTCGATTCGAACGTAGCTGCCAGCCAGTTGGCGGGCTGGACCGCATTTACGTCGTAAGACGAGGTGAGGTGGATGCCCCGGTTGCCGACGTAGCTAACCTGCAGCACCGTATTTTTGGCCAGTGTTTGTTCCACCGTAGCATTCCATTGCCATGAGTTAGGGCGAGTGGAGGAGAGTTGGTAGCCGCCATCTGGGGATGCGGCTGCTGAAAGCGATCCCGCCGGAGGAGTGGGACCACCGAGGGCACGCGGCACATTAGACACGGAAACCGCAAATGGCGCATTCGCCACGAGGGTGTACCGTGACACACGCTCACGCTGGTAGAACTGGCCGCCTCCGAGACGGAGTGCGGTTTGGCCATTGCCAAAGATGTCCCAGGCAACGCCGAGCCGTGGTGCCACCATGTGGTTATTTTCGGGCTGAAGCGAGTTGTTTGGGCCAACCCCACCAGAGGTGTAGGACGTTCCGAACTCCTTGTTTGCCGCCGCACACGGATCTGAACCCGGAGCATGGATCAGGCCGTTGCACGCGTCACCCGCTGGAAGGGTCGGATCGTAGAGACTCGGGACGAAATTCGTGATCTGATTGTTTGGTTGGAAGGTATTCCGCAACAGGGAGTAACGCAGACCGTAGTTGAGGGTCACCCGGGGCGTTATCTTCCAGGTATCCCCACCGTAGAACTCGTAGTCTCTCCAGCGTAGCTGGGCGCGAACGTTGGTCGACGTTTCGGACAGAGTGAAGGGATTTCCGGGGATAAGCACGTTGGCGAGATTGTTGCTGGTCGGAACGCCACCAAGAGCCGAGTCGACCTGATAGTCCATCGTCGAAAACGTAAGACGTTCACTGCTCGCGGTGCTCGTGTCTTCGTTCTTGCCGTCGAAGCCGAGGAACAAACCAAACTTGATCGCATGCCGGCCCTTCACCTTGGAGACGTCGTCGCGGACGGTGTAGATATCCAGGGTGTTGTTCCACGGCGCGATGGACTGGATCGTCTGATTGCTGCCGTAGTTTCCAAGACCGCCCCAGATCTGGGGCGTTGCCTCGGAGGACTGCTTCAGCGATGCCGGATACAGCGTTGGGAAGGCCGTGGTGAGCTGCGCTTCCAGGCCTGCATCCGTACCACCCGGCGTGATGTTGATCCGGTTGTTCGAGTACGCAAACTCGGCGTCGTTTACCAGCGAGTCCGAGATGGTGGTCGTCAAGCGCCCGATCGCCATCTTCGACGGCTGCGCCCAGTTGCCATTGATAACCGGGAAGATCGAGTCGCCCCAGTACTGGTTGCCGTTGTAGGAGGGATTGGTCCAGGTGTCTTGCGTATACCGACCCATCAGAACGTTGCGCTTGCTCAGGTTGTAGTCGCCGCGCACGTTTTCCTGCCGGTACTTCAGGAAGGTCGGCAGGGATTCGGACCAGTTATTGCCGCCCACATTCAGCGGCTTGTTCGGAAGGGTGTAGTACTGCGCCAGGAGCGCTCCAGAAGGATCGATTGCAGCCAGAGCGTGTGGATTGCCGGCTGCCGCGATCGCCGTCGGGAAGGTCGGCTGCGGCTCGTTGCAGCTCATGACCGGTTGACCGTTGACCGTTCCCACCGGGGAGGAAAAGTCGCCCGCCCGCTCCGCCGCTGTCGCCACGCAGGCGCTCTGGGTAAAGCCGCGGATCTCGTGATTCCACTCCTCGTTGAAGAAAAAGAACAGCTTGTCCTTCTTGATCGGCCCGCCGATGGAATAGCCCCAGTCATTGCGCCGCAGCTTGTCCTTGCCGTTAAGCGGCTGACCCTGCCCCGCGTTCCGACGGGCGAAATAGGTGTACGCCGCCAGCGCGTCGTTGCGGCCTTCATAGAAAGCCGATCCGTGGAAGGAGTTGGTGCCGGAGCGGGTCGCGATCGAAATGATCGCGCCCGATGCCTGACCGTACTCCGGGCCGTAGCTGTTGGTCAGCATCTTGAACTCGGCAATGGACTCGATCGAGGGGTAGACCAGAATGGTGCGGTTCGATCCCACGTCGTTGTCGTTCGCTCCGTCCACCAGGAAGAGGTTGTTGGTCGTCGGATTGCCGTTGACGGAAAAGTCGACGCCGCCCTGAAGGCCCTTGTTCTTGGAATCGAAGTTGTTCGCGGCCGAAACACCCGGGCCGAGCTGTGTCAGCTCAACGAAGGATCGCCCGTTCAGCGGCAGTTCCTTCACCTGCGTGCCGTCGACGATGTTGCCGAGCGAGCCGCTTTCGGTTTGCACCTGAATCTGATCGGCGGAGACGGTCACCGTTTCGTTTGCGCCACCCGCGGCCAGGTGAGCGTCCGTGCGGGTCGCCGTCGCGACGTTCACGATCACTCCGGTTTCGGCGTAGGTACGGAATCCCGCAGCCGCGACATCGACCTCGTAGGTGCCCACCTGTACGTCGTCGAAGGTGTATTCGCCCTGGCCGTTCGACGTTGTCGTCCGGTCGGTTCCCAGGCTTTTGTTGACCAGGGTCACCGTCGCGTTTGGAATCGCCGCGCCGGACGCGTCCGTTACCTGTCCACTGATGCTGCCGCTCGTCCGCTGGCCCCATGCCGGTGCAGCCAGCATCGCTGCTCCAAGGCAAAGCAGAGAAAGAAATCTTGATGGTCGGTTCATGTGCCTCCAAAAGAAAAAAAGCGCTACGTTTTCTTGAACTAACAAGCCGCTGGCATGCGAGGCGGCGATTGACGTTCAGCGATCCTTCCGAAGGAAGCCACGAAGGCCATCGCTGTGCGCATCCAAACTCGTCCCAGCGCCAGCCATTACCGCAGTTCGCGATGACGGTTGTCAACACATTTCATGAAGGCGATCTCCACCCAAAGACCAATTCAGGAAGCAACCGCTTACATATGAAGCCACGAAAAAAACGCCTAGGCGCACGTCCGATCTGACGCCCACCCGTCGCCCGTTCCGCCCTGTTTCTATCTCGGCGCTAGCGCCCTCCCGGGCGAAGTCTTGCCGCGTCCACAACGCCCGCGCCCTCCATCACCGCGTAGATGCGGTCTACGGCTAAGTCCTTCAGTACCTCCACCTTACCCGTCGGCCACCGAACCTCGACGGCGTCAATCTTCGCCGCTGCCCCTAGCCCAAAGTGCACCCGCAGATCGCTCTGGGATAGGTAGCTGCCCCCGCTTCGAACCTCGTCCATCTGCGTCAAACCTCCCGCGCGTACCGTTACGCGCGCCCCCAGCGCCAGACGATTGCTCTTGACGCCGGCCAGCTCGAATGTCACCCAATGCGCGCCCTTGACGCCCGGGTTCCGCAGCAGCAACGGTTGACCATCCAGGTTCTCAATGACGAAGTCGACGTTCCCATCGTTGTCGAAATCCGCCGCTGCCAGCCCTCTGCCCACCCGCGGCTCGGTCAGGGTCGCCCCAGCCTGCCCGCTGGCATCGCAAAAGGTCCCGTCCTTCTGATTCAGCAACAGATTCTGCGGCTCCCGGTAGCGCGCCCCCGAGGGCAACGCGTCCACCTGCGGATAGACATGCCCGTTCACTGACAGCAGATCCGCCCAGCCATCGTTGTCCACGTCCGCGAACACCGTACCCCACTTCACATAGGGCAGCGTCGGCACCGCGACGCCGGCGTCGTACGAAACATCCGTAAAGTTGTCCTTACCCTCGTTCCGGTAGAGCGTGTTGAACTCGCTCTCGAAGTTGGTCACGTAGATCGAGAACCGCCCGGTGTGGTTGTAGTCCGCCACCGCCACGCCCATCGATCCCTGCTCGGAGCCATCGCCGCTCACCGCCGTCCCGCTCTCGAGCCCGATGTCGGTAAACGTCCCGTTCCCCTCGTTCCGGTACAGGTAGTTCGGCGTCGAGTCATCCGCCACGTAGATGTCCGGCCGCCCGGTCCCGCTCAGGTCCGACCACAGCACGCCCAGCCCGTAGTACCCCGGCTTGTCCTCCACATGCGCCGCCTTCGAGACATCCGTAAACGTTCCGTCGCCGTTGTTGTGAAACAGCGAATCGCCCGCCCCGCGCAGCCCCCGCGGACCGCACTGCACATCGATTCCCCGGTACCGGCAGGTCGGACTTGACCCGAACTTCGGCAGGTCGTTCAGTTTGAAGTCCACATAGTTCGTCACCATCAGATCCGCAAATCCGTCGCCGTCGTAGTCCGCGAAGGCCGCTCCGGTCGACCAGCGTCCGTCCGCAACCCCTGCCTTTGCCGTCACATCCGTAAATGTTCCGTCGCCGTTGTTGCGGTAAAGCACGTTTCCGCCCAGGCACGTCACATAGATGTCCGGCCATCCGTCGTTGTTGTAGTCGCCCACCGCCCCGCCCATGGCGAAGCACGGCGTCGCCACGCCCGCCTTGTCCGTGACGTCCGTAAACGTGCCGTCGTGGTTGTTGTGGTAGAGCGCCCCCCTCGCCGTCTTTCCCGCAATCGCCTCATCGACCGTCGGCGCATTGGTGAAGTAGATATCCGGCCATCCATCGCGGTCGTAGTCCACCACCACCACGCCCCCGCCCATCGACTCCACGATGTACTTCTTCTCGGGCGCCGACTGGTGCACGAAATGGATCTTCGACCGCTTCGTCACATCCTCAAGCTGCGGCGCCGTCCGCCCCCGGCACACCCGCTCCTTCGCTCCCGCCGGCACCGCCGAGGGCGCGCTGTGCGCTTGCCCCAGCGCCTCGCCGGCCAGCAACACCCAAACCACCATGCCCTGCGCCCATCGCTCCATCCCGGCCAACGTCCTCCCAGTTCTAGGCACCGCACAGGCTCTGGCCGAACCCGCACGCGACCGCACACCCCTGACACTATGCTGCGCTCCGTGCTTCCGGCAATCGCCCGGCTGCCCGTCCGCCCGGCGATCCCTACTCCACCGGCGAGTGCCTGCCCCAATCAAAACGCCTGCCCAGGATCCCCTTCACAATCAGGTGGTCGGTCGCCGCCGTCGGCCCCACGCCCAGGCCGATGTTGATCTCCCACTTCGGCGACACATTGAGATCCGTCACCGCGAAGATCTGCTGCTGCTGCTGGTGCAGCGCAGCCCAGCTGCCCAGCCGGCCGTAGTCCGCGTAGTACTCCAGCCCTCCACTCACGGTCCGTGTGAGGTCGTAGCTCACCTTGACGCCCGGCGAAAATCCGAGCCCCTGGTTCACATCCGGTCCATGCCACGTCCGCTCGAGCGCGGGATTGACGGCGAGATACCAGCGGCCAATCGTCTTGTCGACGATCGGCCGGATCTCCCACGTCCACGTATCGGGCGAATACACGGCCCGCTGATAGCCGATCTCGGTCGACAGGCTTACCCCCACCGGCCAGTGCCACGAATCCGGTACCCGCACGCGCGGCCGAAGGTGATCCCCCACCCACTGCACACCGCGCCCGTCCTGCTCGCTGGTGAAGATATAGAACCCCACCTCCGACCAGTTGGTGATCCCTTCCGTCAGCTCGATCGTCTCATGCTCCTGATGGTTGGTCGGGTACACCCCGCCAAGCAGGGACCGTTGCCCTTCGATCGTGTAGTTCGAGTGCAGTTCCACCATCAGATTCCGCGGCGCCACAGTCTCCGCGCCATACACCTGAATCTCGTAGTTGCCCTGCGCACGCGCCGCGAGGCTCCCCAGCGACGCCGCCGCCGACAGCAGCCAGCACGCCACCTTACGCATACCCGAGAACCATCATGAAGCCCAGATCCATATGGTTCTGCTGGTGGCAGTGCAGCAGGGTCGCCCCCGGGTGGTTTGCCGTAAACTCCACCTCGGCCTGCGTCCCTCCGCTCACCAGAACCACGTCCTTCCGCACGCCCCGCACC
>CALMVL010000161.1 GCA_937873265.1 uncultured Granulicella sp.
GCAGAAACCCTGGTCGCAATCCAAACGCAAAACGATTTACACCGTTTAACCTTGCTGGCAGCGGGGTCAGCAGTACTCTCTTCAGAGAGATGCCCATTGCATCTGCAAGGTCTGCCGCATGGATTCGCGCAGTTCATCGAACGGATCAAGTTCGGTTCCGCACTGCGGCGAGCCAGATACAGGCATGATTGATTCGCTTTTCATTTCAGCACAACTGCCTCGTCTCTTAGTAGTGATCTGTGGTCGCCCGGCCTCCCTGGTGAGGCTTTATGGGTGTACGCAATCGCAACGTTTGCATGGTGGACCGGCCAGGATTTTGCTTTCTCGGGGCCGACCGATTCGCTAATCACAGTAGGGTGACAACGGATGGAGACCGTGCTTATGAGAAGCGATGTCGGGAACGGATCAGATTGGAACGCCATAGGATCTGCGACTTTCACAGAGTCCGAAAGTATTAGGGACGGTGTGCTTGCGCGTCCACACTTGAAAGATGTCAGCATCTGGTCTGACCTCCCGCGCGATAGGCACGTGGACCTCGCCTTCAAAAGGCCGGGGATGCAGAGCTTAGCGCTTGCGCTTCGTGATTTTACTCGGCTTGTGGCGGACGACGAAATCGTTAAGACCGGCATGCCGGAGGTCTCGATCGTTCGTTCCGATCACGAAGCGCGACCAATCTATTGCGCTCTTGAGCCAGCACTGTGGATCACAGTCCAAGGCACGATATCCGCGGTGGTCGGCGAGGAGAGCTATGAGTGTTGCGCCGGTGAGGCGTTCATCACGACTGACAAGCTGTCTTCCAGCTGTACTGTTCGTGTCGCCAGTCCCACAGAGCCGTTTCTCGGGCTTGTCATCGAGTTCAGTCGCGGTTACACGCGTGAACTCGCGGACACTCAGAAGTTGCCCTCAGACGCGGTTCCAAGCGGCACCTCAGACGTTAGGGTTCTACAGCTTACGCCTGAACTGCAGGATTGTGTTTTGCGACTCGTACGGCTCCTCGAAACTCCAGAAGCGATCCCTGCGCTTTACCCAGGAATACTGCGTGAGATTGCGTATCGGCTACTGAGAGTTCATGGCGGCAGACGTATTCTTGGGATGCTTACGACAGCCGGTCACGATAAGCGAATCGTACAAGCTCTGAAACATTTTCAAGAGAGCTTCGGCGATCAGATCTGCGTCGAGCAACTTGCACTCGCCGTTGGTATGAGTCCCGCATCATTCCACCGTCACTTCAAGGAAATAACGGATACATCGCCGTTGCAGTACCTAAAACGCTTACGTCTGCTTGAAGCTCGACGCTTGATGATCGCCGGCGACTCGAACGTAAAGGGTGTTGCGTACGCGGTCGGATATACGAGTGCTTCGCACTTCAGCCGCGAATACACCAAGATGTTTGGTAAGCCGCCGCGCCGAGACTTGCTGGTGCGCGAGAATTCTTAGTTTTTTAATGTCCGGTCACGTGACAGGTCGGCGGTGAACCGAAATCGTGCTGCTTTGGAGAGGATTGTCATCATGATGGAGCGCCGCCAAATTGTTGAACTGTGGACACAAGGGCGGGGAAGCGTCCTGGTGACGCTGGTGCGGGTCAAGGGGCTCATCGTATCGGCGGCCCGGGGCTCGGCTGCTGACGAGTGCGGGCGGTGAGCATGCGGGAATGGTCAGTGGAGGTTGCCTAGAGGCGGATGTGATTCGGCGTGCTGGGTGGATTGTGCGCGACGGGGCGGCGGTCGAGGAGTACGCCACGATAATCGAAGATACGGCGGAAATTCCTTACGGGTTGGGTTGCGGCGGTACGCTGGGCCTGCTTTTCGAGCCGGCCGGGGCTCCAGAGGGTGAGGCATTGCTGGGCGCAATGAAGGCGTCGCTGGACGGGTGGAAGTCGACTATCGTGAGTTTTCTTCCGGATGGGGATCGAGGACTGCGGCGGCTGGTGCTGGATGTAGAAGACGCGGTAAGTTTTGCGAGCCCGGAATTGTCGATGGCGGAAATCGCCTTCGCGCGGGACATACGCGTGGGAGGTGAGTGCGAGGGACGGTTCGTGGAGAGGATAGAGGCTCCGCAACGGTTGCTCGTGCTCGGCGCGGGCGAGGATGCCAAGCCGCTGGTGGAGATGGGCGCGCTGTTAGGTTGGACGGTCGAGGTGGCCGACAGCAGGGCGCAACTGGTGACTGCGGAGCGGTTTCCTCGGGCGCATCGAACGACGGTGTTGCGACGGTGCCGAACCGGGTGTTCGAGCGGGCGACGCAGTGATTGTGATGACGCACAGCTATGAGCAGGATCGCGACCTGTTGGAGCGGGTGCTGCCAGTGTTGCCGCGCTATCTTGGACTGCTGGGCTCGCGTCATCGCAGCAGCCTCCTGGTGACGGAAGCGGCGGCGATGCTGGGACGGAGCGTG
>CALMVL010000162.1 GCA_937873265.1 uncultured Granulicella sp.
GCAGACTTGTCCTCGACCAACTTCCCCCTTGCAGTCGCGCGGCGGACCATACATTATAAGGACTGATCGCCGATGTAAATGGCATTTGGATGACCTGATTTGCGCGCAGGTCTCCCGTATTACAGGAACCATGCCATCTCCTAATGAGATGAATCTCTAGCCGGCACTGCGGACGCCTGGAACGCAACCTCAGATGAGCTTATCGAGTGTGATGGGCAGCTCGCGAATGCGCTTGCCTGTTGCGTTGTAGATCGCATTTCCAATGGCAGCAGCTACACCGACGAGTCCGATTTCTCCCAGACCCTTCGCGCCGATTGGATTGACGATGTCGTCCTCCTCTTTGACGAAAATGACCTCGATGTCATGCACGTCGGCGTTGACTGGCACATGGTACTCGGCTAGGTTGTGGTTCATGATGCGACCGAACTGATGGTCGGTTTCAGCCTGCTCCTGAAGCGCCATGCCGATGCCCCAAACAACCCCGCCAAGAATTTGGCTGCGGGCCGCTTCGTGATTGATGATGCGCCCGCCCGCAATCGCGCTCACCACGCGGCATACCGACACGGTACCGAAATCTTCGTCCACCTCTACTTCGGCAAACACGGCCGAGTGAGTGTAGCTCTTATATCCGTGCTGCTTAACGAAGTTCGGCCCCGTCTTGGTCTTTTCCGCGATCGGTTGACCGTCGCCCGACGCCAGTGCGGCAGCCAGGGTCACGAACTTCGCGGAATCGCTGCGCAAGGAAATACGCTCATTAAGGAATTCCACGTCTTTGAACGATGCGTGCTTTAAGGGCGAATCGTCGAGACCGGAGGCGAGCTTGAACACTTTCTCCGCAACGGCCTTGCACGCTTCTGTAACAGCTGTTCCGACTGAAGAAACGGTCCAGGAGCCTCCTTCCAGCGGGGCAACGGGTAGTTCCGAGTCGCCCAGCTTCACAACGACCTTTGCAAGCGGCAGACCGAGTGCTTCGCCTGCAAGAATCGCCATGACGGTGTAGGTGCCGGTGCCGATATCGGCCGTGCCGCTGGCAATCGTTAACGTACCGTCTGGCGCAAGTGTTGCTTTCGCAGCGGCGGGCATTTGGGGAGATTCCCAAACTCCGCCGGCCATACCGCGCCCGACCAGGGCGGTGCCACGGCGTTCCGTGCGCGGCGTCGGCTTGCGTTCGTTCCAGCGAAACATCGCCGCTCCCTGCGCGTAACAGGCTTTCAGCTCCTTGCTGGAATACTTCTTACCGTGGTTCTGGTCTTTTTCAGCATAGTTCTGCAGTCTCAGATCGACGGGATCGCGACCTGTGGCGACGGCCAGTTCATCCATCGCCGTTTCTATCGCCCAAACGCCCTGTACAGCGCCAGGTGCACGCATATCGCCCGGAGTGGAGATATCCATGGACACCGTTTTCTCTTCCATGGTGGCGTTTTCGCAGAGGTAGCTCAGGCCGCTCCAGTTCGCGATGACTTCAAAGTAGTTCTCGTAACGCGAGGTGGCCTGCAACGATTCGTTATGCATCGCGAGCAGGGTGCCGTCCGTGTCGGCACCGAGGCGGATCTCCTGCAGCGTTTCCGGCCGATGGCTGAGAGTGAACATCTGGTCTCTCGTGAGCGTTAACCGGACCGAACGCTTCAGCGCCTTCGCCGCCATCGCAGCAAGTATGAGCTGGTATTGCGGCCGCAATGCCGATCCGAACGCGCCTCCGACAAATGGACTTTCTACACGGACGTCATCCTTAGAAAGGCCGAGGGCATTGCATACCAGGAGTTGGCTGTTGCTGACACTTTGCGTTTTGTCGTAGATCGTCATCGTCTCGTCTTCGTTCACGATGACGGTGGTGGCGAACAGCTCAATCGGATTGTGAATCTCCGTGGGCGACAGGTACCCTTTGGCAAGCTTTACGGGCGCATCGGCATACGCCTGAGCCGAATTGCCGCGGTTCTTGGGTGGCGGCTCGATGCCTGCGCGATTCGACTTCTCAACCTTCTTCGCCTCCTGCA
>CALMVL010000163.1 GCA_937873265.1 uncultured Granulicella sp.
ACCATCAACGAGATCGCCGAGCGCCTCGGACGTACCCGCGAGGCGGTCAAGGGCAATCTGCACCGGGCACGCCTGCTACTGCGGGAGTACCTGCAACCAGACCACTAGGTCGTCATGTGCACAAGGAGTTCCCATGGCTCAGGCCTGTTCACTACCGTTTGCCAGCAGCTCCGTTACGGAACACCTTCTACGCGGTGCCCTTGGCCTGGCAGGCATCTTCTTCGCAATCAAGTTAGGCAGTGAAAGGCCGATCATCGCGGTGGTGCTGGTGCTCGGTTCTCTCGTCGCTCTCCGCGGCTGCCCCATGTGCTGGGTTGCCGGCCTATTTGGCACGCTGCAGCAGAGGTTCTCCCGCCAGAGCGACTAGCGAGTACGTGTAGTCCCTTGTAAGCCAAGGAAAGTTGCCTTCACCCACACCGAAGCGCCTCAACAAAGCTCTTGCGAGCGAAGTGTCATGGAGAGACCTATGCCCGACTTCCAGAACCCCGCTGACTACCGATACGCCAAGGATCTGCTCCAAGAATCAGCGCTAGAAGCGAACGCCTTTCTGGCTCTCAAGCGAGCGGCCGAGCGCGCGGACGGAAAGATCCCTTCGAAAATCCGCGAGCTTATTTCGGTTGCGGTCGCCCTCAGCCTTCAATGTCCGTACTGCATCGATGTTCATACCAAAGCGGCTAAAGCGGCCGGGGCAACTGCTGAGGAGATGGCAGAAACGGTCTTCATCACAGCCGCCATCCAAGCCGGCGCCGCTGTGGGACATGGCCAGATGGTTATGCGCATGTACAACCAGGCGCCTTCACCTGCTGCACCTTCAGAAGCGGAGAGTGACGCCGCCTAGCCCACGATGACAAATCAGCAGTGGCGCTACATCGTCAGGCGGCGAGCACAGGCTAGATTGATCCAGTAACAATCCGCCCTGAATGATGAAGGAGTCGTTAGAGTTCTGCATGGGAGAACAACAGTCCACTCCTCCTTGCTCTCCGCTTCGCGCACCGTAGAGACTCCGTCACATTCAAAGGCTCTCGAGCGCGCTGCCTCCAACAAACTCGCTCGGCACATCGGTAGGGAAGTCTGGTCGAGAAGACAAGTCTGCGCAATGTCAGGCGGTCGCGACAACCGGCCCGACACCTGGGATCTGCGCATGCGGGTGCAGCCGGCGTCGGCACTTACGAACATCCTTTTCCATTGCGGCTGGCGCGAGACGGAGTAGGCATGATCTCCTTACTTTGCAGCTCGAAGCTGCTTATGCCCAGTAGTCACCGGATATTGGCTGAGAGAGACGTGCAACATACTCAAGAGCGTGTCAAAGCTAAGGTCCACTTTCTGCTTCAAACCAAAACCGCCGCCCACTTCTAGGTCGATGAAGCCTTGCAGGGAGGCGCGCACCACGCGTGTTGCGTGGATGGCGTCATCTCCCGCGAGTCCGTAACCACGCATAATCGCCAACGCCAGAGCGACGTAGGAGTCAGCCGTCCTTTGCGCGGCGTCGCTCCATTGGGCAATCGGTAGCTTGAAAGCAGACCACAACCCCGGGTGTGCCTTTGCGAAGTCGCGCTGTGTACGACCGAACGCGGCCAACGCCTCCCTTCCGGCAATGCCCGCCATGGCGTCCCTTGTCGCATCGAGCAGCAGCGAAAGTGCCCGGCTTGTTAGGTGCGCTTTCAGCGATCCCAAGCACTCAACATGGTTGTACAGCGAGGGCGCTCTCACTCCGAGCTCCATCGCCAGCTTCGCGAATGATAGGGAATCGAGGCCATCGGCATCGGCGATCACCACGGCAGCGTCGACGACAGCGTCGAGGTTGAGACCTGCGCGCGGCACTTATGCAAGCCTTTCGCGAAGGAAGCTCACGATAGCCGGGCCGCACTGCTCCGGCATCTCCGTCTGGGGGTAGTGACCTGCGCCCTCCATCAGAAGCACGCGCGCGCCTGTTTTCCCCGCAACCCAAGCTGCCTCTTCTGCTGGATTCGGAAAATCAGCATCCTTCGTTCCCATCACCACCAGCGTGGGAAGGCCCGTAGGGGCGAGCATTGCCTCGGTGTCGGCTTTGGAGAGATAGACCATCGTCTTTAGCGCTTTCATACGCCCGGGCTCTCGCAGGTTTGCTCCCAGTGCAGCTTTGTATGACTTGAAGTCGGCCGGCTTGCGGGACGGAAACAGACTGGTCCAGTACATAAGCCAGAAGTTGACGCGCCATGGTCCGCCTAATCCTATCGCCAGGATCGCGCGGATGTACCAGGGCAGGTTCTTTGCATCGCGCAACACGGGCCCAATCATCACGACGGCACTCACCGCCTCCGGCGCGTCCTTAGCTGCCCAAAGCGCGGCGCCAGCTGAAAACGAGTTTCCGATCACCACCGCTTTCTCTTGCCCGAGATGCTTGAGCAGCGCCAGCACATCCCGCCCGATCGCATGGGCCGAGTAGTCGTCCCAAACGATGCTGGACGCACCGTGCCCCCGCACATCCAGTGTGACAACGCGGTAGCCAGCCGCTGCCAACTGCGGCGTTAGATAGCGGTACTCTCCTCGGAGATCACCCATGCCGGGTATGGCAACGACCATCGGACCGGAACCGCCCGTGTCGTCATACGCGATCGAGCCTTGCTGCGAGTGGAGGCGGAGAGTCGCTGAGAGTGACGGCCCCGCCTCTGCTTTCGACATCGGTACGTCCGAACGAGCGCCGCCCCGCTCCATCGTTTTCATGATCTCTTCTCCTTTTTCTAATATACTACGTATAGTAGCAAATAAGCTAATACGCATAGTAGAGATGTCCGGGACAAGTCGGGGGTTCAGAAACCGTCCCAGATCGACGCCGCACTCTGCTGCCAAACAGCGGTGTGAGGACTTTGCTC
>CALMVL010000164.1 GCA_937873265.1 uncultured Granulicella sp.
GAGGCAGCAAAGTGGGGACGCTTTGCGGTTGCGCTCGTAGAATCGAGGCATGACAAAACCGGGGGCGGAGCAGGCGGTTGCGGGGTGGTCGAGGTCGCGGGTGTGGGCGAAGCGGTACGCGTGGGGGGTGGTGGCGTACACGGTGCTGGTGATTGCTTGGGGGGCGATGGTGCGAGCAACGGGCTCGGGAGCGGGGTGCGGGAGTCACTGGCCGCTGTGCAACGGACAGGTCATCCCGGTATCACCGGGCGTGCATACGGTGATTGAGTTTACACACCGGATGATGACGGGCGGATCGACGCTTCTGGTTTTGGGGTTGGTGGTGTGGACCTTTCGGACGACGGGCAAGGGATGGCCGGCGCGGGTGGCGGCGGTGGTTTCGGGGGTGCTGCTGCTGAATGAGGCGCTGCTTGGGGCGTTGCTGGTGAAGCTGGGGTATGTGACGGGAAACCAAAGTGTGGGGCGGATGGTGATGCTATCGGTGCACCTGAGCAACACGCTGCTGCTTCTGGCGGCGCTTACGGTGACCGCGCTGCTGTTGCGGACTGGCAACAAGGTGGGAACGATGCAGGGGACAACGTGGCGATCGGCGCCGGTCGGGATCATGGGAGTAGGTCTGCTGGCGACGCTGCTGGTCGGAGTGAGCGGCAGTCTGGCAGCGCTGGGGGATACGCTCTTCCCTGCTCCTTCGCTGCGGGCAGCGGTAGCGGCTGATCTTTCTGCGGGGTCGCCGGCTCTGATCCGTTTCCGGTGGGTGCACCCTGCGAGTGCGGTGGTCGCTGCGATGTTTGTGCTGTGGCTTTTACGACAGGCGTGGGGGCGGCAGGACTGGACAGGACGTGTGGCCAAGGTACTGGCCGGACTGCTGTTGGCGCAGTTTGTGTTGGGTATCGCCGATGTGCTGCTGCTGGCGCCGGTTTGGCTGCAGCTGCTGCATCTGCTGGGAGCGGATGTGTTTTGGGTGGCGCTGGTAAGCCTGAGCTCGGGCGTGGGGGTGCCCGGGAGAACTGCGTACCTCCACGGTCCTGACACGGGAGGGATGGTCGCGAAACTAGCGACCCCATAGCAAGGCAGGCGTTTACGGTGCTTCCCCGGGGGCTGTCTCAAGACGGGGAAGACGCGAAGGCCCACGCTGCATTGGACGTGAGCCTTGCGGTCAGGATTCCATCTTTCCCTGGATACGATCGCGACGAAAGAGCCTAGTGGGAAGGATTTGTGGCGGCATTGTCGGGCTTACCGCTGATCTTGTGAAGGACTTTCTTGGTGCCGTGCTTGGTCTTGTGGTAGGCCTTCTTGGTGGTCTTCTTCGTGGCGCTTCCGGCCTCTTTGGCGGCGTTCTTGGTATCGGTTCCGGCGTTCTTTGTATCCTGCGTTGCCGTCTGGGCGAAGGTGGTGGCGGGAACAGTAATGGTGAGTGCGGCCGCGAGGGCAAATCCACCGAGATGACGAAGCTGCATGAGGTGCTCTCCTTGGCGGGCGCGATCGACAACCCGATGAATCTAGCTTCGCTGATAGGACGGCAGGTTGCAAGCGAAGACGGAAAAGATGGGCGAGCAGGAGCGTTGGGTTGTTGCGTCGCGCGCGGGTGGATGAAGCCGGGTTGAACCTCGGGTCAGCGTTGGTATTGTTGGTCGCTGACGTGTTCCATCCAGCGGACGAACGTGCCGTCGAGCTGCTCCTGGACGGCGATGTGCGTCATGGCATTGGTGGGCGTCGCCCCGTGCCAGTGCTTCTCCCCAGGTGCGAACCAGACGACGTCTCCGGGGTGGATCTCTTCAACGCGTCCACCTTCGCGCTGCGCCCAGCCGCAGCCTGCGGTGACGATGAGGGTTTGGCCGAGGGGATGGGTGTGCCAGGCGGTGCGGGCTCCCGCTTCAAAGGTAACGGCGGCCCCGGCGACACGGGCCGGGTCGGGCGCTTGAAAGAGCGGGTCGATGCGGACTGTACCGGTAAACCAGTCTGCCGACCCTTTGCCTGAGGGCTGCGATCCGATCCGTTTGATCTCCATGGTGAGATTGTATTGGGTGGACACGGGGAGCGGAGGCTGACCTTCGCGAGTGCGGCGTTTGAAAGACTGCCGTCTGTTGCGGCTGGTATAGTTGCAGCGATTTCGCCGCCTTCCGCGGGAGGGCGACGCAGGCTGGCCGGCAGGCGCGTGCGGCCGAAATGAGAGAGAGGATCAGAGGCGCGTCTGAGCTTCTGAGAAGGAACTCCGTAACATGCATGTGGCGCCCACGTTGCTGTTGTTTGTTTCCGGTCAGCTGACCCACCTGTCGCCGATTGACGTGGTGATTTTGCTGCTGTACTTCGCGCTAGTTGTGTTTATCGGGTTCTATGTCAAGGACTCCGCGTCGACCAGCGAGGAGTTCTTTCTCGCCGGGCGGGAGATGACGGCGTGGATCGCGGGGTTGAGTTTTGTTTCGGCAAATCTGGGCTCGCTGGAGCTGATGGGATGGGCGGGATCGGCGTACCAGTACGGCATCCTGGCGACGCACTGGTACTGGATCGGGGCGATTCCAGCGATGCTGTTTTTGGGCATCGTCATGATGCCGTTCTACTACATCTCGAAGACACACTCGGTTCCGGGATACCTGCAGCTGCGCTTTGGCGAGGGAGCGCGGGCGGTGAGCGCGGTCTCGTTCGGGTTTATGACGGTGCTGATGAGCGGCGTCAATATGTACTCGATGGCGCTGGTGATGAAGGTCGTGCTCGGTTGGAACATTTCGTTCTCGATCTGGATCGGGGCGGTGACGGTAGGGCTGTACGTGATGCTCGGCGGTTTGCGGTCGGCCATCATCAACGAGGTGCTGCAGTTTGTGCTGATCTGGGCGGGCGCGGCCCTGATTCCGATAGTGGGGCTGATCGAAGCAGGTGGCTGGACGAATCTGAAGCGTCAGATTGTTGCCAATGTGGGTAATCCGGGGTACACGCACATGTGGTCGAACTTGGGCTCGTTTGCGGGGAATCCGATGGGAGTGCACTGGACCGGAATCGTGTTTGGCCTCGGATTTGTGGTGAGTTTCGGGTACTGGACGACGGACTTCCTGGTGGTGCAGCGGGTGCTGAGCGCGAATAACCTGCGCGCGGCGAAGATGGCGCCGATCATTGGGGCGGCGTTCAAGATGGCGGTGCCGTTCATTGTGATCGTGCCAGGCTTGCTGGCGCTGGCGGTGCTGCGCAATCCGGATGGGACGCTGATGCACCTGGTGCCGGAGAGCGTGGCGGTGGCTACGGGGCAGCACAGCTATAACGAGGTGCTGCCGCTGATGCTGATCCGGTACTGCGGGCCGGGGCTGTTGGGACTGGGAATCACCGCGCTGGTGGCCGGGTTTATGAGTGGAATGGCGGGCAATGTCAGTGCGTTTGCGACGGTGTGGACGTATGACATCTACGGTGCGTACATGAACAAGAAGGCGGCGGACTCCCATTATGTATTTATGGGTCGCGCATCAACCGTGGTGGGCATGCTGGTGTCGATCGGCACGGCATATCTGGTGGCGAACGCGGCGTCGATCATGGATTACGTGCAGGCGCTGTTTTCCTTCTTTATCGCGCCGCTGTTTGGGACGGTGATCCTGGGCATGCTGTGGAAGCGGGCGACAAAGGAGGGCGGCTTCTGGGGGCTGCTCTGCGGGACGGCGTCGTCGATCGGGATGTGGGCGTGGGTGCAGAAAGATCCGGGGGCGCTGCGGTACATCGCGTTGTCTCCGGATGCGAAGCCGATGGCAGAAAACCTTTACCGCGCCCTGTGGTGCTGGGTTATCTGCGTCGTGGTAACCGTTGCGGTGAGCCTGGTGACCAGGCCGAAGACGGATGCGGAGCTGAACGGGCTGGTGTATGGGGCAACGGTGTTGCCGAGCGATGGGGCGACGACGGTCTGGCAGAAGCCGATCTTTTGGGCGGTGGTGGTCGGCGTAGTTTTCTTTGTGTTGAATCTGATGTTCTGGTAGGAGCGAGGGAAGTATGTCTGGACCTGAACCCAATGTAACGAAACATCCCGCTTCGTCGGACTTGGATCCGCAGGGCAAACACTCGCCGCGGCTTTCCATATGGTTTTTTGTGGGGGCGCTTTGCCTGATGTATGGGTTGGTGCTGCTGCCGGTAGGGGTGTACCAGTGGCATCACCCGTCTGAGACGGAACTGCAACTGCCGCTGCTCTTGACGCTGCACACGACGTTCTGGTGGGGGCTGCTCATGACGGTGTTTGGCGGGTTCTACGCGGTCCGGTTTCGGCCGGGCAAGGGGTAAACGGTCCATCTGAGCAGAAAGGATTTGGCACGCCTCGGGCAGCGATCCCGGAAATCGTGGTCGGGTCTCGTTTGATGGCGGGACGCATCTGACCCTTGTAGCGCGACGTTCACGGGAAACGCGTATTGTCACCGAGACTATGAAGGCCAAGAAGCATTCGGCAAAGACGCTGAGAAGAAAGCTCGCGAAGGGCGGGGCGCAGGCTGACGCCGTTCCGGTGATCGCGGCCGATGGGGTTCCAATGGCCCGCAAGGGATCAGGAAAGAAGCGCACAGCAAGCAAGAAGCGCAAGGCCGAGGCAACGCCCGAAGCACCGCCGACGCGCTTTCTTGGCCGGGACGAAAGTTGGCTGCGGTTCAATGGGCGGGTGCTGGAAGAAGCGGAGGACGAACGGAATCCGCTGCTGGAACGGGTGAAGTTCCTGGCGATCACGGCGAGCAATCTGGACGAGTTCCTGGAGATTCGGATAGCGGGGATCCTGCAGCGGATCGAAGACGGCGAGGCGACGGAACGGGACGAGAGTGGGCTGAGTCCGCAAGAGTTGCTTAATCGGGTGAGCGCGGAGATGCAGAAGTTTGTGCGCGCGCAGTACCGCTGCTGGCGGAAGCAGCTGTTGCCTGCGCTGGAGCGGGCGAAGATTCGAGTGTTGCCCTGGAAGAGTTTGTCGGATGGGCAGAAGGAGTTTGCGGCGGGGTTTTATGAGGCCCAGGTGGACCCGCTGCTGACGCCGGTGACGATTGATCCGTCGCACCCGTTTCCGCGCGTGCTGAACAAGGCGCTGTGCGTGGCGCTGCTGCTGCGGCATAAACGCAAGCCGGCGAGCGGGGTGAAGACAGTTCCAGTGCTGGGCGTGGTGACGGTACCGCGATCGCTGCCGCGACTGATCCACTTGCCGGCAAAGGAGGGCGAGACGGCGTTTGTGCTGTTGCACGATCTGATCGAGGCGCAGGCGGAGCGGATGTATCGCGGGTACGAGATTCTGGAAACGGCTCCATTTCGCGTTACGCGCAACAGCAACCTGTACATGCAGGAGGAGGAGTCGCGGTCGGTGCTGGAGAGTGTGCGCGCGGAGCTCCACAACCGGCGCAAGGGCGACGCGGTGCGCATGGAGATCGATTGCGACGCGAGTGAGGAGCTGACGGAGCGGCTGCGGTTGAACTTCGAGCTCGACGCGTGGCAGGTTTTCCGGACGGAGGGGCCCGTCAATCTGTCGCGGTTGATGAATCTGCATAGCGAGGTGAACCGGCCGGAGCTGAAGTACCCCGCGTTCTCCGGCCGCGAGTACCGGCTTCCGCCGAAGTGCACGGATCTCTTTGAGGATCTACGCGGGCGCGACGTGCTGCTTCACCACCCGTTTGACAGCTACAAGACAGTGGAGGGCTTTATTGAGGCGGGCGCGAAAGATCCGCAGGTGGTGTCGATCAAGCAGACGCTTTATCGGACGAGCGCGGATTCGTCAATGTTTCGGGCGCTGCTGGACGCGGCGCAGGGCGGTGCGGGTAAAGACGTAACGGTCGTGGTGGAGCTGATGGCTCGGTTCGATGAGGCGTCCAACATCCGGTGGGCGCGCGAACTGGAGGATGCGGCCGTCGGGGTGTACCACGGTGTCTTCGGGTTGAAAACGCATTGCAAACTGGCGCTGCTGGTGCGGCGTGATCCCGATGGGGTGCTGCGGCGCTACGCGCACCTGGGCACAGGCAACTACAACCCGGTGACAGCACGGTTTTACACCGACATCAGTCTGCTGACGGCGAAGGTCGAGATCACGTCCGCGGTGCAGGCGGTCTTCAATTACCTGACGGCGCTGACGGCGGACGAGGAGGAAGAAGAGGCGGTGTACCGGCCGTTGCTGGTGGCCCCCCTGACGCTCGCGGCCGGCCTGCTGAGCCTGATCGGGCGGGAGACGGAGCATGCCCGGGCGGGGAGGCCGGCGGCGATCGTTGCCAAGATGAACGGTCTGCTAGACCGGCCGACGATCGAGGCGCTGTATGCGGCGTCGCAGGCCGGGGTGGAGATCGATCTGATTATCCGGGGTATGTGCGCGCTTCGGCCGGGGGTGACGGGGTTGAGCGAGCGGATTCGCGTGCGGAGCATCGTGGGGCGGTTTTTGGAGCACAGCCGCATCTTCTCGTTCAGCAATGGTGGCGCAACCGAGGTGTACTGCGGAAGCCCGGACTGGATGCCGCGGAACTTGTATGAACGATGCGAGACGGTGTTCCCGGTGACGGAGCCGGAGTTGCGGGAGAGGTTGGAGAATCAGATTCTGCGATCGTACTTGCGGGACAACGTGAAAGCTCGATTGCTGCAGCAGGACGGGCAGTACACGCGTGCCCCGCAGAAAAACGCGGCTCCGTTTGCGGCGCAGGATTACTTTATGCAGGTGGCGTCGACCGAACGGATCGTTCCAGAGCTGCGTGGCTTAGAGCGGCGTGAGCCGGAGGGTTCGGGAGAGCGACGGTCGGAGGAGCTACCTGAGCAGGAACCTTTGGAAAAGACACTCGGGGACAGGCTCACGGCGGACGAACTCAACCCGGATACTGCACTCTAAACCGATCAGGTTACATGGGTCGCGGCACTACTCGACCGTGACCTGGTATTGGTACGTATGCCGGCTGGTGTTGATGCCGTTAGTGCCGGCTGCGGTAATCAGGAAATTGGTCGTGCCGAGCGGGGTTCCCAGGTTTGCCGGGGCGGTGGTGGTGGTCGTCGCAGTCGCCTGCGTGGAGGTTGTCCCCTGACCGCAGCCGGATAAGCCGAGCAGGGCGGATAGGCCGAAGACGATCAACAGCTTGAACGCGGGGTGACGCCGACGTGGAAGTGCGAGAAAAAGAAGAGATGCCAGGCTGAGGCCTGAACCGATGCCCCAGCCGCTCCCACGGTGCAGGCGAGAACTCTGGGTGCCTGAGGTGGCCGTGGTCGCGGCAGTGGTGTTGATGGTCATGGTGGTGACGCCGCCTGCCGAGAGCGACGCAGGGGAGAAGGAGCAGGTGGCGTTGCTGCCGGCGGGCGGCGTGCAGCCAAAGCTGACCGAGCCCTGGAAGCCGCCGATGAGATTCATTTGGATGGCGACGTTAGCGCTGGTTCCGCCGGTAAGCGTGAGGGTGGAAGGCACCATGCTGAGGACGTAGTCGGCGATGGTGATTTGCAGAACGGGAGAGGTGGCGGGGGCGAAGTTGTTGTCGCCGCTGTAGATGGCGTAAATGTTGTGGGTGCCGGCGAGCAGGCCGGTCGTGGCGAACTGTGCGATTCCTGCGGTTGGTCCATTGGGTACGGCGACGGATGGGCTGCCGAGTTGGGTGACGCTGCCGTTGAAGGTGTCGAAGAAGGTGACGGTTCCAGTCGGGCCTGCGGTGTTGGTGACGTTGGTCGTGATGGTCCCGGTGAGGACGATGTTGACGCCGGCGAGTGAGCTGGCAACATTGCCCGCGTTGCTCGAGAGAACGAGCGAGGAAGGGAGAATGGTGGGCGTGACGGAAGCGGCGCTGGAAGTGCTGCCGTTCCAGTTGCCGTCGCCGGTGTAGATGGCGACGATGCTGTGGGTGGTGTTGCCCGAGAGGGTTTGGACGGTGGTGGCCTGGTTAGTGGCGACCGGGGCCGTGGCGAGGAGTTTGCCGTTGTCGAAGAAGGAAACCGAGCCGGAAAAGGTGTAGGTTCCGGTGCCGTTCCCGGCGTTGACGACCGTAGCCGTGATGGAGGTAGGCTGGCCAGCTTGAGGAGCGGCGGGCTGCACGCTGAGGGTAACGTTGGAGTTGCCCTTGACGGATGTAAACAGAAGATTCACCGGCGACTGGCACTGGAAATTTGTGTTGCCGGTGCAGGTGACGGAGATGGTGTAGGGCGTCGGCGCGGGGGGTGGCACCGAAACAGGGATGTTGGTCGTCGCGGTGTTGCTGCCCATGTTCGGCGAAAGCGTGTTGCTGTAACTGGCTCCGGTGATGCCCTGGATCTGCGCTGTGGCGCTTCCTGCAGGAGCCACGGTGGAGTTCGGAAGGGTAACAGTGGCGGTGACTGTCGCCGTCGCACCGTAGGGAACGCCGCTCGCGGGGGAAATGGTTGCAGTGACCGTCGCGTTGCTGATGCTGACTGTCACGACAACCGAGCTGGTGCTGCTGCTGGCGGCGTAGTTGGAGTCGCCGGAGTAGTTGGCGGTAATGGTGTAGGTTCCGACCGGCAGCGCGCCGGTTGCCAGGATCGCTTGCCCCCCGGAAAGCGCTGCGCTTCCGAGTGTGCCCTGAGTGGTCGACGTGAAGGTGACCGTTCCGCTGGGTGGAGCGGCGGCGGAAGTGGTAGCGGTCACGCCTGACGTAAGGGTGATCGCTTGTCCATAGGTCGCGGTGTAGAGCGAGGAGACTAGCGAGGTCGTTGTTGCCGACGTTCCGGAGGCGTAGGCCTTAACGAGTGCCTGAAGGTCAATTTTGCCGAGACCGGTTGCGGGTTGCCAGGCGCCGGCGGGGATGGCCTCCGGCTGGGTATAGAGGCCGGGGAGTGCTGCGAGGGCGTAGAGGTTGCGATTGATGTTTCCTTGGCGCGAGCCGGTTTTCTTGAGGATGGCGGATACGGCCTGGGCGAAGTCGCCGGCCGAGCTGGTTTCGAGATCGGGCTCCTGCCGCATGCCGTCGGCAGGGAGGCCGGGAGCGCCCTGCCACTCAGGGCGGGGATCGATGCCGACGACAGTCGCCTCGCTGGGGCTGGTGGTCAGAGAGGTCGCTTCGGCAAGGCTGGCGGGAAAGCTGCCGGAGCCGCGGGTGCCACAGGCGCTGGTGGCGAGGACGGTGATGCCCTGGGCGTTGGCCTGGCGCAGAAGGCCGCGGTAGAGTGCGATCTCGGACGGGAGAAGGTCGATGGAGCAGGCCGCCGTGGAGACGGTGATGGCCGGGGAGGTGTTGCTGTCGACGAGGCTGGCGATAGCAGAAAGGGGATCGGAGAGGAGGCTTCTGCCGGTGAGCGAGGCGACGGTGCTGGGGCGGGCAGCGGGCAGGTTATCAAGGCCGGAAACGCCGGAGGTGAAGGCAGCCAGTTCAGAAGGAAGGGACGGCTGTGAGACGTTCGCGAAATAGGACTCCGCGGAGGAGCTGAAGCGATGCAGCTCGACCTGAAACGAGGTCTCAATCTGGCCGGCGGTGCCGGTGACGACGACGCGATTGTGGGCCGGGGCTACCGAACTGACGGAGAGACCTTGCGCGTTGATCCAGGCGCTGAGGGCGGCGAGCTGGTCGTCGGTCGCGCCGAAGGACTCGCCGAACTGCGCGGGGGTGAGCCAGTGATGGTAGCTGGGCGAGGATGGGTTGATCTGGTCGGCGAGCAGAACTTGGAGTGCTGTTTGCTGCATGCCGGATGGGGCGAGATACAGGGTGAGTTCAACCGGCTCGGAGGTGGGCAGCGGACCAGCGTCGACGATCTCGGAAGTCGGACTGTTCGCGATTCGAGCTTGTATGACGGTCCGCTCTGCCGCAGTCTGGGAACGAAGCAGCGGCGAGGAGAGCAGAAGCAGGCACAGCAGCAGCAGAACAGTCGCCGCCAGGGTGAGAGACGGGGGTCTGCGAGCGAGGCCGAAGTGGGACGGAGTGAGCTGCTTGGGATTCATGTCACGACGATGGTGACAAACGTGCAACTTGACAACAAGGGCACTCGCCGGGCCGTTCGGGGGAGGATGCATGGCGAATTTGGGGGATGGAATGGAGTGACGTCTTCGGTTTCTTTGGCGTGCTAGGGTGGGCAAATGGCGACCTACCTTGAGCAATCGCTGGAGATGTTGACGGAGTTTGAGGGGAGCGTGCCATGGATGTATCTGGACACGTCCGGCCACGTGACAGTGGGTGTGGGAATGATGCTGGCGAACGCGGCTGCTGCCCTCGCGCTGCCGTTCCGGATCGGCGGCGGGGTAGCGAGTCGAGAGCAGATCGTACTGGAGTTCGCCAGGGTACGCGGGATGGAACCCGGGCTTCGGTCGGGGGCATACCGCTGCGGCACGAGCCCTGAGCTTGGGGCAGAGACGATCCAGGAGCTGCTGCGGTCGATGCTCGTGGGTTTCGAGACCCCGCTTCGGCAAGGCGTGAGAGGGTATGACGAACTGCCGGACGCTGCCAAGGTTGCGCTCTTGGACATGGTCTACAATCTCGGGCCCGTGGGTCTGCTGCGCGGATATCCCAAGTTGCTGGCCGCACTGGCGGCAAGGAGTTGGACGGCAGCGGCGGCGGAATGCCTAAGGCACGGGATCTCGGCGGAGCGCAACGCGTGGACACGGCTGCAATTCCTGAGCTCCGCGACTGAGGCGGAGGTGGCTACGGTGATTCAGGCGGTGGCGGCTCGGTCGCGCAGCTTGCTTGCGTGGATGTCGGCAGCGACACTGGGGAGTGTGCTGGTTTGGTCGATCATGGCGGCTTGGAGATCGGCGAGGCGCAGTCGATCGCGCGTGACAATCCCTAAGTGGAACGATTGAGCGCATCACACGTCCATCTACTCATGGCATACAACGTGCCTCGTCGGAAGTGACGGGCTGTCGCGTATGCTGAACCTGTGTTCGAGTTTCGGGGATTTCTGTTGCGAGGTCTTGTTTTGCGGTTTGGAGTAATAAGCAGGGTGCTTCTGGCTGGCTGCTTGGCCGGCGTACTGGCGAGCGTAGGGTCGACCGCGCGCGGGCAGGATCTGGCGAGCTTTGAGAAGAGAACCACGGTTAAGGTGCTGCCGAATGGGTTGACCCTGATCGTCTGCGAGCGGCCTGAGGCTCCGATCTTCTCCTATTACACCGAGGTGGATGCGGGAAGCGCGAACGATCCGGGCGGGCAGAGCGGACTCGCGCACATGTTCGAGCACATGGCGTTCAAGGGCACTAATGAAATTGGGACGACGGACTACGCGGCCGAAAAGGTCGCGCTTGCGAAAGTCGAGAGGGCCGAGGCGGCCTACGAATTTGAGCGACGCAAGACGGTGGGGCGCGATGAGGCGAAGCTGGCGCAGCTGAAAAAGGCTTTTGACGATTCACTTGCGTCGGCACAGACTTATGTCATCCCGAACGAGTTCTCGGAAATTGCGGAAGAAAATGGGGCAGTGGGGCTAAATGCTTCGACTGGCAAGGATTCCACGCAATATTTCTGGAGCATGCCGTCAAATCGATTTGAGCTTTGGGCCTACATGGAAAGCAGCCGTACGGCGCATCCGGTGCTGCGGGAGTTCTACAAGGAACGGGACGTGGTGCAGGAGGAGCGGCGGTTGAGGACGGACTCTTCGCCGACGGGCAGGATGATCGAGCAGTTCCTGGCAACGGCGTACGTGGCGCATCCGTACCGTCGGCCGGATGTGGGATGGGAAAGCGAGATCAGCCAGGTGACGGCGACCGAGGCGGAGCACTTTCACGAGCGCTATTATGTCCCAGCGAACATGGTGATCGCGGTGGTGGGCGATGTGAAGGCCGCGACCGCGATGCCGATCCTTGAGCGCTACTTCGGGCCGATTCCAGCTGGGCCAAAGCCGGAAGCGATGACCACAGTCGAACCGGCGCAGATGGCGGAAAAGAGCGTCACGATTCGGGAGGCGACGCAGCCGTTCTACATCGAGGGCTATCACAAGCCGGATTACCGGGATCCCGACGACGCGGTGTACGACGCGATTACGGATGTCTTCTCGAACGGCAGAACGGCCCGGCTGTATCGGAGCCTAGTCCGAGATCAGCGCATCGCGGCAGATGCGGAAGGATTTAGTGATTTTCCGGGGGAGAAGTACCCCGGGCTGTTCGCCGTGTATGCGGTGCCGCTGCCGGGGCATACGCCGGAAGAGATGCGGGTGGCCATCCACACGCAGATCGACCGCCTCAAGAACGAGGACATTTCGGACGAGGAATTGCAGCGGTTTAAGACCAGGGCCAAGGCCGATCTGCTGCGCGGCCTGGCGGACAACGAGGGACTGGCAACGCAGCTGGCCGAGTACCAGACGCGCTACGGGGATTGGCGCGAGTTATTTCGACAGCTCGATCGAGTGGATGCGGTAACCAAAGCGGACGTACGCCGGGTCGCGAACAAGATCTTTGTGGATACCAACCGAACGAGCGCGCGAATCGAGTTTGCGGCGACGACGAAGCCCAGGGCAACTGCAGCTCCTGCCGGAGGTGGCCAGTGAAGAAGCTTCCGTTCTCGGCTGGAACGCTCATCCTTGCAATTTTGACGACAGGAACGGCACTCGGACAGACCGGGGTCGGGCAGGGATCTGCTGCCGCGGAGCCGTGGACCAAGATCCCGATTCCGCCGCTGCACGACTTTCGTCCGAAGCAGCCGAAGCGCATCGAGCTCGAGAATGGCTTGGTGATCTTTTTGCAGGAAGACCACGAGCTCCCCTTTGTGAACGGCACGATTCTGATTCGCGGAGGCAGCCGCGAAGAGCCGGCAGCGAAGGTAGGGTTGGTGAGCTTGTACGGGCAAGCGTGGCGGACAAGCGGGTCCACCACAGTGAACGGCGACGTACTCGACGACCAACTCGAGGCCAAGGCGGCCAGCGTGGAGACAAGTGGGGGGTTGGCGTCAACGTCGGTGCGCTGGTCGAGTCTCAAGGGCGACTTTGACACTGTGTTTGCGAGCACGATGGATCTGCTCCTTCATCCAGCATTCAAGGCGGACAAACTGGACCTGGCGAAGCGCCAGATGGACGCCGGAATCGCACGGAGAAACGACGACGCTGGTGGCCTCGCGAATCGAGAGGCGATTCAACTCGCGTACGGTTCAGCCAGCCCGTATGCGCGCGAGGCAGAGTTCAGCACAGTGGCCGCAGTGACGGTAGCGGACCTGGAGCAATGGCATCAGCGCACGACCGTTCCAAACGGGATGATTGTCGCGGTTTCGGGAGATTTCGACGGTGCGGCGATGGAGGCGAAACTGCGCGCCGCGTTCGGGCCGATGAAGCGCGGGAGCACGTTGAACAGGACAGATGCCGGCTACACCGAGCCAAAGCCTGGCGTCTACTTCGTCGAAAAGGCGGATGTCGACCAATCGAACGTGGTGCTGATTGGGGAAGGGACGGAGCGGCGAAACCCGGATTACTATGCGCTGAGCGTCATGAACGAGATCTTTTCCGGTGGGTTCGGGTCGCGTGTCGTGCAGGATGTACGGACGAAGCTGGGGCTCGCATATTCCGTAAGCGGGAGCTACGGAGCTTCCTATGATCACCCGGGCGTCTTCTATGTGGAGGCCGGAACCAAAAGCGAGAGCACGGTAGCGGCTGCAAAGGCCATGCTGGATGAGGTCGGGCGATTGCGGTCCGTCCCGCCGAGCCCGGACGAGCTACGGAAAGCGAAGGACCAAGTGTTGAACTCGTTCATCTTTCACTACGACTCTCCGGACAAGACGCTTACGGAGCAGGTGACGCTTGCGTTCTATGGGTATCCTTTGGACTTTCTCGAGAGATTCAAGTCCGGCATTGAGGCCGTCACCGCGGCCGACGTGTCTCGGGTGGCAAACAAGTATGTGCATCCGGAGAAACTGGCGGTGTTGGTCGTGGGCAATCAGGCGCAGATTGTGCCGCCGCTGAGCGGGATGGGAAAGGTCACAACGCTTGACGTAACCATTCCACCGCCGCCGGGAGCACCGGGAGCCGGAGCAGCCGGAACGAGTAGAGCAACCGACTAGTTCGGCCGAGCAGAAAGAGACACAGCAATTGCAGCTTCGGATCTGATTAGCCGCGCACTGGCGCTGTCACGGACCAGACGACGGGTTTGCCAAGAGGATGTCAACGATGGATACAACCAGCTTCGCCATTGCGATCATGGCGGCGGGAAAAGGAACGAGGCTTAGGAGCAAGCGGCCGAAGGTGCTGCACGAGATTGGCGGGCGACCGCTCTTGTTACACGTGATTGCGGCGGCAAAGGCATTTCTCCCGGCGGAGCGCATCGTCTGCGTCATCGGACACGAGGCGGAGCGGGTGAAGGCAGCCGTAGAGTCCACCGGCGTGCAGTTTGCGCTGCAGACCGAACAGCGCGGGACGGGGCACGCAATGCAACAGGTGAGGAGCTTCTACGAAGCGGGTGGACAGGCAGCTCCGGAGAACTTACTGGTGCTCTCAGGAGACGTGCCGCTAATCCGGCCGGAGACGATCGAGGCAATCTGCGCGGCACATCTCCATGAACGTGCAGCGATGACGGTTCTGACGGCCGTACCCGATGATCCGACTGGATATGGCAGAATTCTGCGAAGGTCGCCCGAGCTGCCGGAGGTGATGGCGATCGTGGAGCAGAAATCGCTCGACGCGGAGCAGATGGAGGTACGCGAGATCAACTCGGGCATTTACTGCTTCCGCACGGAGGCGCTTTTTCGAAAGCTCGATGGGCTCGGGACTGATAACGCGCATGGCGAGTTCTATCTGACCGATGTAGCGGCAATGTTGGTAGCGGACGGGGAGCGCGTGGTGGCGGTACAGGCCGAGAATGTCGACGAGGTGCTTGGGGCAAACACAATCGCAGAGATGATGCATCTCGATGCGGCGATGCGGATGTCGACAGTGCGCAAACTGATGGCGCGGGGCGTCACCATCTTCCGCCCGGAGACTTGCGTGATTGACCCCACGGTTGAGGTAGGACCGGATACAGTTCTTGAGCCTTTCGTCCAGCTGTTAGGATCAACCACGATCGGCAGTAACTGCCGCATCCGGTCATACTCGGTGATTGAGTCCTCCTCGATCGCGGACGAGGTTACCGTGCGAAATGGGTGCGTCTTGGATGGAGCGGTGGTGGCGGCTGGTGCGGTTCTTGGGCCATACGCACATCTTCGGCCGGACAGCGTGATCGGGGAGCGGTCGCGAGTGGGAAATTTCTGCGAAACGAAAAACGTGCGGGTAGGGCCGGATAGCAAGGTCAATCACCTTACCTACCTGGGTGACGCGATGGTTGGCGCCGGCGTGAATATCGGTGCGGGGACAATTACCTGCAACTACGATGGCGTGCGCAAGCACCAGACCAGCATTGGCGACGGCTGCTTCATCGGATCTAACTCGATCCTGGTGGCTCCGCTTTCGATAGGCGAGGGCGCCTATGTAGCCGCGGCAAGCTGCATCACCGAGGACGTTCCGGATGGTGCGTTGGCCGTGGGCCGTAGTCGACAGGTGACGAAGGCTGGGTGGGCTGCTGCGAAGCGCGCAAAGGAAAATACCGGGACCGGAAGCTGAAATAGACCGGATTCGGATGAAGGAAGCGTTTCCGCTGGCGTTCGACGCTCCCATGATGGCAATCGCTTATGTTATGCTTTTCCATAGAGGAAACGTTCCCTCGACCCGTTTGCCTCCGAGTTTTTGTATCGCAGGCTCTAAGTTGCGTCACTGGCCTCCCGGCACAAACAACGAACCGTTTGTGCCGTCCTTTTTTGCTTGCGACATCTCCCTCCTGCTACATACGATCATTCCATGAAGAAATGTATTGGCTGCGTGGTGCTTGGACTGGTAACCATGGTCGCGTCGGCTCAGTGGTCCAATCCGGCGGATGACATTCCGGCATACAACGCTTCGGCTCCGAAGCGGTCACTAGCTCCGGTTCTGAGCGGAGATCAGCTGACCGGGCCATATTTCTCGCATCCCTACCAGGTGACGATTTATAAAATGGCGGCCCAGATACCCGGTGTTCTCTTTCAACAGCCCTGCTACTGTCACTGTGACCGGGCGCTTGGGCATAACAGCCTGCATAGCTGCTTCGAGGGGACGCACGGGGCGGCGTGCGCTACCTGCCTGGGAGAGGCGGCGTATGCGTATCAGGAAACGAAGCGCGGTCGTACCGCCGCTCAGATTCGTGAAGGAATCGAGCATGGTGAGTGGCAAAGCGTCAACATCACGACGGCGGCGCTTTAGGAGTATCCGGCAGCGGGGCAGGCGGAGGTTTGGCCGCAACCGCGTTGCCTTTGGCTGAAAAGTAGCCGGCAAGCGGATCGCTTGGCATTCCCTTCAAGCCACTCACAATCGCTTCAGCGACGAATGGCCCATCCAGTGTCGCTCCGGTCGCCGAACTCGAAGCAGATGCGTGGTTCGCTCGAGTCGGAAGCGCCGAAAGATCGATGAACGGAATTCGCTGCTGTATGGCGATCGCCTTCGTCCATGCGATGTCGCTGTCCCGGTCAGGTGCAGTCGAGCCGCTGGGCGCTGGTGAGCAGAGGATGGGTGTGGCTCCTCGCGCGATCGTCTCAACGGCGTATTCCCGCAGGTACCATCCGAACGTATGCACCAACTCCGGCTTCCGCTGCACGGAATCTTCGGTCTCTTGCAACTCGTCGCTTGTACCAGGAAGACTGCCTCGGCTCTGCACGCTGCTATCCGGTGTCAGTGCCCGGTAAGCAAACTGGATCAAGACGAAGTCACCGGGTCGAACGCGAGACAGAATATCGGACCAGCGCTGGTTGGCGATATAGTCTCGCGGTGAGCTGCTCGCATCGGAGCGATCGATGAGGTTGATTTTAGTCAGATCGAAAAGCTGCGCTATGGAGGAGTTCCATCCCGCGCCGGCTTGCGTGTCAGAAGCTGACCTCACACCGCTATTTCCGACGATCCAGAGTGCGGGGAGGGCAGGATTCATCTCCGGAAAGACGGCAACGCTGGAGGAGGCCGACGAAGGTGCAACCTGGGATTCGGCTTGGCGGGCGAAATCGAACACCGACGAGCAGAGGAGGGAGAGAGCAAGAGTCCAGACGCAACGTGGAGACGCCATGGCTCAGGTGTACGCGGCTGCCCCGAACAGGTCAAGCCCCCGCCGGCTCCGTGCTGTAAAAAGGTCGCGATCGAGCCAGCGGAGTCGTCACGCTATAATCGAAGCAGATCTTTGCAGGGCCCAATGCAATGTTGGTGCCAGCTCCACGATTTGGGGGCGTCACGGCTTCGACGGGATTGCTTGTGGCAGAGAGGCATGCCGGGGTGTGGACACCCGTAATCGCTCACAAAACTATAAGTGCCGAACCTCAATTCGCGCTTGCTGCTTAAATAACTAAGTAGCCGATTGCCCCCGCTTCGCCTACGGGCGGGGAGCAACCGTCGCACAGTAGGCTGGTCTTCCCTGCACCGCCTGAGCGGGCGAAGACGAGACGGATCAGGCTGGTCGTCGTTGCATCTTTGCCCGTTCTAAGCACCGATGACGAGACAAAGAGGAACCTGGGAAAAGCATGAAAGCTCTCTGCTAAAGGTAGTTTCGGACGCGGGTTCGACTCCCGCCGCCTCCACCAATCTGCCTCAAGAGGACATCCCTGAG
>CALMVL010000165.1 GCA_937873265.1 uncultured Granulicella sp.
GGGCATGGGCTGCCATTCAGCTATTCGCTGGTATACGACGGCCTAATCTGGAGTAGCTCAACCAGCGTCGGCTCAGGCTATTGGCAGCCTGATCCGGCGTGGGGTTTCCACGGTGAGTTAGGTGGTGCATTCACCGGATATCTAACATTCCTTCAAGGAATGAGCGCCTGCCCTCGACCTGCCGGTATCTCCGGTCCGATACCAGGAGCTAGTACCGAATCCCAATTTATATATCACGATCCGTACGGCGGTAATCACCCGTATAGCTATTTCCACACTTCCGGATGCCCGCTTTCCAACATCCCGCCGAGTAGCACAGGGACCGGTGTCCCATCGGACGGTTCAGGTTATAACCTCAACATAAGCGACCTCACCATCCATACCCGTTCCGGGCAGATCCTTCAAGTTCCGGTGAACCCACCCTCGGCGACTTCGAGCGCACCTGCCCAGATGCAGGATGCAAACGGAAACATCATCTCTCTTAGCAGCAATGGCGTTTTCACAGATACAACGGGGACAGCCGAGCTTACCGTGGCCGGCAACGGCACTCCATCTAGTCCTCTTACGTATACTTACCCGCTTAATTCGGGTACTGCGACGGTCACTGTCTATTTCAGAACGTATACAGTTCAGACCAAATTTGGCTGCGCGGCTACGGATTTTCCAGCGACGAGTGTCTCTCTCGTGGACCACATCACATTGCCGGATAGCGCGGCAAGTACGTACACCTTTACCTACGAGAACACGCCCGGTGTCACAGGAGCGGTCACAGGAAGGCTTGCCTCGATCAAGCTCCCCACGGGAGGAACAATCTCCTACGCATATTCAAGTGGTTGCAGCAGCAGCGGAGGCATCAACGCGGACGGCACACCCGGTAATCTCGTGCGCACGACGAGTGATGGGACTAGAAGTTACATACGTGCCACAGTGAACGCCAACGCAACTTCGACCACCCTCACCGACGAGAAGGGTAATCAGGCATACCTCGTATTTAGCCATGACTCGGTTCTGAATCACTTCCTTGAAACGCACCGCCAGGTGTATCAGGGTTCGATCGGCGGGACACCGCTCGAGGAGATCTTCACCTGCTACAACGGAGCGATTGCGAATTGTGACGGCGCGGCCGTGACGCTGCCCATTACGGAGGCGGACGTCACCTCGAGTTTCAATGGCGGTAGCCAGTTGCTAACCAAAAACACCTTCGATTCGCAAGGCGTTGTACTCCTAAGTTCTGCTCAATATACCGCCGGCGGTACGCTGCTACAAGAAACCAGCTCGAGTTATAACGGCCTTGACGAGGTGATAGCGACTAGTACGGCGGACGGAAGCGGCAACGTTTTATCCTCCGCTTCCTATGGATATGATGAAACCACACCCACGGCAACCTCCGGCTTGCCTCAGCACATTTCTGTTTCGGGAGCACGCGGCAACCAGACCTCGGCGCACATCGGCGTCAACAGCAGTACGACGTTGACCACCACCACCACATATTACGATACCGGGATGCCGGTCTCGACGACATCGCCGAACGGCACAACGGGCTACACCTACGATTCGACTGGAACGTTTGCCACACAGACGTTATTTCCCCCCCTGACCAACGGGGTGACCTTGGGCACCTCGGCCAACTACAACGCTACGTCAGGCGCACAGCTTTGGTTTCAGGGCAACAACCCCGGTGAGTACACGACGGTCAACACCTATGACGCCCTAATGCGTCCGACTGTCGAGACTCTCCCGAACGGTGGGCAGGTCGCGGTCAATTACAGCAACGTGATTAACCCTTATGTGTCATGGAATATCAACCTGGGCACGGGGCAAAACGGCGGACTGAGCACCTTGCTCGACGGCTATGGCCGGACGATTCGGCAGGCGCTCAACAATGGTCAGTCATCGAATCCCTGGTACCAGACCGACTATTGCTACGATCAGACCGGACTTCTGGCGTTCGTTCCGACGACGTACCAGGGCAGCGGGTTTAACACGCCGGTGCGCTGTTCGGGAACGGGAACCACCACCATCTATGACGCGCTCGGACGCGTGACCAGCACCACGACTCCCGACGGCACGTCGACCACGCAATACCAGAACCGCGCGGCTCTGACAAAGGACGTCAACGGAGTGCAACGCATCACGCAATACGACCTGCTGGGCAGGGTCAGCGGCGTCTGCGAGATCTCCTCGAACACGCTGAACGGGGTTGCTCCGACGCCCTGCGGCATGGATATCGCAGGCACCGGATACCTGACCTCTTACAGTTATGTCTACAATCAGGGTCAGACAGTAACCGTGACGCAGGGCGGGCAACGTCGAACCTTCCAGACCGACGAGGCCGGAAGGACGATCTCAGTCACTGAACCCGAGCGTGGGACAACGACGTACAGCTACGCCTACAACGGCACTGGCCTCCAGGTCGTGCGAACCCGTCCCAAGGCTAACCAGACAAACGCGAGCGTCACCACTTCCACGACGACGCAGTACGACGCGGTTGGCCGGATCCTCAGTGTTGCCTACAGCGACGGGATCACGCCGAATAAGGGCTTCTATTACGATACGTTGCCCTCCGGCCAGGGTTGGTCGACGACTCCCACCAACGCAAAAGGACGGCTGGTCGCAACGAGCTCGGGATCAGCAACAACGCTTGCCCGCTCAGAATTCAGCTATGACCTGACCGGGAATGTCATCAACATGTGGGGCTGTGGGCCGTCGACGTGTGGCGGCTCCGCGCAAACGGGCCGCCCGCTCTCATTCGCGTACGATCTCGGGGGCAACCTTACCAGTGAGACAGACCCAGCAAGCGGTACGATCAACTACGGCCGGTCGAATGCTGGTGAAGTAACGTCGGTGACCAATGCATCCTACAACAACGCGACCAACCCACCAAACCTGGTGAGCAACGTGCAGAACACTCCGTTTGGTCAAACAAGCTATTCGCTGGGCAACGGCTTGACCAACGTGCAGGGCTATGACGCGCTAGGGAGAAACAACGGAAACTGGTTATGCAAAGGCTCCACGGTTGGCGGCTGTACGGGTGGGTCCATGCTGTACGGCGGAACCAATACCTACACCGGTTCACGAGTCGTGACTAGCTGTGACAACGTTCTCAACCAGTGTCAGAACAATGGCTATGATGAATTCAACAGATTGACTTCAGTGACTGACACGTCCAGGAACGCCGGAGATACGGGTTCTTATACCTACACCTACGATCGCTATGGTAACCGTCTGACCCAGGTGTCGCAGTCCGGCGGACCGTCCCCCACCTACGCCTACAATGGGTCTAACCAGATCACCTCTCTCAGCTACGACGCCGCCGGGAACGCGATGAACGACGGGTTGGGCCACGCCTACACCTACGACGCGGAAGGGAACGTGCTGGCGGTGGACAACGGCAGCACGGCGCAGTATGTCTACGATGCCCTGAACCATCGCGTGAGGACCCAAACCGCCTCCCAAACGCAAGAGTACCTCTTCGACATGGCCGGCCGGCGGACCTCCACGTGGGGGATCGGCGGAAGCTACCCGAGTACCGGTCAGGGAATAGAGGGCCGGATCTACATGGACGGCACCCAGGTTGCCTACCGTAACCTCAACGGGCAGACATACTTTATTCATAAGAACTATCTCGGGACTGAGCGAATGCGAACCGACTACCTGGGCGGAGAGGCGACGCTTCAGCGATCCCTGGCATTCGGGGATGGCTTCAAGCAGACCGTCAACGATGCCGGCTCTGACCAGGACAACGACCAGTTCGCCGGTCAGGACTACGACGCCGAGTCGGGCACGCAGCATGCGCAGTTTCGGCAGTACTCGTCCACACAGGGCCGGTGGATGAGCCCGGATCCGTATGACGGGAGTTACGCTTGGGGCGATCCGCAGAGCTTCAATCGATACGCGTATGTCGAGAACGAGCCATTGTCGGCCACCGATCCGTCAGGCCTGCAGCGCCCTCCTTGCCCGGTCAGTGTGAACTGTGGTCCAGGAATGGGTGGGGGGGGAGGCTTACCTCCGATCATGGATGGAAACATGTCATACTTCGGGTCTGGATGGGATGAGTTTACTCCAATTGTGAGTGTTTCCAGTCCCGATGGCGATGGTTCGTATTCATACACACAATCAAGTTGGAACACGACGGCGGCTTCGGATCCGTACAACACAGTCGTCGGAACCGGAATTTACTCGAACTCGGATGGTGGGTTAGGAGGAACCGCCCTTAGTTCAACTTTCTGGGGCTTGATTAGTGGCAGTTTCACGTATACTACTGCAGGAAAAATGCAAGTGCCAGCCCCAA
>CALMVL010000166.1 GCA_937873265.1 uncultured Granulicella sp.
CGCGGGTTCGACTCCCGCCGCCTCCACCAATCTGCCTCAAGAGGACATCCCTGAGATCGACTTAGCTCGAACTCACGCATGTCACCTGGGACCATTCGGATCTCAGAGTTCCCTGATTTGAAGAAGTCGCAACAGAGCGCGTTCCATGACGAAGATCATGTTCGTCGCCGGCAGCTGGAAAGCGCAGGACCGACCACTTCCGGTCAGTCCTGCGCTTGTCATGAGATCGGTCACTGACCTGAAATCAGGCGCGCACTTTGCGGCGAACCGCGCCAACGAGCCCGGTCACACCCGACCCCAACAGTATGAGGCTCGACGGCTCGGGAGTTTGCGCAGCGCCGATAAACTCCTGGGGAATGCCATCCGTCCAGCCCGTCTGGTCGCTGGTCGGCTGGTACAGCGTGAAACCGGAGAAAAAGCCGGAGGCGATGAGCGTGGAGTTCTGCGCCGCGACCTCTGCCATAGACGCCAGATTCTGAGCCGTCGCGTCAAATGCCGAGTTGTTGGCAACACCCGATGGGTCAAGAATGCTCCATGCGGCAAACTGTATGTCGCTGTTGGAGTATTTCCCGGTCGAAAGCTGGGCGTACAGCCAAGCATCTGCACGGTAATCTGTGGACGCAACGGAAGAGTCCAGGGCCAGGTTGTTGCTGGTCACCTGCCATGTTTCGCCAAACGTAATCTCACGGCTGTAATCGATGCACATCAAAGGGGCCAACGTGGAAGAGCCGTTGATGGAAAAATTGTACGGGTAAATGTATACGCCACCGCTGCTCGCGCCGCCGACAGAGACCAGTTGGAGGGTGTCCGCAGACGCGGGGAGAGAGAGCAGACCAAGGCAGCAAAGGGAGGCGAACAGAGCGAATGTCTTTTTCACGAGCAGATCTCCTGGAGTGATTCAGTTGTTCAGATCGTTCTCCCAACTGAATCCTCGTACTTTGCCGAGGACGCTCGAAGAACCGACCAGATTGACTACGTCCAGGTAGTTGCAAACTCGCTGCCAAATGAAGGTACAAATGAGCCCACACAGACAGCTTGAAATGGGCCCATTTGTCCTAAATCAGGACACTTTGGTCTCTAATGCGACACTTTGTAGGAACTTTTGTTCCGCAAGGAGTAACGCTCTTCCATTCTCCGCCTTGGCGAACGTGCCTGACGCACTTTGCTACACGGCAACCGTAAAGCTGTCTTCGCTCCGCGTAACAGCTCGATACATGGTGTCCCGCTCAAACGGAATCCGCCCAGCTTCCGTGATGAGACGCTCCAGATCCGCGCGTCGCATCCCTTGCGGTGTCGTCGCACCGGCGTCATGGTAGATCTTCTCTTCAATCACAGTGCCGTCGATATCATCCGCGCCGAAGCGAAGAGAGATCTGCGCGATCTTGGGGGTTACCATCTGCCAGTACGCTTTAATATGCGCGAAGTTGTCCAGCATGAGTCGACCGACGGCGATCTGTTTGAGGTCGAGCATCCCGGTCGTCTTTGGGATGTGGCCGAGCGAGGTGTTGTCGGGGTGAAACGCCAACGGGATGAAAGTCTGGAAGCCGCCGGTCTCGTCCTGCAGCGCGCGCAGCCGCAGCATGTGATCGATACGGTCTTCTTCGTTTTCTACGTGCCCATAGAGCATGGTTGCATTTGATCGCAAGCCCGCTTTGTGCGCCAGGCGCGCCGTTTCCAGCCACTCTCCGCCGTCGATTTTGTGATCGCAGATGATGTGACGGACGCGATCGGCAAAGATCTCGGCTCCGCCGCCAGGCATCGAATCGACCCCCGCGGCCTTCATGCGGTCAATCGTTTCGGCAATGGTCATTTTGCCGCGTTTGGCGAGGAACGCGATCTCGACCATGGTGAACGCCTTGATGTGGACCTTGGGAAAACGCTGTTTGAGCCCGCGGACGAGGTCCATGAAGTACTCAAAAGGCAGATCGGGATGAAGACCGCCGACGATATGAAATTCGGTGACTGCCTCGGAGTATCCCGCTGCGGCGGTCTCGTATGCCTCCTCGAGCGCCATCGTGTACGTTCCCGTGTCGCCCTTTTTCCGGCCAAAGGCGCACAGCCTGCAGGATGCTACACATACATTGGTAGGGTTAATGTGACGATTGACGTTGAAATAAGCCAAGTCGCCGTGCATGCGCTCGCGGACCAGGTTGGCAAGCCAGCCGACCGCGAGCATGTCCCCGCTACGGAAGAGCGTGACTCCTTCTTCGAAGCCGAGCCGTTCGCCCGCTTGCACCTTGTCCGCAATGGGCACGAGAGCCGGGTCGTCCGTCTGGAAGCCGTGGCGGGGACGATGCGAGGTGGTCGAGACACTCATGGATATATTTTAGACCTCAGTGGGTGGACTGAGCCGAGGTAGATTCGACCATGCGTGGTTGGACAACGACTCCGTCAAACAGGGTCGCTCCCACTAAGTAGTCGCCAACGGGACGCACAAAGCGCATGTGCCAGCCGGCATCCCAGTAGCTCGTTGCGTGGTCCGGAACGTGAATACCGAGCACAATGTGCCCTGGAGCATTGCTGGTGACCAGCATCCGCTGGTTCTGCGGATCGAAGTAGATGCTGTTCACGTCACGGATGTAGAAGCCTTTGAGCGCCTGCCATTCCGCTTGGCCGCTACTCTGAAAAAAGATACCCTCGATCCCTCCGACCCACGTTTCCCCGGCATCGTTGGTACTCATGGCGTTGATCTGGGTCAGTTGCGAAGGCAACGCAACACTTTGCCAGCTTGCTCCACCGTCGACGCTGCGAACCAGCGTCTTTAGATCGGCAACGGCTATGATGCCCTTGGCCGCCGAGGCGATGCGCCACTCTTTGACCTCAACGCCGGGGACCGGATTCCAGTTCTTGCCCGACGTGTCGCTCATAAAGACGCCAGCGGTCGTTGCTGCATAGAGCGTATCGCCGGACCGTGCAAGAGCGAAGGTTCCGCCGTCAAACGTCGCTGCGGAAGCGGCGGGACTTACCCTCTGCTGACCAACCGGCAACTGCCCCGGCTTCGTTGGAGCAGCGCGACCCCTAACAACCTCGAGTTTCGGGCCGGTCCTGGTCCGGGGAACGGGTTTGTGCGAAGACTTCCGAGACGATGTCGTCACGTCCGTGGCATGTGCGCCCGCCTTTGGATTTGCGGCTGCTCTTGTGGGAGCCGTCTTGCCAGCAGCTCCGGAAGATGGGGTCACCTGAGCGCGCGACCACTGGTCCGCTTCCAGCCGGAAGATGCCGTGCGCTGTCCCAGCTACAAGCGCGCCGTCCGGCGCTTGGATCAGGCTGAAGATGTCGCGGCCATCCAGTCCAGTGTTGCGCTGAAACCAGCTTAGGCCGCCGGTTTCGCTCTCAAAAACGCCGCCGAAGTTCTTATCGTTGATGACCCCGACGTACATGGTCCCCGGACGCTGCGCGTCCGCTGCGTAGCTTGTCACCTGCCGCGAGGAAAAACCCTTGTTTGCCGGTTCGAAGCTGACACCACCGTCGCTGCTGGCAAGAATGCCGGCTCGATCGGTCGCCAGCAGGACGTGTTTTGAATCAGCAGGGTCGACGTAGACGTCGTTCACAATCACATTCGGGTCGGTCATCCGAGACCAATCGCTACCCGCATTCTGTGTACGGAATAGCCCCTCCGTCGTGCCGGCAAAGACGACTTCTCGTTCGTTTACGTCTTGCTTGAGTACGCGCGTTCGCCGAGCAGTCGATGGAATGCCCTGAACCTTGTGGAACTGCTCTCCCGCGTCATCGCTCTTGTAAATGCCCGAGCAGGCGCTGGCGTAAACGGTTTTTGGCTGCTTCGGATCAACGATGATCGAAAACACATCGGAGTCGTCGATGATGCCTTCCTTGATGTTGGTCCAGTTTTGACCTCCGTCGACAGTCTTCCATGGCAGATGCCACGTCCCGGCGTAGATCACCTGCGGATCAGCCGGGTCTACCGCGACTGACTGAATCTCGTGCAGTTCCTTGCTGCCCGCCGGGCTGATCAGTGCCCAGTGCTCGCCAGCGTCCATCGACCGGTACACCCCTTCGAGCGTGCCTGCCGCATAGATCTTCGGGTCGGAGGCGGACGCGGCAAGCGAAAGCACCGATTGTCCCCGGAGGTCGCCGGCGGCTGACCAGCTCGCTCCACCGTCGTGACTGATGTAGATTCCGCCGTCGGGCTTGCCCAGGGCCCATGTAGCAACCACCAAGTGCTTGGAGTCCGCTGGATCAACTACGATGCGGTCGAGGATCAGGTCATCTCGATGTCCAACCAGGGCCAGCCGGGTCCACCCGGATCCGGAGTCTCTGGATTCATAGATCCAGCCGTTGGCCGTACCCAGGTACAGGTGTTTGGAATCGTGCGGATCTCCGGCGAGAGACCGTGCGTCCCCGCCATCCGGACCGAAGGGCAGCCAGGTAGCGGCACGTCCGCTTCGGGCTAAAGCAATGCCAAGCAGGAACAGACACGACAGATACAGCAGAACTCTTCTGATTTGCAACAACAACGGCCCCTTCTCTGTCCAGCTATTCTCCTGAGGACTTGGCGAGTCGTTTACCTCGTCATGCCGACATCCTGCAACACAAAGGCTGACTGGGCAGAAGCGCCCAGTCAGCCTTGTGCATCGGTTCTCTTACAAGTCTACTGCGCTGTGTGATGACGCCGGTGACGTGCAGCCGGAGCATTCCGGGGCTGAGCCTTGACTGCCGACTCATCCACCGCCGTATCGCCGGTGCTGTCCATAGTGGCGCCCGCCGGGATCAGGGTTGTGGTCACCGTCTTTCCATCCTGCGATCCGGTGTAAACCGAGATGCGGGATGAATCGATGCCCTTCTCCGTGACCAGGTAGCTCTTCGCGTTGACGGCACGTTCCGCAGCCTTCGTGCTACCCATCTTCTCGCTGCCTGCGGCGTTGCCAACGAGAGCAAGTTTGGCGTCGGCGGTGCGCTGCAGGTTCAGGGCAACATCGTCAAGGCAAGCCTTGGCTTCGTTATCCACGCGGGTCGGACGGCGAGTATCACGCTGGAAGTTCAACGTGCACAGCTGCTGGACTGCTGGCGCAGGCGGCGGCGGCGGATTGTTCAGCGTCACCGATGTCGTCGTAGAGGCTGTCTGGCCTTTGTCGTCAACCACGTTGCAGGTGACTGTGATGGTTGTTCCCGGAGCCGCGCCCGTCGTCGTGAGCGTCGCCGTGGAGGTGTTACCGCTGATCGATCCAGCCGTCGCGCTATAGCTATAGGTCAATGGCCGATTCTGCGGGCTCACGCCGTTCGCCGTGATCGTCGAAGAGTCACCGGAGTTGACGGTGGAGGGATTGGCCGAGCAGCTGATGGTCGGTGGCTCGAACTGCTTGATGGTGTAAGGAGCGGTGCAATCTGCCATCTGGCCGGGCTTGTTGCCCTCAGACACATGACCCTTTGCGGTGTATGAGCCGGGCTGCGCACTCTTCGTGTCGATATTCGCCGTGGAGGACGTCCCGGAGATCGTACCGCCGTTCGGATCGGTACTCCAGGTGTAGCTGGCGGTCTTCTTGGGGTTTAGATTCTGTGCCGTCCCCGTGATCGTGATGGGATCACCCGGGTACGCTGTGGCAGGCGCAGCCACGCAGGCAAGGGTCACAGGAGGTGGCGGAATGATGTGGCCGAAATGCGTCACAAGGCCGGCGCTCAGATCGACGCCGTTCAGGTTCGCTCGCCCACCCGTAACGCCAGCAGACGGAATGCCCACATAGGGACCAAAATCCGCATGCACGTATCGGTAATCCGCTTCAAACAACCGCACGGAAAACAGGTTGTTGTGAAATGGGATGTCATAGTCCATTCCGCCGCCGGCGGTCAGCGTCGGCCCCCAGGTGTAGGGCTCATGGTAGAACGGCACACCGCTGTCGTTCGGACCGGCCAGCTTCGCACCGCCCGCCAGACCATGCGCGAACAGGGTAAAGCCCTGCAGCGGCGCGCGGAAGATCGGGCCGGCAGACCCGCTGTATAGGCCATCGTTGGTCCCATCGGGATGAGCGACGAAATTGATCTCGGCACCGACGTACTTGCTGAAGTAGAAGGCGACGCTGCCGATTGCGCCTTCGTCGATCGAAGAATAATTGATGTCCTGGGGTTTGGCCTGTCCGTGTGCCCCAAAGTACGAGTAGCCCGTGAACACGTCGATACGCGACGGGTTTGGCCCCACCGGGGCGGTTGTGCTGGGGGCGGCAGTCTGTGCACCCAGGGATGCGGCTCCCAGGCTGACTGCGCATGCAGCCAGTACAAACCGGCCTAGACTGTGTAACGGGCGATAAACCATTGACTCCTCCGCTGAAAAATTCTGCATCGATCACGAGCAACTGCGCGCAACCGTTCTCTGTCGTTCTATGATTCGCTAAAGTTTACCCCAGTTGCAGCCCCTGGAAAGAACAAATTGCTCCTAGACCGCACAAAACTTCGCAGAGACAACTCTATCCTTCCGAGACGCGAACTGGTGAAATATGTGAACCTGCAGAGTAATTATTCAGGCGCTTACGTCCCAATCTGGGAACGTGCGCTCGCTCATTTGCCAGAGATCACAGTGAGCAGGAACACAGCCTAAGCTAGATTCAAGGCGCGTTTGAGCGTTCCTCGTTCGGACTGAATCTTCTCTTGAAGCAGCGTGATCGCGTAAAGCAGTTGCTCCGGTCGTGGCGGGCATCCGGGTACATAAATGTCCACTGGGATTACCTGGTTGACGCCTTGCAAAAGCGCGTAGTTGTTGAACACACCACCAGACGTCGCGCACGCACCCATGGAAATGACCCACTTCGGCTCCGGCATCTGCTCATACAGCCGGCGAATTACAGGAGCCATCTTCTGCGATACCCGCCCGGCGACAATCATCAGATCGCTCTGCCGCGGCGACGGCCGGAAAACCTCGGCGCCGAAACGCGCGATGTCATACCGCGAGCCGCCGAGCGACATCATCTCGATGGCGCAGCAGGCCAGGCCGAAGGTCATCGGCCACACCGAGTTTTTGCGGACCCAGTTGATCGCCGCATCGAGCGATGCAAGCACGATGCCTTCCGGCTGGTCGTATCCCCAGGTTACCTCGTCAATCTTTGACCGATTCTTCGAAAAGCTCTCCAGATTGCCAAACAGGTACCGATCGTTCTTCTGCGGTCCACGTGTGGGCCGGCCGGTGCTCGTGTTCTCCGCGCTGTCTGCCATGTCGCCGCTCCGCTGTATCTTTGTCGTCTCTTCACTATAGAGTGACGGCTCCCTGATAGCTAGCGACCGCCACACACGGCGGGTTGAGCAAGGACGCCGGATGCCGGATGTGCTCCGCGCGGCACGCTGAGCTTGATCCGGAAGCGGATCCACGTCACTTCGCCGAGCGCCGACGCGCGTCCGCCCGCGGGCTGCTCCAGAGCATGTGCCGTCGTCAGGAAGTGTCCCGCCACCATGGATGCCCCCCGTGTCTGATCGGCTATCCCGGGGACCAGATGCGCATCCAGGATCTCGAGGGTGCCCTCGGGCTGTTCAGAGGCCACACGCGCCAGCTCCGCCGCTGCATGGCGACCGGCGCTCCCGCCCGCTTCTGAGGCGCGCCGCAGGAGCTGCAGCTCGTCAAAGCTCTGCTGATCTGCCGCAAAGTGAAACCGCCGCGGGTTCCAGCCGATCGCATCCTGGGCGCGAAAGCTGAAATCCGTGCTGACGAGAAGCGGATTAACCGAGCGGTAGGGCGGGGTGGCCATCTCGGCGAAGTCTTCTTCGCGGCGAACCCCACTCGCGGGCCCAATACGAAGCACCCACCCTGACGGCAGGGGATCCAGCCTGGCTTCCAATCCGGAAAGAGCTACATGGCGAAATTGCTGCCCTGCCCGGAGCTCGCCATCAAGAACCACGTCGGTACAGCTGCCCGATTTGACGCGGGCAGCCTCCGAGCCAGGCGCTTTCGCTCCAACGATCGCCAGCAGCAACGACACGGTCAGACTAGCGCGCATTGGCCCGAATCGCCTCCAGCAGATCTCCCCGGAGCTTCGCTTTCTTATGCTCGTCCAGCTTCGCGCCGCCCGTCGTGAGGTAAAAAACATCGATGGCCGTCTCGCCTTCGGTGTCCACCAGCGCCACCTCAAGGTTGCATTGCGCCGCGGCAAGCGTCAGACTGAGGACCCGCAGCAGTCCCGGCGTGTCCTGCGCCACGACCTCCATCAGCGTGCTGTGCGACGAAGCGTTGTCATGAAAGGTCACCGTCGACTTCACAACCACTTTCGGTGACGCTTTGCGCGATCGCCGTCGCCCGCTCAGCATGCGCTCAATGGGCTCGACGCCTGTGAGCATGTCGTGCACGCTGCGGGTGAACCGCGTTCGCTCCTCGTCGTTCAACTCCAACGTTCGAAATGGATCCGTGAAGCGAAAGCTGTCGACCACTGTCCCCTGCCGGTTAGAAAACGCGTCCGCCGTCACAATATTCATGCCCCAACCCGCGAGCGCGCCGGCCATGTCGGCGAAAAGTTTCGGACGGTCCGGCGTCACCAGCGTTATCTCGCTCATGCCGGCAGCGTAGTGGAATTCCAGCTGCGTCCGGTCGAGGTCGAAGCGACGGGTCATCTTGTAGTGCGCACGAATCTGCTCGGGGGTGCGCATGCGGACATAGCGCGCGGGGAAACCTTCGAGAAATGCGGCAACCGAGCTGCGCTGTCCCACAGGCAACACCGAAGCGACACGGTCAACCAACTCCGACTCGGGTGTTGCGCCAACTCGCTCCTCATCCACGCTTCGGTCCAGATAGTTCGCCGTCGCAATGTAGAGCCGCCACAGATTTTCGGCCTTCCACGACGTCAACGCGTCCGGGTGCACCGCCTGGATGTCCGCGTAGGTAAACAGCGTCAGCATGCGGAGCGCCTCGGGCGTCTGCGCTTTGCCGGCAAAGGCACGCACGGTCTCGGCATCGAAGATGTCGCGGCGGAGTGTCGCCGACATTTCTAGGTGCGAGCGAATCAGACCCGTCACCATAGCCGCTTCATAGCCATCCAGGCCCATGCGGTCGAGCACCGCCGCAGCCATGCGCGCGCTCTCGCTGGCATGCTCAAGCGTGCTTCGCCCCTTGCCCGTATCGTGCAGCAATGCTGCCATGTAAAGCAGCGCCGGATGCGGCAGCTCCCGCAGCATCTGGCGGAAGCGCTCCGGCCACTCGCCCAGCGAGACAGACGCGGCTCCCTCCAGCCCATGCAGGGTATCGATCAGAACGAACGTGTGCTCGTCAACTGTGTACCGGTGATAGGCGTCGCGGATCACCAAGGCGTCGATGCCGTGAAACTCCGGGATCAGCAGCTCCAACAGGCCGAGCGCGTGCATGGACCGGAGCGCCTGACCTGCATGCGCGCCGGCCAGGATGCGTTCAAGATGATGCCAGATCTCGGCCCCCTCCTCGAGATGCGCCGAGAGTATCGGCAGCGCGTTGCCGAGCCGGGTCTCCGCAGCCGCGCTCAGCCGAGCCCCCGTCTCCGCGATCACCTCAAAAATTCGCAGTACCACATGGGGATCGTGCGCCGGATCTGCACTGCCCTCCGCTGGTCTCAGCATCACCTGTCCGGAAACCGTGCTGAACTCTGATACGGCAGCCCCCGCGTCAGTACCAGGCTTGTGCACCATCTCCCCGGGCTGCGCATCACGACGCCAGCTCCGCAGATGCAGGCCCCGCCTCTTTCGCGTGAGCTCCCCGACCGCCTCCGCATGGCGCATGCGTCCGATCACCGTCCGCTCCACACTCCGCGCGTGCCGAAAGTAGAGTCGCATCCAGTAGGCCGCATCGACACCGCCGCGTCCGGGCGTTCCGTTCACGCCCACGCCGGCTTCCGCCGCCGCGTCCTGCGAGAGCCAGTCGAGTACGTTGTCATCACGCTCGTGGCGACCGTGCAGGAAACAGCGTGCGGTGCAAAGGAAATCGACCGCGTCGCGGAACTCCGCGTCCTCTGGATCCGTCGGGCCTTCGCCCGCCAGCTTCGCCAGCCAGTCACACACATGCGCATCGCGCAGACCGCCCGGGCAGTCCTTCACATTTGGCTCCAAGTGGAAGAGCGTGCCCCCATACTTCGCGTGCCGCACCTCCGTCATCTCAAGCAGGCGCGCCGTGATCGCTCGCCGGTCACGGTCGAGCAGCTTCGGCATCGCGTCGCTGTCCAGCCTGGCAAAAACCAGCTCCGATCCGGCGACAAACCGGCGGTCGAGCAACGACAGCGTGAACTCGGCGTTGTCAGGATCCCAGCGCTCACACTCCGGGACACGCCGGGTCGCCGGCGCTACGCGCAGACCTGCATCCCACATCTCCTGGTTCACTCGACGAATCGCCTCTTTGGCGTCCCGCTCTGCGGACTTGCTATCGAGCAGGAACACGAGATCGAGGTCGGAATAGGGAAACATCTGGCGCCGCCCGTAGCCGCCCACGGCAACCAGCGCGACGCCCTCCGCGACTCCCGCCATCCTCCACAGACCGCTGAGCAGACCATCCGCCACGTCGGCTCGTTCGCGCACCATCGTCGCTCCGGCAGCCGAGCTTCCCCGCTGCTGCGCAAACCGCTCCCGAAGCTCCAGCACCTGCTGCCGGTATCGCTCCCGAGCTTCCAGCACCGTTCGCGCGATTGCGTCCATCCGTCTCCCGCCGTCTCGCGCCAGCTCTGTCGGGAGACGGTCCGCACTACGCCCTGCAAGCGTCCGTCGACTTAGAGGGCAATCTCGCCGCGCTCGTCGTTGCGGATTCGGATAGCCTCCGAGATCCGCGAGACGAAAATCTTGCCGTCGCCGATCTTGCCCGTCCGCGCCGCGGTCGCAATTGCCTGAATCGCCCGCTCGACCATATCGTCGGCAACCACGGTCTCGATCTTCACTTTCGGCAGCAGGTCCACGGAGTACTCCCGGCCACGGTAAAACTCCGTGTGGCCCTTTTGCCGGCCGTGGCCGCGCGCCTCAAGGATCGTCATACCCTCGACACCGATCTCCACCAGTGCATCCTTAACCGCATCCAGCTTTGACGGCTGAATCACCGCCTCAATCTTGTGCATTCTTCCGTCCTCCGCCCGGCTGCCGTCAGCGCCGCGCCCACTCGGTTCCCCGATCGCTTCCTAGCTCGCCCAATCGTACCCTTCTTCACCGTGCTGCGACAGGTCCAGGCCTTCGCGCTCGTCGTCCGCGCTCACCCGCAAACCGACCAGTTTGTCGACAACGAACAGGATCACCAGCGTGCCGACGATCGACAGACACCACGCGATGGCAATCCCGATGACCTGGTTCCCAAGCTGCTTCGCATTGCCCTCCAGCAGCCCGGTCGCCTTGCCCGCTCCAAAGATGGGGTTGATGGCGCTCGTCGCAAACACCCCGGTCAGGATCGCTCCCATCGTTCCGCCCGCGCCATGCACCCCGAAGGCGTCCAGAGAGTCGTCGTAGCCGAAGGCGGCTTTTACCTTGACAACCATGAAATAGCAGAACACCCCGACAATCAGGCCGATCCACAAGGCGCTCATGGGCGTAACAAACCCAGCCGCCGGCGTGATGCCGACCAGCCCGGCAACCGCGCCCGAGATCGCTCCAAGGGCCGATGCCTTCCCCTGCCGCAGCCATTCCGCCGCGCTCCACCCGCAGGCGGCGGCCGCGGCGCCAAAGTGCGTCGCCACAAACGCCGAGGTCGCCAGTGTTCCCGCCCCCAGCGCCGATCCGGCGTTGAACCCGAACCAGCCTACCCACAGCAAGCAAGCGCCGATAAAGCTCAGCACCACCGAGTGCGGGGGCATCGCCACCTTCGGGTAGCCCAGCCGCTTGCCCAGGAAGAGCGCCGTCACCAGCGCACTGACGCCGCTGGTCACATGCACCACCGTTCCGCCCGCAAAGTCCAGGGTCGGAAACCTGCCGCCGAGACTGGCATTCAGGAGGCCGCCCTTGCCCCAGACCATGTGTGCCATGGGGCTGTAAACAAAAATCGCCCACAGGATCATGAAGAGCAGCATGGCCGAGAATTTCATGCGTTCGGCAAAGGCTCCCGAAATCAGCGCCGGGGTAATGATGGCAAACATCAGCTGATAGACCATGAATGTCTGCAGCGGAATCGTCGCCGCATAGTCCTTGTCCGGCGCGAGCCCGACGCCGTGCAAAAACGCGTTATGCAGACCTCCCAAAAACGCATTTCCCGTGCCAAACGCCAGAGAGTACGTCACCAGCGCCCACAGCACCGTGATGACGCCCATCATCGCAAAGGTCTGCATCATCGTTCCAAGCACGTTTTTTCTGCGCACCAGGCCGCCGTAGAACAGAGCCAGCCCGGGCCCGCTCATCATCAGCACCAAAGCCGCGCTCACCAGCATCCAGGCGTTGTCGCCGGCCGTCTGCGCCGCCGCGATCGCCGTCGCAGTGTCGCCCGCCTGCTTCTCCAGCGCCGCCAGCCGATCCGTCTGCGCCGTCGCCGGCATCTGCGCCTCGGCCAGGCGCCCCCCACCCCCAGCGACCATGCCCCCCATCAGCAACCAAACCAGCCAGACCTTTACCGCAGCTCCACGCATGTGCAGACCATCCGAGTCGAAGTGAGAGACATCTGAAGCAGAGAAACGTCGGCTGCCGTCATGCGGAGGCAGCTTCTCCCACGCAATCCAGCGACCGCCATGTTGCGAACGCTTGCCAAACACAAAGCTTTTGCCGATGGGCTTTACTGTACACAAGAGCCCGCGTTTACCAAAGAACAAACCACGGACTCCGCTTCGGAGCTCCGGAAAGGCCGGACCGCATGCCCCACGCAACGCTTTACCGCTGGACGGAGATTCCGCCCGAGCAGCTTAGCCCCACCCTCACCCGGCAATTCCTCTCGGGCGAGCAGTGCATGATGGCGCGCATCGTGCTCCAGAGAGGCTGCGTGGTTCCCCGGCACGCGCATCCGAACGAGCAGATCGCCTTTATCCTGTCCGGAAGCCTTCGTTTCACGCTCGGAGCCGACGAACACTCGGCCACCGTCCACATCGTCAACGCCGGTGAGGTCCTGGTCATCCCGGCCAACCTCCCCCACGCGGCCGAGGCGCTGGAAGACACGGTCGACTTCGATCTCTTCGCCCCACCTCGCGAAGACTGGATCCGCGGCGACGACGCCTACCTCCGCCACGGTGCCAGCCCGAAGTAGAACGCCGCCGCCCCAACCCCGTTTACCCCCAAAAGAGGTCCCGCCGAGCGGAGCGCGGCGTCCCTGGATGGCAAGCGCGGGAGGCGCCGAACTCAGCGCCGCGCCAGCAACTCCCGCACAATCGCCTCCCACTCCTGTTCGAGTTCGCCGGTCGCTGCTGGTCGCCCCGCCTGGCGGTACCAGAACTGGGCGTTACCCAGATCGCCCTCCTGCCGATGCAGCAGCGCATGGACCCAGGCGCCATCGCGTCCACCTGTCTCTTGGGCGATCTCATGAGCCCGTGCCCAGTCGCCCTTGCCTGCCCACCACAGGGCCAGCAAGGCCCCGCTCCACTCCCCTGCCTCGCTCGCCTGAAACTGCTTGACTCCCGCCATCGCCCCTCCCGCGTGCGACTCGCTCACCGCAACACCGGGTCGAGTCGCACCTCAGTTGGACGCAGAACAAGACGCAGAACAACAGGAGCACCCGTACCGGGATCCTCCAGCTCCCCAATTAGCACCTGGGGGAAGAACATCGGATTCGACCTAACGCCCTGAGCCCGTGACCTCCGGTCCAGCCAGGCCGCGACTGCGCATCCAGGTCAGCAACAGCTGCGGCCAGATACCCAGCTCCGGATCTCCCGCCGCCATGCCGAAGCCGTGGTTCCCATGTGCGAACAGGTGCATCTCGGCCGGAACTCCGGCGCGCACCAGCGCCAGATAGAACAGAACGCTGTTTGTTACCGGCACGATCGCGTCGTCGGTCGTTGCGAACAGAAACGTCGGCGGCGTCCTGCTCGTCACCTGCTGATCGGCCGAAAGTCGCCGTTCGGTCTCCGGAGACGGATGCTCGCCCAGCAAATTGCTTCGCGATCCACGATGAACGTCGGCATCCTCCATCGAGATCACCGGGTAGCCGAGCACCAGGAAGTCCGGCCGGCTTCCCTGCCGGTCCACAGGGTCCGCAGCCGCGGGATCGCCCCTGTCCGACATCGTCCCGGCGGTCGCGGCCAGATGGCCGCCGGCCGAGAAGCCCATCATGCCGATGTGATCAGCCGCCAAGCCAAACTGCGCCGCCTGCGACCGCAGCAGACGGATTGCCCGCTGGGCATCCCCCAGCTCGACCGGGTGGTGGTACACCGGCCCGAGCCGGTACCGCAGCACAAACGCGGCGATGCCGTGAGCCGCCAGCCAGCGCGCCTCGGCATACCCCTCGTGCTCCATCGCGAGGTTTTGGTAGCCGCCGCCCGGGGCGACGATCACGGCGGTCCGGGTCGGATTCGAGGTTGGCGGAAACACCGTTAACTGCGGCTTGTCAGCCGCAGTGTCGCCCTTCGCCCCAGGTGCGCCTGCCGGCCAGAGAAGGAGCGTCTGAGCCCCGGGCGCAACCGCATCGGTCTCGCTTTGCGCCTTCGCCGCACCACCCCTCGCCGCCATCCAACACACCACCAGCACAGCCGCGCATCGTCCCATCCCATCTCCCCACACACCCTCGTTTGGCGTCGCCGTCATCCTACGTGCAGCCCCCGTCCACGTGCCAGCCCTCGTCTCGGCGGCCTGCCAGACCCTCGCGATTCGCCCTTTTTTCATCCTTCCGTGTGGACTGCTCCCTCGCAATCTGCAACAATCCAACCCATATACCCATGTTCGACCAGATTCCAATGGAGCGCATATGAGCACAGTCAAGATCGGCAACAAACTCGTCGGCGACGCCCAGCCCTGCTATGTCATTGCGGAGATCGGCATCAATCACAACGGTGACGTGGACCTCGCCAAGCGTCTCATCAGCGTGGCCGTCGCCGCAGGCTGCGATGCCGTTAAGTTCCAGAAACGCACCGTGGACGTCGTCTACACCGCGAAAGAGCTCGCCACGCCTCGCCCCAACCCCTTCGGCGACACCAACGGCGACCTCAAGTACGGCTTGGAATTCGAGCACGAGGACTACGCCGAGATCGCCCAGTTCTGCAAATCCGTCAAGATTCCCTGGTTCGTCTCTCCCTGGGACGAGAACGCCGTCGACTTCATGGAAGACTTTGACACGCCGGTCTACAAAATCGCCTCCGCCTCGCTCACCGACGACAATCTCCTTCGCCACGTCCGCAAAACCGGCAAGCCCGTCGTCGCCTCCACCGGCATGAGCACCTATGACGAAATCGATCACGCCGTTGACGTCCTCGGCAAAGAGAACCTCGTCCTCATGCACACCACCTCCACCTACCCCGCCAAGTACGAGCAGCTCAACCTCCGCGCCATCCCCGCCATGCGTGAGCGCTACGGCATTCCCGTCGGCTACTCCGGCCACGAGACCGGCATCCCCACCTCGGTCGCCGCCGCCGTCCTCGGCGCGTGCATGATCGAGCGCCACATCACCATGGACCGCGCCATGTGGGGCTCGGACCAGTCCGCCTCGCTCGAGCCCAACGGCATCTCCCGCCTCGTCCGCGACATCCGTCTCTGCGAGCAGTCCATGGGCGACGGCATCAAGCGCGTCTACGATGAAGAAGTTCCAGTAATGAAAAAGCTCCGCCGCGTCGGCGCCGCCGTTTAGCGCAACGCGCTGCACAATGGGCCCATCCCAAGCTCCGGCGGCTCAGGATGGGCCCTCTCTCACTGAAAGGCACCGCTTCAGCCGTGCCCGGCGAGCTTACATCGCCTGAGGTCCCGTTGCCGTTCGACCCCTCTAAACTCCTCACGCTTCAGGCGATTGCCTTCGACGTCGACGGCGTTCTCACCGACGGTACCCTCACTTGGTCCGGCTCCGGCGAGGAGTCCAAAACCTTCTGTTTCGCCGACATCATGGCCATTTCGCTCGCCCGCCGTCTCGGCCTCAAGCTCGCCCTCATCTCCGGCGAGAACTCCCCTCTCGTCGATCGCTACGCCGAAAAACTCCGAATCCCCTTCGTCGTCAAAGGCACTCGCGACAAGGCCACCGCATTCGGAGAGTTTGCCGCGACGATCTCCGTTCCCTTCGACCAGATCTGTTTTTTTGGCGATGACGTCAACGACCTCTTTCCAATGGAAATCGCCGGCCTCCCCGCCTGCCCGTCGAACGCCGCGGAGGAAGTCCGTTCTCACGTCAGCCGGCGCGGCTTCGTGTCGACCAAACCGGGTGGGCAAGGTGCAGTCCGTGAGCTGATCGACGCCACACTTCGCATCCGCAACCTGCGCGGGCAGGATGTGTTCCGGCTCCGCCCGCCCGAGTAGCCGCCGGCGGGGGCTTCGCGACAGCCGCTAGCCGGCAGCGAAGGTCCGAATCCGTTTGTCGCCCGCGTCAAATCGCAAATACGCGACCACCGTACCCTGGATGCGCCTGACCGCCAGACCCGCGCCAATCAACTCGCCAAGCCACCGCGTCACCCCAGGGTGCGATTCGTCGCAATCATGCCAGGCAATCGTGCAAGCCCCGGTCGCTAACCGGAAGGACGTCAGGGTATCGCTTCTGGCGTACTCGTAAGTGTGCGATCCGTCCACCAGGAAAAACGACAACCGGTCGTGTATCCCGCTGTAGTCATACGTCGCCGTGTCCCCCGCATGTTGCACGATGCGCTTCGCCAGCGGCGATCCCCGGAACGCCTCGCCGAGCTGCCGCGATTCGATCAAATGCACATCATCGACCGGCTTGCCCGCCGTAAGCACAAGGGCCTGCGATCGTTCGGGCGGCAGATCGATCGTGTGGATCACCGCGTCTGGCAGATTCCGCGCCAGGTTCGCCGTTGTCGATCCCCAGAACGTTCCGAATTCCAGCACCGCCTCGGGTCGCTGCTCCATGGCCAGCGCAAGAATGGACAGAATGTCGCGCGTCGGCGTCGACCCGTCCACGTCCGCAAACCGTAGATCCACCTCAATGACCGATGGCCAGAGAAATGCCTCCGCCGACGCGATCTCCGGAATCTTCCGCAACAGCAAGGTCTCTTGCCGGCGCTCCCTCGTGGAAAACGGGTCCACCGCTTGATACGTTCGCTGGAGGCTACGGCTCCACTCTGCACGGCCTAACCGCAATCCCCTGATGGCGCTCGCTCCGTTTAAGGAGAGCAAGCCCTTCAGAATCATCGAACTCAACCCTCTGATTTGCATCTCCTGCTCCGGCGTCGCACGTTTTTCTAATCAAACTGACCATACTCCAGCGATCCGTGCGATCGCATCAGCCTTCTTCCCCCTAAAATCGAAGTGACATGAAGCTCTCCGATTACATCTTCCAGTTCGTCGCCGACCAAGGCGTCAAGCACGTCTTCCTCGTCACCGGCGGCGGCGCCATGCACCTCAACGCCTCCCTCGCCCAGGAGCACCGCCTCACCCCGGTCTGCAACTCCCACGAGCAGGCCACCGCCATGTGCGCCGAGTCCTACGCCAAAGCCGTCAACGGCATCGGCGTCGCCCTCGTCACCACCGGTCCCGGCGGCACCAATACCATCACCGGCGTAGCCGGCGCCTGGCTCGATTCCACACCGACCCTCTTTCTCTCCGGCCAGGTCAAGCGCCCCGACCGCATGTTCGACGCCGTCACCGGAAAGCCCCTCGGCATGCGCCAACTCGGCGTCCAGGAAGTCGACATCGTCTCCATCGTCGCCCCCATCACCAAGTACGCCAAGACCATCCTCGACCCCCTCGACATCCGCTACGAGCTCGAGAAAGCCTGGTACCTCGCCCTCAACGGCCGACCCGGCCCCGTCTGGCTCGACATCCCCCTCGACGTCCAGGCCTCGCCCATCCCCGATCCCGCAACCCTGCGCTCCTTCGACGCCACCGAGCACGAGGCCGCGCAGTCAAACGCCAACCTCAAGGACGAAGTTCGGCGCGTCGTCGACGAGCTCCTCAAGTCTTCTCGCCCGCTCCTCTTCGCTGGCAACGGCACCCGCCTCGCGCGCGCTGAAGCGCAGTTCACCGAGCTCCGCACCCTGCTCGACATCCCCACCGTCGCCACCTGGTGCGCCGCCGACCTCGTCCCGTCAGACGTCCCCACCTTTGTCGGCCGCCCTGGCAACGTCGCCGCCCGCGGAGCCAACTTCGCCCTCCAGAACTGCGACTTCCTCCTGGTCACCGGCGCTCGCCTCGACATGGCCATCACCGGCTACGCCCCGCAGAACCTCGCCCGCGAAGCCCACAAGGTCGCCGTCGACATCGACGCCGCCGAGCTCTCAAAGCTTCACCCTCATCTCGAGCAGCCCATCATCGCCGACTGCCGCGCCTTCCTGGACGAGCTCCTCGCTCAGCTCAAAGCCCTGAAGCAGCCCATCGACCACACCCGCTGGGCCGACTGGAACCAACGCGCCGCCGACTGGAAGACCCGCTACAACGTCGTCACCGACGAGCACCGGAAGCCCGAAGGTCTGGTCTCCATCTTCAACCTCGCCGAGGTCATCGGCACCGAATCCAAACCCACCGACAAGCTCGTCTCCGGATCGTCCGGCTCCGGCATCGAAATCTTCCTTCTCGCCTGCCCCACCCGCACCGGCCAGCGCATCTTCCACACCGCCGGCCTCGGCTCCATGGGTTACGGTTTGCCCATGTCCATCGCCGTCTCCATCGGCTCCGGCAACGGCCAGACCATCCTGGTCGACGGCGACGGCGGCTTCCAGTTCAACATCCAGGAGCTCGAAACCATCCGCCGCCTGCAGCTCCCCATCAAGCTCTTCGTCCTCAACAACGACGGCTATGCCTCCATCCGCGCCTCCCAGCAGGCCTACTTCGGCTCCCCGCAGATCGGCGCCGACGCGGCCACCGGCCTCACCGTCCCCAACCTTTCCAAGATCGCTGCCTCCTACGACATTCCCTCGGTTGTCATCAAGGACCAGACCGACCTCCGCGAAGATGTCCGCAAGGTTCTCGCCACTCCCGGCCCCGTCCTCATCGACGTCCACGTCATCCCCGACGAAGTTCGCGCCCCACGCTTGCAGTCCTACCAGCGCGAAGACGGCTCCTTCGTCTCCAAACCCCTCGAAGACATGTTCCCCTTCCTTCCCCGCGAAGAGTTCCTCGCCAACATGATCGTCAAACCCCTGCCCGAGTGATCGGAAGCATGGCGCATCGAAGGACCAAGACGGATGAACGCGTGACCGGTGAGACACGCGGGCCACAATCCTCAGATCAAGTCGTCGGCGCGCACTGCTTCCTCACCGCGCGACGCTCTCCACTCCTGCACCGAAGGCGCAGGAATCCAGCCGTCGTGCACCCGAAGGCAAGCCGCATCGGGGATCACCTTTAGCCAGCTTCATTCTCCTCACCCGCATCCCACCACCATGCGCATCCACAAGGTGAAAACTCCCCAGATCAAGCAAGCCTACGAGCTCTCCGGCCCCGAGACAGGAGAGTCCATCTTCCTTGTCCACGGCTGGCCCGATTCACCGCGCACCTGGGATAAGCTTCGTCCCATCCTCCACGCCGCCGGCTACCGAACCGTCGTTCCCTACCTCCGCTCCTACGGCCCGTCCACTATCCGCACCCGCATCCTGGCCTCCCGTCCCCGTCGCACCGGCCAGCCGGTCGCCTACGCCGCAGACATGCTTCACCTCGCCAACCATCTCCGACTCAAGCGCTTCCACTTTATCGGCCACGACTGGGGAGCCCGCACCGCCTATGCCCTCGCCGCGCTCGCGCCTGAACGTCTCAAATCGCTCGTCGCCATCTCCGTTCCGTTTGAGCCCGAAACTGCTGAAGCGCCTGCCTTCCCCCAGGCAAGAGCCTTCTGGTACCAGTGGCTGCTCTGCACGATTCCGGGCGAGAAGAAGTTCCGCGCCGACCCTGTCGCCTTCGGCCGCGCGCAGTGGGATGCCTGGAGTCCCGCCGGCTGGTACACCGAAGCCGAGTTCGCCGAGACCGCCAAGAGCTGGAAGGGTTCCGACTTTAAGGATGTCGTGCTCCACGCCTACCGTTCCCGTTGGGGGCATGCTCCGCTCGACCCGCACTATGCCAAACCGCAGGCCCGCTTCGCATCCACCAAGATGCTCAACACACCCACGACCCTGATCCACGGCATCGAGGACCGCTGTGAACTGCTCGAAACCACAGACGGCGCGGAGAAGTACTTCACCGCCGGCTACGACCGCGTTCTTCTCGGAGGTGTCGGTCACTTTCCGCAGCGAGAGTCGCCCGATAGGACTGCGACCGCTCTCCTCAACCACCTTCGCCAGTACTCTTAGAAGCGCACCGGGCAGGCCTTGTCAGCGATACAGCTTTACGGAGCAGGCGACATGGGCAGCTCAATGAAACTGGCCTGCGCGGCGGAGTGGTACACCCGCTGCGTGGCTTTGCGGTAGTCTGCGGGCTGCGCGTTGAAAATGTTGGGGACAAAGGTTTGCGGATTGCGATCGTAGAGCGGGAACCACGAACTCTGCACCTGCATCATGATGCGATGGCCGGGCAGAAAGACATGGTCTGCGTTCGGCAGTGCAAACTGGTAAACCTCCGGCTGATCGGCCGGGATAGGGTGCGCCTCCGCAAACGATTCCCGGTACCGCCCACGGAAAATATCCGCCGCGATCATCAGCTGGTATCCCCCCATCTTTGGCTGGTCGGCGACTTCGTCCGGGTACACGTCAATCAGCTTCACCACCCAGTCCGAGTCCGTCCCCGAAGTGCTCGCGACCAGGTGCGCAATCGGCTCACCCGCGATCTTCACCGGCCCGGTCAGCACCTCCGTCGTAAATACCGCCACATCCGGCCGGCCGCTCGGCTCGCGCTGGTCGTCGGCCAGCCAGTCCGGCCAGGTGCATCCGGCCGTGTAGCAGACTGGCTGGATGGGTCGTGCACGGAACGGAACCGGCCGCGCCGGATCGGAGACATACTCCGTAAAGGCCGGCGAAGAGGCAGGCGGCGCAGCAAACCCGAGCTTGCCCTCCGATTGGAGATAGAGCCGCGCCGCCGGCGTCGCGCACGGCTTCACTCCGGGCGCGGCGCTCGAAATCACCGCGGGTGCTTCCGTGCAGACCACCGGCCACTCCGGCAGTTCGCGCCATTGGTTCGTCCCCGATTCAAACACCGTCACCGGCGCGATCACGGGGCTGGGGCCTGAGGGAGCGTCGTCCTTCAGGTACCGCGCCAGAAACGGCGCCAGAACATGCTGCCGAAACCACAGCGACGTGTCCTGGTTCCACCGCACCGCGCCCAAGGTGCTGCCATCTTCGATCGACTGGCCATGGTGCCACGGCCCCATGGCAAGAAACAGCTTCTCGTCCGCTGTGCCGGTAGCTGTATCCTTGGGCTTCATGGCCTTGTAGACCGCCATCGCACCGTAGATGTCCTCGGCGTCCCACTGGCTGTCGACGACCAGGGTCGGAACCGTAAGCGGCTGTGCCGCGAGGATCCGGTCGACAGCCTGGTCCTGCCAGAACTCGTCGTAAGCCGGGTGCGCCAGCATCTTGCGCCACAATCCCATCTGCTCCAGACCGCGCCGTCGCCCAAGCTCGCCCGCACTGGTCGCGTTCATAAACATGTCGTAATCGTCGAAGTTACTCGTCCACCAGCGAAAGTCATTGCCACGGCTGCCATCCTGCTCGTAGATGTACGCCATGTTCTGCTGGCGAAACGCGCCGTTGTGGAACCAGTCGTCGCCGCGCCAGCCGTCCACCATCGGATTCATCGGTACCGCTACCTTCAGCGCGGGATGCGGATGCACCAGCGCCGCCAGCGTCGTGAAACCGTCATACGAGATACCCAGAATGCCGACGCGTCCGTTCGACTCCGGCACATGGTTCACCAGCCAGTCGATCGTGTCGTACGTGTCCGTCGCATGGTCGACCGGCGTCGGATTCAGCGGCCCACGGAACGGCCGGTTCATCACGTAATCCCCCTCCGATCCGTATTTGCCGCGAACATCCTGGACGACCCGGATGTAGCCACCCTCCACGATCACATCGGTCGCATTGTCATACCCGTAGATCGTCGGCCCAAGATGCGCGGATTGGCTGTTGGTGGTTAGCGCCGCAGCGCTGTACGGCGTGCGCGTCAGCAGGATCGGTGCGTGCCGTGCCGCAGTCGCCGAGTTCGGCACCAGAATCACCGTGTTCAGCTTCACCCCGTCGCGCATGGGAATCATCACCACGCGCCGCGCGTAATCGTGCGAGCCGGCCGACACCGAAACGCTTGCCGGCATCTCGCTCGGCAGCGCGGGGTACCTTGGCTTATCAGGCGCTTGCGCCGCGAAGCAGGAGGCAACGGTGACCCCCGACAACAGCACCAGCAAAGACACGGACATCAAACGCAAGTACGCCATAGCGGAGCAAGTCCTCTCATGTGACGGAATTGGGAAAGCCTCGCCCACAGATTGCAGGCCGTGTCACATCAACATCCTGGTCAGGGAAAACGAGTACCTCGACCGTAACACCCAGCCACAACAACCTCAACCCGAAATCTGCCTTGCACCGCGCAACCGGCTCAGCCGTGGTCGATGTCCACGCCTCGCGGAAGCCGATCGAGCACCGAACCCCAGAACGTGTAGCTCGGACGAAAGATCGGGTCGTCGTGCGAGACATCCGGCACCAGGATGAGCTCGCCTCGCGAACCGCACGCCTCCGCAAGATCCCGAGCCAGCGCGGGCGGAAACAGCCGGTCTTCTTCTCCGTGCACAATGACCACCGGACGTTGGCAGATGCGTAGCGCCTTTCGCGTGTTCCAGACATCCCGCATCAGCAGCGTGAGGACCCTTGGCAGGCCAACAGATCGCGCAGCCTGGCGCAGCGACGGGTACGCGGCACATAGCACCAGTGTGTCGGCGCCGGTCCGGTCGGAAACAGCGGCGGCGATCCCGCTGCCCAGCGAGAAACCCACAATCGAGATCGTCTCCGACGGAAAACGTCGCCGCATAAACGCAAATCCGGACATGGCGTCGTGTTCCGCCTGGCGGGGGCTGAACCAACCCGCACTTCGGCCGAACCCCTGATAGTCAAGCACCAGAGACGCAACTCCGCGCGCCGCGAACATCTGCTGCACAGCTTCCCAATGCTCGACCGTCTCGCCGATTCCATGAAGAATCAGCACGGCGGCTGCAGGCTTCCCGCGCGGCAAAGCCAGACGCGCGTCCAGAACGCCGGCTGCCGTTTCAATCGAGCATCGATCCACGTCGGCTGAATCAGCCGTCCCACTCCAAACGGGAGGCCGCAGCCACCAGATCCAACGGCGCAGCAGCAGAACCCGATGGATGCTCATCACCACAACCGACAGGATCAGGTCTCGCACTGCCTGAAGTCTGCCATACCGACCAGGTAGCCTCCCCACCAAGTGGAGCGCTCCACTCCCGTTGACTGACCTGCGATACTGGTCTCGCATGTCCTCAGCAAGCTCCCCAAACCGCGCTCGCTTCTCGTTCAGCCGCACGCGTCCACACGTTGCCTGTTTCCTGGACGGCTTGCACCGCGTCGACGATGGAGGGCACCGTGCCTTCTAGCCCCGCCGCCGATCGCGACGCCGAAACTGGCCTGATTGCTCGGCTCAAACACCTCTTTCCCTCCGGCCAGTTCCTCCGGTACCTTGCCGTCGGCGTCTGGAACACAATCTTCGGCTACGGCCTCTACGTCCTTTTCGTCCACCTCTACAGCAAGCTCCTGCCGCACAGATATCTGCCCCTCACCGTTGACCTTGCCTCCGTCACCTCAACCCCGCTCGGCATCACCATGTCCTACTTCTGCTACAAATTCTTTGTCTTTCACACCACGGGCAACTACTTGAAAGAGTGGCTGCGCTGCTTTGCCGTGTACGGCACCGGCATGATTCCCAGCCTCGTCGCGCTACCCATCCTCACACGCGCGCTCCAAGCCGTTCCACAGCTCCATGGCGTACTTGCGGGCTATGCGGCCGGCGCTCTGATGACCGGATTCACCGCCGTTTACAGCTACTTCGGCCATAAAAAATTCTCCTTTCGCGCCTGAGTGTCCGCTCGCCGGAGATACACTAGACCGCAGCGCCAACCAACCAGCGAAGCAGTGCCGAGGCAAAATCCGCTTGGACTCACAGAAGACTATCTCCATCGTGACTCCCTGCTACAACGAGCAGGACAACGTCCTGAACCTGTACACGCAGGTTCGCGATGTCATGACTGGCATCGGCAGGTACCGCTACGAGCACATCTTTATCGATAACAGCTCGCGCGACGCCACGGTCGCTATTCTCAAGCGGATTGCCGCGCAGGACCCAAACGTCAAAGTGATCGTCAACTCGCGGAACTTCGGCCACATCCGCTCGCCGATTCACGCGCTGTTCCAAGCCAAGGGAGACGCGGTAATCGGCATCGTCGCCGATCTTCAGGATCCGCCCCCGATGATCGCCGACCTCATTCGCGAGTGGGAGAACGGCGCCTACTGCGTGCTCGGTATCAAACGGACCTCCGAAGAAAACTCGCTGATGTTCTGGGCGCGCAAGCAGTACTACCGCATCGCCGAGCGCCTCTCCTCGATCGAGACCATTCAGAATTACACCGGCTTCGGCCTGTACGATCGCAAGGTCGTCGATCTGGTTCGCTCCTTCGATGATCCTTATCCGTACTTCCGCGGCATGATCGCCGAGATCGGTCTGCCGACGGTGAAGCTGCTCTACGATCAACCCGTGCGCAAATTTGGCATCACCAAGAACAACTGGTACACGCTTTACGACATCGGCATGCTGGGCATTATCAATCACTCCAAGGTTCCGCTCCGCCTGGCCACCTTCGCCGGCTTCGGCGGCGCGCTGATCGCCTTTCTGATCGCATTCGTTTACCTCGTCCTCAAGCTCGTCTTCTGGTCGCACTTCGAACTCGGCCTTGCGCCCATGCTCATCGGCGTTTTCTTCATCGCGTCGCTCCAGCTCGTCTTTCTCGGCGTCATGGGCGAGTACGTCGGAGCTATCTACACGCAGGTTCAGAAACGTCCCTATGCCGTCGAGCTCGAACGCATCAACTTCGACAACGGCTTCGGCTATCCCAAAACCGGCCCCGTCCAACTCGCCATGCCTGAGGTCGGAATGCCGACGCTCAAGTAGCTTCACAGCTCGGGATGTTGCCCAGCGGAGCGCGGGTGGATGTGGAGAACCTGCGGTTTCCACCAGCAATCCCCTCGTCGCAACACGCACTCGGAGATCTCATGAAAGACCTCGTCAAACGCCAGCTCCAGCAGTCTCTCGAAACCTTGCAACGGGTTCTCGCTGATGAACACATTCACGACGCTGTGGTCCAAGCGGGCGAGATCACTGCCAAAGCGATGAAAGACGGTAAGAAGCTGATGGTGTGCGGCAATGGCGGATCCGCCGCTGATTCGCAGCACCTCGTCGCCGAGTTCGTCTCTCGACTCACTGTCGACCGCCCCGCGCTCCGATCGGTCGCGCTCACGACCGACAGCTCCATCCTGACCGCGATTGGAAACGATTACTCCTATGACAATGTCTTCGAGCGCCAAGTTGAAGCTCTCGGGAACTCCGGCGACGTCCTGCTCGCCATCTCCACGTCCGGCAACTCAAGAAACTGCATCAAGGCGCTCAAGCTCGCGAAACAAATGAAGATCCACACTGTGTCCTACACCGGCAATGGCGGCGGCCTCATGCGCGACCTGTCCGACATCAACGTCGTTATCCCTTCGGACACGACTATGAACATCCAGGAGTCTCACATTGCGCTCGAGCACATCTTCTGCATGGTCGTGGAGCGCTGCTACTTCGGTCCGGAGTTCGGGTCCCAACCACAGCACCTCGCAGAATAGTTAGCGCCCTCAGCAAGCAGACAGCACCCGGTTGCGACCCTCCGCCTTTGCGCGGTAAAGCGCTCGGTCAGCTCTAGGGATCATGTCTTCGATCCGGTCTCCGGGGCGATGCGTCGCCATGCCAACGCTTACGGTTAGGCCACCCTCGTCCTGGTCGGCAAGAGCGCCGGTAATGATTTCGGCTAAGTCAAGTCTTTCCACATTGCGCCGCACCCGCTGTGCAACCAGCAACGCGGCCTCCTCGCTGGCTCCGGGCAGCAATGCCACGAACTCCTCGCCGCCCCAGCGGCCCAGAACATCGATACCTCGCACGGAGTCCTGCATCTGCTCGACCACGGCGCATAGCACCAGATCCCCTCCGTGATGCCCGAAGCAGTCGTTGATCCGCTTGAAGTGATCCACGTCGATCATCAGTAGCGAGAAGGTCGTTCCGACACGCTGGCTCCGCGCCAACTCCTTGTCGCACCAGTCCCGGAAGACCCGCCGGTTGTACACACGCGTCAGCGGGTCGGTGCTCGCCATGTGCTCGAGTTCCGCGCTCAGCTGCGCCGTCGTCATCCAGAAGAAGCCAAAGGCCAACCCGAGCGCCGCGGCGATGTAGGCGATAAACGTGGCGGTCTCTACTTGAGTAACAAATTCAGCGGCGACACCGGCACTGAACACAGCCGCACTGCGAAACAGGTTGAGGAGCGCAAATGCCGTGAGGATACCCGCGTTGAACCACATCGACGCGCGAAGCCCATAACGTGCCCGCTGCACCAGCAGCACTGCCGTCTGCAGGCCCTGAGCGGCGACCAGAACGCCGAGCACCGCCACACGAATGCTTCCGGATGCAGAGAATAGACCCATCGTGACGTGAGCCAGCGCTTCAGCTCCTAGCAGGGACAAGCCCACCCAGGGGATCGGAGAGACCTCATCGAGCAGCTCCAGGACAGCGCAATGGAGCAGAACGAACGCGAGAAGCACCAACAGGTCTGAACCCGATCCGGAGAGGAGCCGTGAAACGTGAGACCTCAACAGCAGCAGCAGAGCTCCGGTTCCGCCGCATGCGAAGGATCCGCCGAGCCAACCCAGACCTCGCAGGCGAGGATTGCTCAGGCGGACCGTTACCAGACCAACAGTGCCGAAGATCAGCAGAGTGACCGCGATCAGCAGGATGGCGTTCAAGAGTTGCGTAACGAGCTCCCAGGCCTGACGCAAAACGCGGTCAGATCCTTGTCACATCCTTTATCGGCTGATCGAGTCGCGATCCGAACGATGTCTCGTTTTGAGACACTGCGCTCGTCCATTGATCGTTCTGGGCTCCCGGCAACGTGGATCTCAGCGAAACACCCGAGCGGACCGGGAGTTCGTGCCAGAGAAGACATTGCAACGCTAGATTGCCGTTGCGCCATCTCTGTATCCCACTTTCGTTGTAGGCGCATCGCGATGCTGTGGAGAGTTCGGAGAAGAAGGCTGGAAATGGCACAATCGCTCCATGGCCAGCCGACCGCTTGCTCCTGCCGACGTCGATCACGTGCTTCATTACACTGCCGACGCATTTGCTTCGATGCGTGGCGCGCGGCTGTTTCTAACCGGTGGAACGGGTTTCTTCGGGCACTGGATTCTCGAGTCGCTGCTGCACGCCAATCGCGAGCTCTCGCTCGACGTGCACGTTACGGTGCTGACACGCGATGCGGCGAGCTTCCGGGCACGTGCTCCGCACATCGCCGACAATGCAGCGATCACCCTGCTCGAGGGCGATGTTCGCAGCTTTCCGTTCCCTGCCGAGCAGCACACGCATGTGATTCACGCGGCGACCGACTCGGGCGGCAAGCAGGCGGAGCGACCGGCGTATGAGCTGGCTGAGGCGATCCTGGAGGGGACGCGACGGACGCTTCGGTTTGCCGTTGCGACGGGCGCGCAGCGGCTGCTGTTTACGTCGACGGGAGCGGTTTACGGCCGATCGACGCCGCTGCCGCATGTGCCGGAGACGTATCGCGGAGCGCCGGACCCGCTGCTGCTGCACTCGTCGTATGACGAGGCGAAGCGCATGGCGGAGCACCTGTGCGTGGCGTACTCGCAAGGGACGGCGCTCGAGTGCGTCATTGCGCGGCCGTTTGCCTTTGTGGGCGCGCACTTACCGCTGGATGCCCACTTTGCCATCGGAAACTTCATTGGAAGTGCGATAGCCGGTGCGCCGATCGTGATTCGCGGCGACGGAACTCCGCGACGATCGTATTTGTACGCGGCGGACCTGGCCACCTGGCTTTGGCACCTCCTGTTGCGGGCTCCGGCGAACCGAGCGTACAACGTCGGCTCGCCGGAGGGGCTTACCATCGCGGAACTGGCGCGGCTGACGGCTGGGACGCTTCGGCCGGGCGCCGGGCTGCCGGTCGAGATCCACGGGACGCCGGATGCTTCGGCTCCGCTCAACAGCTACGTTCCGGATGTCCGTCGGGCGGCGACCGAACTTGGGCTTCAGGTGACGGTCTCGCTTGAGGAGGCGATCCGGCGGACGGCGGCCTGGCACGGATTCGATCCCCATGTTGGGTGAGGCACTGCCGGAGCCTCCCCCCCCCCGGGGTATCTGGCGACGAAGTCCTCTGGAATGTTTCAGTTACGGGTGCAGGTCTTTTCTAACTTACTGATAATGCGGGAGTTACATGCTAAAATATTGAAAAGGAATCACTTAAGAGCTCCTTCTGGCAGTGGACACCGTTGCTTTTCGGCGGCTCCCCCGTCCGGGTTGCGCGTTCAGAAGGCTGCTCTCTTTCCATCATAGCGAATGGAGTGCTGAAACACGCCACGTGGGCGAGCAGTTTGGCATCCCGGCAGGGGGAGGTGTGATTACGCGCTTTGACTTCGCGCATTTGAAGGATGGAGGACCGCCCCGACTTGGCGCCCCCGGGGCGGAGCACGTTTTCCGTTCGCCGGAGCGGGGGGAGGAGGAGAGCTCACCTAAGCCGTCACTCCGAGGACCTTTACAATCACCTTTTTGCGCCGCTGCCCATCGAACTCTGCATAAAAGACCCGCTGCCACCGGCCTAGATCGAGCTTGCCGCGCGTGACCGGCAGCGTGGTCTCGTGGTGGAGCAGAAGCGCCTTGAGGTGAGCATCCGCATTGTCCTCGCCCGTCTGGTGGTGCTTGTACCCCGGCCATCGCGGAGCCAGCTTCTCCAGCCAAACCCCGATGTCCTCGATCAGGCCATCTTCGTTGTCGTTCACGTAGATGGCCGCTGTGATGTGCATGGGCGACACGAAGCAGAGTCCATCGTCGATGCCGCTGCGTCGCACGACTGCCTCCACCTCCGGCGTGAGATGCACCATCTCGTACCGCTCCCGCGTGTTCATCTCCAGGTACTCCGTATGCGCCTTCATCTCCATCCGACGCCTCCTTTGCTTCCAGCATAGGACGCACCGCGGCTGAATCGGGGCCGGCCCCCCTCGCATCACACACGTTGGCCTTTTGTTGTCCGCCACGGGGAGACCACGACAATGCTTCACGCCATCCTGATGGCCCTGCGCATGACCGGTGTCATGCTCTGGGAGCTGCTCTGGGCCCTGTGCCTCGGCTTTATGCTTTCGGCCATTCTGGAAGCCGTTGTTTCGAAAGAAAACGTGTCGCGTCTTCTGCCCGATTCCTCGGCAAAGACGATCGTGGTCGCCTCCGCCCTCGGCGCTGCCAGTTCTTCGTGTTCCTACGCCGCCACCGCGCTTGCCCGCTCGCTGTTTCGCAAAGGCGCAGACTTCATCGCCGCGATCGCCTTCCAGTTCGCGTCTACCAACCTGGTGGTCGAACTTTCCGTCCTGCTCGCCGTCCTGCTGGGCTGGCAGTTCACCCTGGCCGAGTTCACCGGCGGCCCCATTATGATCGCGCTCCTTGTGCTTCTGCTGCGCGCCACGCTCAAGCCCAAACTCATCGAGGCCGCACGCCGCCAAGCCAGCCAGAACCTTCCCGGCAGGATGGAAGGGCACGCCGCGATGGACATGAGCCTCCACACCGGAAGCTTCTGGGGCAAGCTCACATCGCCGAAGGGCTTCACCTCCACCTCGCACTACTACTGGATGGACTGGTACTCCCTGTGGCCCGACATCTTTGGCGGCGTCCTCATTGCCGGCTGCCTCGCTGCGTGGGTGCCGCAGCCCTGGTGGGCGGGCTTGTTCCTCGTTGGCCATCCAACCCTTGCGCTTTTCTGGGGGCCCGTCATCGGGCCGCTCGTCGCGGTGCTTTCCTTTGTCTGCTCCGTCGGCAACGTTCCGCTCGCCGCCGTCCTTTGGAACGGCGGCATCTCCTTTGGCGGCGTCCTCTCTTTCCTGTTTGCCGACCTCATTATCCTTCCCATCCTTAACATTTACCGGAAGTACTACGGCCTCAAGATCGCCGCCCTGCTGTTTGTGCTTTTTTACGCCTCCATGTCCGGCGCCGCCCTCGCCGTCGAGTTTCTCTTTCGCGCGCTCCACCTTATCCCCGCCCACGGCCACGCCCGCGTGCTCGAGGAGTCCGTCCGATGGAACTACACCACGGTCCTCAATATCTTGTTCCTTCTCGCCTCCGCGATTTTGCTCTTCCGTTTCCTGAAGACCGGCGGTCCTGAGATGCTCCGGATGATGGACGCAGCTCCACCCGAAGGCGACCACGAGCACGCGTGCTGTCACCACGGCTGAGTTCCTGCGTCCGCATCGCCTCCCCACCATCATGGTTCGCCAAGAGGGGCAAAGACCTGGGTTTACGTCTGCGTCTCGCTCCTCCCCAGAGCATCCAGACGCGCCACCATCTCCGCCGGCAATGTCACGTTCGCTGCCCCCAGGTTCTCCTCCAGATGCGCCAGCGAAGAAGTGCCCGGGATGAGTAGCAGGTTCGGCGAACGCTGCAGCAGCCACGCCAGCGCTACCTGCATGACCGTAGCTCCAGCTTGCTTTGCCGCCTCATCCAGCACGGACGACTGCACCGGCGTAAACCCTCCCAAGGGGAAATACGGCACATACGCGACACCCCGCGCATTCAAGGCATCGATCAACGCGTCGTCCGTCCGTTTCACCACGTTGTAGAGGTTCTGCACGCAGACGATCTTCGCGATCCTGTGCCCTTCTTCCACCTGCGCCGCCGTCACGTTGCTCAAGCCGAGGTGCGCGATCAGGCCTTGCTGCTGCAACTCCGCCAAGACCGTCAGCGGCTCTTCCAAAGAAAGATCCGCCGGCGTCAGCGGAGGCCCGACGCGCAGGTTGACCACGTCCAAGCGTTCGAGCCCGAGGTTGCGCAGATTGTCGTGGACGGCGTCGATCAGATCCTGCCGTGAAAGCGCCACGTTCCACGAAGCATCCGCTCCGCGTCTCGCTCCCACCTTGGTCACGATCACCAGATCTTGCGCATAGGGATGGAGCGCCCTCCGGATGACCTGATTGGTGGCGTGAGGCCCATAGAAGTCACTGGTATCAATATGGTTCACTCCCGCCTCCACCGCTGCCCGAAGCACCGCCACGGCTTCGTCCACATTCTTCGGTGGGCCAAAGATATGCGGTCCTGAGAGCCGCATCGCGCCGTACCCCATGCGGTTCACGGTGATCGTCGTTCCCGGCAGCGTGAAGCTCCCGTCCAGATTTGTCGCTGTGCTCATGCCACTTTCTCCTCGAAGCATGGTTCAACACCCGCCTCCTGCTTTTTCAGATGAAGCAGGACAGGTTGCGGCTCCGTAAAAAATTGTCGTTCGGGACCTGGCCGTTCCTCCCGGCTTCCTCTCCTTCGGCTCGGCTGTCATACCCTGATTCCATGCACCTCTATGTTGCCACCAGCAACCCCGGCAAGCTCCGCGACTTTGCCGCAGCCGCGATTCCCGGCATGACCATCGAGCCTCTCCCGGGTCTCGCGGATCTGCCCATTCCCGAAGAGAACGGGGACACCTTCGCCGAAAACGCGATCGCGAAAGCGACCGCCTACTCCCTGCACGCTCCCGGCCAGGTGGTCGTCGCCGACGACTCCGGTCTCGAGGTCGACGCGCTCGGGGGAGCGCCCGGCGTCCGTTCGGCCCGCTTTGCCGACGACCGCACGTTCACCACCCGCGCCAATCTCGGCGCCGACCAACGGAATAACCTGTGCCTGCTCGACGCGCTCGCGTCCACCCGCGAAGGGGATCGCACGGCCCGCTACCGGTGCGTCCTCGCGGCTGCGCGCGACGGCCACGTCCTCGCTACGGGCGAGGGGACCGTGGAAGGCGAGGTGCTCGCCTACGGTCGCGGCAACTCGGGTTTCGGCTACGACCCGCTCTTTTTGTTACCCGAAGAGGGTCTCACCATGGGCGAGATCTCCCCTGCCGAGAAGCTCAAGTATAGCCATCGGGGTCGAGCGCTCCGCGACCTGCTCAGCAAGGTGCAAGCATAACCTGTTGGCCAGCCTTCCTCGTGGTCATCCGCGAAGGAGCTGCGTTTCCAGCGAATCGACGAGCTTCGCACAAAGCCTCCGATAACCGCACAGACCCCGCCATATCCATTGACGCTCCTACCCCCCGGCGAAATAATTGTTTTGCCGCTCCTTTGAGCTTCCCCGCTCAACCCTGCGCAGATACCACGAAGGAGCCACCCCCACAATGGCCGCAGCCG
>CALMVL010000167.1 GCA_937873265.1 uncultured Granulicella sp.
CTGCAGAGGCTCCGGAGCGCACCGGCATGGGCACCACCCTCGTCGCCCTCTTTCACGCCATCCCGCACTTTCAGGAACGCCGCTCCGTCCCGCGTCCCGCCTCGAACCCCCGCTCCGCCCCCGCAACCCTCTTTCTCGCCAACGTCGGCGATAGCCGCTGCTACCGTCTCCGCCGGGGAGCCTTCAACCAGCTCTCGCAGGACCATTCCTTTGTGGAAGAACAGCTGCGCGCCGGCAGTATCACCCCAGAAGAGGCGGCCGCCTCGCCCATGCGGAACTTCCTTACCCGGGCGATCGGAGCCGGCACCCACGTCGAGCCCGACATCCAGAGCTACCGGCCCGAGCCGGGCGATCTCTACCTGCTCGCCTCCGACGGTCTGACCCGCGAGCTCAGGGACCAGGAAGTCGTTGCCATCCTCCGCGGTTTCATCCCCGCATCCGACCGCACCCCGTTGCACCTCCAGCTCGCCTGCCAGGCGCTGGTCGACAGCGCTAACCAGCGCGGTGGCCGCGACAACGTAACCGTTCTCCTGCTTGCTTTTCCGACAGGTTAACGGACGGACGCCGATCGCCCTGCGACCAGGCCCGGTCTCTTCAAGAACTGTGGAAAACTCGCAATCTAAAACCACGCCGCGTTCGTTAGACAAAAGCAGTCCATTCCCAAACATCTGAGAGCAGCATTCATGACAGTGTCACACCGCCACCTCCGCGCAGTGTTCACCACCGCCGCCGCCATCGCCTCAGCCAGCCTCTCCGCCCAGGCAGCCAGCCCGACCATCTGGTCGACCACTGCCACCAGGGGCATCGCCGTCTCGAGTCTTCTCTCCGCGACCGATCTCGGGGCACTTCCGGCCTCCCAACCCCTCACCGTCCGCCTCGGCCTCCAGCTCCAGAACAAGGCCGCCCTGCTCCAGTTCATCCAGGCCAGCAGCACGCCCGGAAACGCCAACTACGGCAAGTTCCTCACGCCTTCCGAGTTCGCCACACTGTTCGCCCCAAGCTCAACGCAGGTTAACGCCGTCGTCAGCTATCTCGAGGCCGCCGGCTTCTCGGATATCGTCGTCGAACCCAATCACCTGCTCATCTCCGCCAACGGCACCGCCGCCCAGGCCTCGGCAGCCTTCAATACCAAACTCGAGCAGGTCTTTCAGTTCAACACCACTGCCTTCATCAACACCACCGCTGCGCAGATTCCGTCTTCGCTCTCCAGCACCGTCTCCGCTGTTCTCGGCCTCAACACCGTCGGCAAAATGAAGCCGCCCACCGTCCATCCCTCGACCACCACACTGCCCCAGTACCTTGTCAGCTACACCCCGAAGCAGTTCCAGCACATCTACGCTGCCGACACCACGGCCCCGGCGAGCAACATCATGATTGCCATCATGGCTGAAGGCGACATGACCGGCGTCATCCAAGATCTCCGCACGGCCGAGAAAGCCTTCGGCCTGCCCGCCATCCCCTACCAGGTTCGCCAGGTCGGCCTGCCCTCCACCGACACCTCCGGAGCCGACGAGTGGGACCTCGATACTCAGTACTCCTCCGGCATGGCCGGGTCGCTGCGAAATCTTTACATCTACGCGACCACCTCGCTCTCGGACTCTGACCTCGCGCTCGAGTTCTCCCGTTGGGCCACTGACAACCTCGCCAAAGCCGCCTCCGCCTCGCTCGGCGAGTGTGAAGCCTTCCCCTACGTCGACGGTTCCATGACGGTTGACGACATGATCTTCCTCGAGGCTGCTGCGCAGGGTCAGACCTTCTTCGCTTCCGCCGGCGACACCGGCTCCTTCTGCCCGCTGCCCGTCGTCGGCATGAATGGGGTGCCCGCCGGTGCTCCGCTCGTCTCCTACCCCGCCTCCAGCCCCTATGTCGTCGGCGTTGGCGGAACCACGCTGCTCACCGACGCCAGCGGCAATTACTCCTCTGAAATCGCCTGGTACTCCGGCGGCGGCGGCCTGTCGCAGTTTGAGAGCTCCCCCTATTGGCAGAGCCCGGCCAGCCTCGTCCTCTCCGAGACCGGAGACCGTGCCGTCCCGGATATCGCCTACGATGCCGATCCCAACTCCGGTGCGCTCGTCTACGTGAATGGCGCCCCCGAAGCCGTCGGAGGCACCAGCCTTTCCTCGCCACTCGCCCTCGGCGCCTGGGCCCGCGCCGTCTCGAATAACGCCAAACTCGGCTTCGCCTCACCCCGCCTCTACGGCCTCTACAGCCCCGCCACCACCGGCGGCACCTACCCAAAGGGTGGCTTTCACGACATCACCCTCGGCACCAACGGTCTCTACCCCGCAACCGTCGGCTTCGATCTGGACACCGGTCTCGGCACCATGATCGTCAACCAGATCACTGCCGATCTCTCAAAATAACCACCCTTCGTCCTGCTGAGCCCACATCCGGAATCACCCGGATGTGGGCTTTTCCCTTGCCCCAAAAACCGTGCAACTACGATTCGCCCCTCTGCTACACCGTACCCCTCGCAACCCACAGCCGACCAGCGTATGTTAACCAGGTGCGCATGACCGTTCTCGCCTCCGGATCCAAGGGCAACGCCACCCTCGTCAGCTCCGGTCGCACCCGTATCCTCGTCGACGCCGGCCTCTCCTGCCGCGAGCTCCTCCGCCGTCTGCAGATCGCTGGCGAAGACCCCAGCCTCCTCTCCGCCATCCTGATCACCCACGAGCACCAGGACCACGTCTTCGGCCTCGCCACCCTCGCCCGCCGCCTCCGCATCCCCGTCTTCTTCACCGAGCCCACCCACCGCGCTTGGGTCCGCATGCTCACCCCCCGCACCACCATGACGTACGCTCAGTGGCTCGACAAACTCGCACACGAACGCGAAGAAAAGGCCCGGGCCGAAGCCGTTCTCCCCGCCACCGCCCTTGCCCAGGCAGGCCCGAGGCAAACCCGAACGCTTCATCCCGATCCAGAGCTCCCCGCCGCGTCACCACCGTCCATCTTCGCCGATACAGACCGTCTCGAAGCTATCGCTCGCATCTCCGCCGAAGCCGCCGAGCTCGACCCCACCCTCCATCGCTCCTCCGACCCCGAAACCCAGCTCTGCGTCGACCCAGATCCCAACCCAGAGCCCTGCGAGCCCGACCGCCCCGCCGCGAAAGCCGATCCCACCTTCCTCCCTGCCGTCGAGTACTTCCACGCCGGCACCCAGTTCTCCATCGGCGACATCACCATCGATCCCTTCACCATCCCCCACGACGCAGCCGACCCCTGCGGCTTCGTCTTCCGCTCCGAAGGCATCCGCATGGCCATCGCCACCGACCTCGGCTATCTCCCTCCCAACGTCAAATCCGCACTCCGCGACGTCGACGTCCTTCTGCTCGAGTCCAACCACGACCTCGAAATGCTCAAGGACGGCCCCTATCCCTGGTCCGTCAAGCAGCGCGTCCTCTCCCGCGTCGGTCACCTGTCGAACCTCGCCACCGCGGAGTTCCTCTCGACCGACTACGACGGCGGAGCCCACACCATCATCCTCGCTCACCTGTCCGAGTCCAATAATCTCCCCGAGCTCGCCCGCCTCGCCGCCGAAGAAGCCATTGGCGACCGCATGCGTCTGCTCGGCAACCGAATCGTCCTCGCCGCCCAGGACATCCCACTCGACCCCGTCGAGCTCTGATCGTGAGCGCCGCCTAGCCTGGCCGTCCCTTGGTCCCGTCAGGCTTTACCTCCCGCCGAGCAGAATCGGCAAAGAAGTCCATCGACTTGGTTAACTCCCGATGAATCCTCGACTTTTCTCGGCGAATCAAAAGCCGTAGAATTGGGGTTTACACATCTATGTCGAAACGAGCCCTTGCCTTTTCCTCCCGATCCCACTGCACCGATCCCGTCGTCGGCGGTATTCTTTCCGGCTGGCGCTTCGACATCTCCGGTCTTTCGCCCGCCATGCGCACCGACTATGATCAGCACTTCGCTGAATGTGGACACTGCCGCCGACGCCAGCGGGTCGCCCGCACCATCGACGTCCTCCTGCTCGCCGTCTCCACCCTTTCTATCGTCGCATTTCTTCTTGCCGCGCTCATCATTCACCGGCTCGAACTCATCTCGCACATCGGCGGCCGCTTCCACGTCGAACTCCACCACACCGCCATCGCCATCTCGCTCGAGGCCGTTGCCGTTGCCGGCCTTGCTGTCTCCACGCTTCTCTGGGTACTGGTCGCCATCGCCACGCCCCTCCCTGGCTTCCTCGGCGGCCTTGTCCAGCAGCGCATCCCCGCCGAAACCCTCGAGGCGCTCCGCGACCGCTTCCATCGCCGCACCGCCTAGTCTCACCTCAAGATGCCCACCTCTTCCACGCCCGAAGGCGAAGTCCTTCCCCCGCCAGACCGTCATCCAGACCGCGATTTGGATCGCTCCCCGAATCGTCCCACCCCGGACTTCGCCGCCGAGCGGATTCTAGCCGGCGCCCCGCCCGACC
>CALMVL010000168.1:0-1734 GCA_937873265.1 uncultured Granulicella sp.
CTCCACCAACCCCGCCGGCACCCCCGCTCCCGTTCCGCAGGACCCGGGTACCAAGCAGCCGCCTACCCCGCCCACTCCCGCCGAGGACAAGGCGGCTCGCGACGAGGTCTCCGCCAAAAATAAAAACGACTCCCTTCCGTCTCCCGGCGAGGCCCTCGACCCCCACATCAAAAAAGGCTCGGAAGACGATGTCGACGCCATCGGCACCCGCAACATCGGCGGCCGCGGCATGGGCAACTGGTACTCCACCAACTGGGAGATCGGCACCGGCAAGCAGTACTCCATGGAGATCGAAAAGTCGGCCCACCTGGTCACCGACCCCGTCGTGGTTGAGTACGTCAACCGCATCGGCCAGAACATCGTCAAGAACTCCGACTGCAAGGTCCCCTTCACCATCAAGGTCATCGACTCCGACGAGATCAACGCCATGGCTCTTCCCGGCGGCTTCTTCTACGTCAACTCCGGCCTCATCCTCGCCGCGGACGAAGAGGCTGAACTCGCCGGCGTCATGGCCCACGAGACCGCCCACGTCTGCGCCCACCACGCCGCCCGCGAGATGACCCGCATGAACTACATGCAGATCGGCCAGATCCCGCTCATCATCATGACCTCCGGCACCTGGACCGGGTACGGCATCTACGAGGCCTCGCAGCTCGCCATCCCCGTCACCTTCCTTAAGTTCTCCCGCATGTTCGAGGCCGAGGCCGACTTCCTTGGCCTGCAGTACATGTACAAGGCCGGCTACGATCCTCAGGCCTTCATCCAATTCTTCGAAAAAATCGACGCGCTCGAAAAGCACAAGCCTGGCACCCTCGCCAAGGCCTTCGCCGACCACCCTCAGACGCCCGATCGCATCGCCCACTCCGAAGACGAGATCGCGACCATCATGCCGCCGCGCCCCGACTACATCGTCTCCACCTCCGAGTTTGACGACGTCAAGGCCCGCCTCGCCCGCATCGAAAACAAACGCAAACTCAACGACAAGGGCAACGGCAACAAACCCACGCTGCGTCGGGTCGGCGGCTCCGGCAACGATCCCAACAGCACGACGACCACCACCGGCGACGATCGTCCCACCCTCAGCCGCCGCGACTAACGCCGGTGAAGCGGCTCAACGCGGGAGGGGAGCCATTCGCTCCTCCCGCCGAGCCTTCCACGCCCTCAGCACCTGTTCCTGTCGTTCGCTTTCCGGCCATCGCGCGAGTTATCGTCCGCGGAATCTGCTTCTCGCGCTTCCCGTTGGTACGCGCCTGTTTGCCTTCTCTTCCTGCACGGAAGTCCTGTCTCGAATCCCCCTTGGCGTACTTGCATGCCCAACTTGCTAAAATAAAGGGAGCGAGGGTTGTTCCCGGGTGCATGTAGCTCGGGGGGAACGCCCGACCTGTTTCCAGCTTGGACAGATTGGCGGCTGTGCTGTCCGGGTGCAAGCAGAAGGGGAGGCAACAGCACACTCCGCTCGCAGATCGCACCTAACTCGTTTCATCTCTAATATTTACGCATAACGGCAGCCGAATGAAGGAGTTACGTCGGGTCGAAAAGCGTATCTACAACAAAAGAAACGACCTATCGAGGGGAATAGGGGGGGACCCCTTCCGCAAACATAACATCACCATGGCAACCATCCACACGCAAAACACCGGCTACACCGACGACCACGCCGCCGCTGGCCTTGACGCGACCTTCCCGTCGATCGATACCTTTCAGAATCAGTTCCAGGCGTATGAAATCCTCATC
>CALMVL010000168.1:1834-27383 GCA_937873265.1 uncultured Granulicella sp.
CTTCCCGTCGATCGATACCTTTCAGAATCAGTTCCAGGCGTATGAAATCCTCATCGACGACCCGGAGTTCACCTCGATCTGCCCCAAAACCGGCCTTCCCGACTTCGGGGTCATCACGATCCGCTACATGCCCCGCGATCGCTGCCTCGAGCTCAAAAGCCTGAAGGAATATCTCTTCTGCTACCGCAACCTCGGCATCTTCCAGGAAAACATCGCCAACCAGGTCCTGAACGACATCGTCAAAGCCGCCGATCCGGTCTGGTGCCTCGTCAAGGGAGACTTTCGCCCTCGGGGTGGCATCTCCACCATTGTCGAAGCCTTCCACCCTCGCCCCGCAGACTCCAAGGGCCCGCGAACCCAGGGCGTCTAGGCCGGCCCGTCGGAGCTGCACATGCAAAACTCCTCCACCTTCTTCACGCCGCGAGAAGCTGCAAGGATGCTCGGCATCAGCTATCCGGCAATCAAGCAATGGATCCTGAAAGGCAAGATCGAGACCCGTACCACCCCCGGCGGTCACCATCGGGTTCCCGCGTCGGCCCTTAAACCCTTCCTCGACACTGAAAACACAAAGCCGCCTGCTGACACCCGCGAACGCTTTCGCCGCGTCAGCGGCCGCAACCAGCTGCTCGGGACCGTCGTTTCGGTACGCGTCGACGGCCTCATGGCGGAAGTCGTTCTTTCCATCGGCCAGCAGCACATTACCGCCATCATCACCGCCGAAGCTGTCCGCGAGATGGGCCTCGAAAAGGGAGACGCCGCAGCCGCCCTCGTCAAATCCACCTCCATCATGGTCGAGCGCGTCTAGCGGACCGGCTCACAAGGAAAGCTCTTCGCCCCTGTTCAAAACCAGGCAGCTGCTGACTTGCCACTTTGCCCGGCGGTGAGGTACTTTCCATGCGAAGATGGTTTGTACCTTCACGGTCCAGCAATGAACGCGACGTGGAGATCGTCTCGGCTTGACGCGTCCTGTACGGAGGAGGCCCGCGCGTCTCGCTCTGCGGCGTAAGTTTATGGAGCAGCGAGGTCGGTGTAGATGCTGGAAGCGGTAGTTCTGTGGAACGAGCCGAACAATCTTTCCCACTGGAACTTCCATCTGGATCCAAAGTGGGAGCTCTTCGCTGACATGGCCACGCTCGGTGCGAACGCCATTCGCGCCGTCGATCCGCAGCTACCGATCGTGCTTGGCGGTGTCTCTTCCGGCGACGCGGATTTCCTTCGGCTGATGCGGTCTTACGGCGTTCTCAACCACGTCGACGCGGTGGCCATTCACGGATTTCCTCTGGACTGGAACCACTGGCAGATCGACGACTGGCCCGCAAAGATCGCCGAGGCCGAGCAGGTTTCGGGGCTGCCGGTCTGGGTCACCGAAGTGGGCGCGTCATCGTTCGGAGCCGAGGAAGTCGCGCAGTTCGGATTTCGGCGCACGCTGAAGCTGCTCCGCGGAAGAACGCCCCGAATCCACTGGTATTCCTTGTTCGATCTGCCGCCAAGCTGGCCGGCGGAGACACGACACAAAGAGGCAGAGGGTTCCTCCTACTATCGCCACTACTACCTTGGGCTGCTCCGCCACGACGGAACTCCGAAGATCTTTGCCGAGGAGTTTCCAACCGACGGCGAGGTCGGTCTGTGCCAATGGTTCCACTTCGAGGATGCCCGGCTCGACGACGCGGTCGCCTGGATGAAGGCGCACAAGGTACGCTACCTGCGAACAGGGCTCAGCTGGGCTGACAGCTACCGGCCCAACGCCGAAGCCTGGTTCGACCGCATGATGGAGGCGTTAGCGCCCTTCAACGTCGCTCTAACGCTCTGCTTTACCCCCGGACATCTTGGACTGGAGGACCACCATACCAGCCCACCGAAGGACAATCGAGAGTTCGCGAGATTCGCAACGTGGGCCGTTGAGCGGTATGGCAAGGGGCAGGGAAGTTCGACTTCGGTCAGGAACGAGGTTGCGTTCACGGCATGAGCAAACAAGGCAGGCAAGTCCTCGTTACGGGCGGCGCTGGATTCGTTGGATCGCATCTGGCGGACGGTTTGCTCCGCGCCGGACATCGCGTTCGCGTGCTCGATGAGCTAACTCCGCAGGTGCATCCAGGCGGACATCGTCCGGCGTATCTGTCCACGGACGTTGAGCTGATCGTGGGCGACGTCCGCGACCCGAACATCCTGCGCGAGGCGCTGCGCGGCGTCGACGTGATCTACCACTTCGCGGCGACCGTTGGCGTCGGCCAGTCGATGTACGAGATTGCGCGCTACATGAGCGTCAACACGCAGGGCACGGCGGAGCTGCTGCAGGCGATCCTTGACAGCCAGATCTCGCTGAGCAAGCTGATTGTGGCGTCGTCCATGTCGATCTACGGTGAAGGCCGGTACCAGTGCAGCCAGTGCGCCCGCCAGGCGACCCCGCCGGTGCGGCCGGTAGCGCAACTGCGGGCCGCGCAGTGGGATCTCGCCTGCAACTTCTGCCAGGGTCGGCTGGTGCCGACGCCGACCGGCGAGGAGAAGCCTTCGGAGATCAACTCCATGTATGCGCTCTCCAAGCGCGACCAGGAGGAGCTGTGCATGATCTACGGCCGGACCTACGGTCTACCGGTGACGGCACTGCGCTTCTTCAACATCTACGGAACACGGCAGGCGCTGTCGAATCCGTACACGGGCGTGGCGGCGATCTTTGCCGCGCGTCTGATCAACGGCCAAGCGCCGCTGGTCTTTGAGGATGGTGAGCAGATGCGGGATTTCGTGAGCGTGCACGACGTGGTTCGCGCCAACCTGCTGGCGATGGAGAGTCGGGCATCGGACGGACAGGTGATTAACATCGGTTGCGGAAGGCCAATCACGATCCGGCAAGTTGCTCAGTTGCTGGGCGATGCGCTAGGCAGCGAGATCGCCCCGGTGATTACGGGGAAGTATCGCGCCGGCGACATCCGGCACTGCTATGCAGATATTTCCTGCGCGCAAATGCTGATGGGCTACGAGCCCGAGGTGACGCACGAGCAGGGGTTTGCCGAACTGGCGGAGTGGCTTCGCGAGCAGGAGGCAGAGGACAAAGCGGAGACGATGTTGCAACAGCTGACCACGTACGGACTGACCGCCTGAGCAGAGGGAATCAAATGGGACGACACAAAGGAGAGAGGGCGCAGACGGTTCTGATCACCGGCGGCGCCGGCTTTATCGGGTCGAATCTGGCGGCGCGGCTGCTCGCCGAACTGCCGGAGTCACGCATCGTTGTGTTCGACAACCTTTCGCGGCGCGGCTCCGAGCACAACGTGCGATGGCTGCGGCAGCTGCCCGGCTCGGATCGCCTTACGGTGGTTCAGGGTGACGTGCGGAACGCGGCCGAGGTCAACGCGGCCGCGCGGGACGCGGTCGCGATTTACCATCTCGCGGCGCAGGTGGCGGTGACGACCTCGGTGAGTGATCCCTTACAGGACTTCGAAACAAACGCGCTTGGCACATTCCATGTGCTCGAGGCGGCGCGGCGCTCCGGGCGGCAGCCGCTGGTTCTGTTTACCTCGACGAACAAGGTATACGGAGCGCTGGAGTCGGTCGATGTGATGCCGGACGGCTCACGCTATCGCGCGGTTCGCGAAGCCTTCCGTGGAGCCGACGAACGGACGCCGCTCGATTTCCACTCGCCCTACGGCTGTTCCAAGGGTGCGGCCGACCAGTATGTGCGGGACTACGCGCGGATCTATGACCTGCCAACCGTTGTGTTTCGGATGTCCTGCATCGCCGGTCCGCGGCAGTTCGGCAACGAGGATCAAGGCTGGGTGGCGCATTTCCTGTACTCCGTCCTCGCGCGACAACAGATCAACATCTACGGCGATGGTCTCCAGGTCCGCGACATCCTGCATGTGGACGATCTGCTGGACGCCATGATGTCGGTGCGCAAGCAGGTCAACACCGTCGCTGGAGAGATCTATAACGTAGGCGGCGGCATGGAACGCGCCTTTTCTGTTGCAGAGATCCTCAAGAAAATCGAACAGCGGACGGCGATTGCGTGCCGGTGCACTCACTCTGCGGTGCGTCCCGGCGATCAGCCGCTCTACATCTCGGACTGCGGCAAGCTTATGGCCGCGACTGGCTGGTCGCCGAAACGAGGGATCGACCGCATTCTCGAGGACATCGAGACGTTCTGGCGGGCCAGCAAGGAGCTGATCTCGGCGGCCCAGCATCGCGCGCCGGTCGAGGATCTTGTGGCCGAGGAGGTGGCATGAGATACGCGCTGGTGAACCCGCACTGGACCTTTGAGGGGTCGACGTACTTCGGTTGCCAGGAGCCGCATCTGCCCATCGAGCTGCTCACCGCGCGTGCCTTTCTGCGGCAGGCCGGGCACGATGTGCTGCTGATCGATGCGTTCATGGAGAAGCTGTCGCCGGAGGAGGTTCGCGGACGGCTCGATGCGTTTGGGGAGGAGTTTCTGGTGATTCCGACCGCTCCGTCGTACCTCTTCTGGCGATGTCCGCAGCCGGAGCTGCGCGTGCCGCAACAGTGGCTGCAGTGGTTGGGACGGAGCTCGACTTCGGTGCTGATCGGACCGCATGGATCCGCAACGCCGCACGCTGTGCTCGCCAAGACGGGAGTCGATGTCGTGCTGCGCGGAGAGCCGGATCAGACCCTCGCGATGCTTGCCTCGACACCGCGGTTTCTGATTCCCGGCTGTGTGTGGACCGAGGATGGCCGGGTCGTCTCCTCGGCTGACCCGCTGGCGCAGACGGACATGCGTGCGATCGGGCAGCTCGACTACTCGGAATATCCGGTCGAGCTCCACACGCACAAGCACCACATCTTTACCGAGCACGCCGGCCTGGGCGCGGAGCTTGAGTTTGCGCGCGGCTGCCCGTATGCCTGCACCTTTTGCAACAAGACCCTGTTCCGCAACAAATACCGCGAACGAAGCGTTGCCGATGTGCTGGCCGAGATTGATGCGCTGATGGCGCGGGGCGTCACCTATGTCTACTTCATCGACGAGATCTTTGGTGTTGGCAAGCAGGTGCGAGAACTGCTGGAAGGGATCGCGCTGCGACCGCTTTCGATCGGATTTCAGACGCGCATCGACCTGTGGAACGAGGAGTCGCTCGATCTGCTGGGGCGCGCGCACTGTATCTCGTTTGAGTGCGGCATCGAGTCGATCACGGACGAGGGTCGCGACGAACTGAACAAGAACTGTAAGGTGACGACGGACCGGATCAGCGAGCTGCTGATCTATGCGAAGACCCGCATGCCGTGGGTGCAGGCCAATCTGATCAAGACCGCGCACGATGATGCCGACGAGGTTCGCCGCTGGCAGGAGCATCTGAAATCGCGCGGCGTGTGGGTTTCGGAACCGGTTCCGATGTTTCCGTTTCCGGGGTCGCCGCTGTACGTCGAGACCTTCGGCGCGCCGCCGGATGAGCAAGCCTGGGAGCGCGCGCACGCCTGGTACCTCGATCTCTTCTCCGGCAAGGGCTTCAGCGATATCCAGCATCAGCAACCCGTGTCGCTCGGGGAGCTGGAATGCGTCTGCTGATCACGACCGACACGGTGGGTGGTGTTTGGACGTTCACGCGAGAGCTGACGGTGGGCCTTCTCGAGCTTGGGTGTGCGGTCATGCTGGTCAGCTTCGGGCGGCTTCCCTCGGCGGACCAGACGACGTGGGTGGAGCGCGTCTCGCGGCAATGGGGCGAGGCATTTCAGTTTCTGCCGACCGAGTTTCCGCTGGAATGGATGCAGGCCAACGGCGGCTTTTATGAAGCATCGGCGGATCTTTTGCGGCGCACCTTTGCGAGCTTCCGGGCCGATCTCCTCCACAGCAATCAGCTCTGTTACGGTTTGCTCTCGCGCGAGATGCCGGTGGTGGTGACGGTGCACTCGGATGTTCGAAGTTGGTTTCGCGGCTGTCGCGGGACACAGCCGGAGATCTCTCCATGGATGGCACGGTATGACGAGCTGGTCGAAGGCGGTGTGCGAGCCGCTGCGAAGATCGTTGCGCCGACAGCCTGGATGCTCGAAACGGCGGAGGCGCAGTATGGTCCGTTTCGCGCGAGCGCGGTGATTCCGAATGGGCGATCGGTGAAGCGGCCGGCCGCGGGGGTGGCCCGGCTCCGGCAGGCAGTCACGGTCGGAAGGTTGTGGGATGAGGCGAAGGATGTGTCGCTTTTGGCGTCGGTAAAGGCGCCGATGCCGTTGCTCGTCGCGGGAGAGACGGGCAGTCCCGAGGCAGAGATGGCGGCGCTGACCCCCAATGTGGGATACCTCGGGAATATAGACGAGGGCGAGGTGCTGGAGCTGTTTCGCCGGTCGGCGATCTACATCGTGACCTCACGGTACGAACCGTTCGGCTTGGCTCCGCTAGAGGCGGCGCTCTGTGGATGCGCGATCGTGGCGCGGGATCTCGCGTCACTGCGCGAGGTTTGGGGCGACGCGGCAGTGTACTTCCACGATGCCGAGGAGCTCACGGCGGTCCTGCAGTGGTTGCAGGCAGATGCGGACATGCTGCACCGGATGGCGCTGCTCGCTCAGCAGCGAGCGAGCGGCTACAGCCGAGAGGCGATGTCGGAGCGCTATCTCGCGCACTTCCGCGAGCTGGCTGACGTGCACGGTGCAGACCGGACGGTGGCGCTCGATGTCGCCTAAGCTGTCCATCGCCTTCTTTCTGCACTCGATCCGGTCGGACTGGAACAACGGCAACGCCCACTTCCTGCGGGGGCTGCTTCGTGCCCTTACGCGGGGAGGTCACAGGGTAGTCGCGTTCGAGCGGGAGCACGACTGGTCGGTCGATAACCTGCGATTGGAGGGCGAAGCCGGGGCGCGCTCGCTGGCGCGGTATGGCGAGCTGTACCCGGAGATCGAGGTTGTCTGCTTCGGTGGCTCCCGGGCCGAGTTTGCCGGTCTGCTGCGTGGGTTTGATGTCGTGGTGGTGCATGAGTGGAATGCGCCCGAACTGATTGACACGCTGCTGGGTCTGGCGCAGGAATGCGGCTTCCGCACACTCTTCCATGACACGCATCACCGCGCCAGCTCCTCGCCTGAGGCGATTCGGCGGTTGCAGGTGCCGCGGTTTGATGGCGTGATCGCGTTCGGGCAGGCACTGCAGCGGATTTACCAGCGGGACTTCGGCCTGGAGAACGTCTTTGTTCTGCATGAGGCTGCGGATGTGAGCCTCTTCCGTCCGCCGGCAGTGGCGCCGGATCCCATCGACGATGTTGTGTGGATCGGGAACTGGGGCGATGACGAGCGCTCGCGGGAGATCTGCTGGTATCTGTTGGAGCCGGCCGAGGCGCTTCGCGATCGCCGGTTTACGATCTACGGCGTTCGTTATCCGGCTGATGCACTGCGCGCGCTCGCGGGGGCGGGCGTTCGGTATGGCGGGTACCTGCCGAATCTGGCGGCTCCGGCGGTTTACGCCGGGGCGCAACTGACCGTGCATATTCCGCGGCAGCAGTATACGGGCGCGATGACGGGCATTCCAACAATCCGGGTCTTTGAAGCGCTGGCGTGCGGGATTCCACTGATCTCGGCGCCGTGGCGGGACACGGAGGCGTTGTTTCGCGAGGGCGATTTCGTGTTTGTACACTCCGGCGACGAGATGCGCGAAGCGGTGCAGTACCTGCTCGACCACTCCGCCGCGGCAGCCGAGCAGGCCAGGCGCGGGCTCGAGACGGTTCTGGCACGGCACACCTGCGATCACCGCGCCTCGGAGCTGATTGCCATTTGTAACGAGGTCATGCACAGATGAAATTTTTCGCGTTTGGATCGTCGCTGGTGTCGTCGTATTGGAATGGGGCCGCGACCTATTACCGCGGCATCTGGAAGTACATGGCGCGTCGCGGCCATGAGATCACCTTTGCGGAACCGGACGCGTACGGGCGGCAGCAGCATCGGGATGACGTGGACACCTCGTACGCCACATCGATCGTGTACCGGCCGACCGTGGATGTGGACGGCATGATTGATCTCGCGAGCGCGGCAGACGTGGTGGTGAAGCACTCCGGCATCGGCGTGGATGACGCATTGCTGGAGTCGCGCGTGCTTGCGTGTCAGCCGCGGTCGCTGGTGCTGACCTGGGACGTGGATGCGCCGGCGACCCTGGCGCGGATGGACGCTGATCCGAACGATCCGTACCGGGCGGTCGTGCCGCGGCTCGACGCAACATTCACCTACGGCGGTGGACCTATGGCGCGGGCCGGGCTGCTCGGCTACGGATCCCGATTTTATGCGAGCATCTACAACGGGCTCGATCCGGAGACGCACTTTCCTGTTTCGGCGGATCCGTCGCTGGCGTGTGATCTCGCGTTTCTCGGCAACCGGCTTCCGGACCGCGAGGCGCGGGTCGAGGAACTGTTTTTCCGTGCCGCGTCGCTTGCGCCGGAGATGAGCTTTCTGTTTGGTGGAGAGGGCTGGGGGGACAAGCCGATGCCGCCGAATGTTCGGTACCTCGGCCACGTCCCCACGGCCGACCACAATCGGGTGAACTGCTCGGCGCGCATGGTTTTGAACATCAATCGCGCGTCGATGGCGAACTTCGGTTTTTCCCCGCCAACGCGCGTCTTTGAGGCGGCAGGAAGCGCGGCGTGCCTGCTTTGCGATGACTGGGCGGGGATCGACGACTGTTTCGAGCCGGGCAGGGAACTGCTCGTGATCCGGACGGCGGAGGATGTGGTTGCGGCGCTGCGGCAGCATGACGCGAGCTCGGCGCGGGCAATCGGCCAAGCGTTTCTGGCGCGGGCGCTGCGCGACCACACCTATGCCAAAAGGGCGGAACAGGCGGACCAGGCCCTGGAGGAACTTCAAAGGGAGCGGTCTAGCCCAATGGGCCGGCAAGGGACGCGCGAGATGGCCGCGGGACGATGAAGATCGCGATCCTAGGCCTGACCATTACGTCTTCCTGGGGAAATGGCCATGCCACGACGTACCGGTCGTTGTGCAAGGCGCTTCACCAGCGCGGGCATCGGATCGACTTTATAGAACGGGATGTGGAGTGGTACCGGTCGCACCGCGACCTGCCTGCGCCGGCGTTCTGTACCGCGCACCTCTATGAGGATTGGAACGCGTACGGCCGGCAGCTTGTGCTGCGACAGTGTGTCGACGCCGATGTCGTGATCGTCGGGTCGTATTTTCCCGACGCCGTTGCGGCGAGTGCGCTGCTGTTTGAAAGTGCTCGCAGGCCGGTGTTGTTTTACGACATTGACACGCCGATTACGCTGGCAGCGCTGCGCAGCGAAGGAGAGGCGGCATACCTGCGGGCCGTGGACATTCCACGCTTTGCGGCGTACATGAGCTTTACCGGCGGACCGGTGCTCCATGAGCTTACCTCCCGCTTTGGCTCGCCGTTCGCGGTTCCACTCTACTGTTCGGTCGATCCAGCGGAGCACACGCGGACTGCCATCGCGCCGCTTTACCGCAGCGACCTCTCCTACCTTGGGACCTATGCCGTGGACCGGCAGCCGAAGCTGATGGAGCTACTCAATCGCACTGCCGAGCAGATGCCCGATGCGAAGTTTTTGGTAGCCGGGCCGCAGTACCCGGAGGAAACGCCGTGGGCGGAAAACGTGCGGTACCTAGATCACGTGGGGCCGCCGGAGCATTCGGCGTTTTACTCGAGCTCGCGGTTCACGCTGAATCTGACGCGGCGCGACATGGTCGAAGCGGGCTACTCGCCTTCGGTGCGGCTGTTTGAGGCGTCGGCGTGCGAGGCCGCCATCATCTCGGATGCGTGGCCAGGACTCGACACCTTTCTCACTCCAGGCCAAGAGGTCCTTCTGGCAAAGGATGCGAGCGATGTTCGGGCGGTGCTTGCGGGAGTCAGCGACCAGGAGCGTAGGCGCATCGGGTGCAGAGCTCGGGAGCGCATTCTTGAGGCACATACCGCGATGCATCGCGCGCAAGAGTTCGAGGCTATCGTCAGTCGCCTTCGATGAGCGGATCTGCCCATGCGGCAGGCGTCATGTCGAGCAGCTCTGTCAAGGACGCAACGAGCAGGTCCGGCGACGCAGCTCGTAACTCCTCGACGGAAAAGACGCCGGTCGCGACCGCGACCACATCGAGGCCGTTGTCTCGCGCGGCGCGGATGTCGGAGGGCGTGTCACCGACGACGCAGATGCTCGCCTTCGGCCCTGCCAGGCTGCGCGCCTTGCGGACCCCACCGGCAATCATGTCGCGACGCCACTCGACATCGTCGCTGAAGCCGCCGAATTCGAAGTACGACCGGAGATCGCATCGTTCCAATTTGGCCCAGCCGATGCGTTCGAGGTTGCCGGTGCCCACGCCGATGGTCGCTCCACGGCCGCGAAGGTGTTGGAGTACCGCGACGACGCCGGGCAGCACGTCAATGCGAAGATCGGCATGGCGATCTTCCACGAACTGTGAGAGGTCACGGAGCATCTGCGGAAGGTGAGGACGCCAGATGCTCTCCAGAACGCCTGCGCGTTCGAGTGCGTCGCGCAGGATGCCAGGGTCGACGTTGCCCTGGGCAACGACGCCGTCGAGGTTGACCGGCCTGCCCGCAACCCGCGTAAGGACATCGCAAAAGCCGAAGTAATGAACCGCGTCGGTGCACTGCAGCAGAGTGCCGTCGATGTCAAAGAGGTATGCGTCGTAGCTATCCCAGGGACGCATGCGAGCTCTCCTCCTGTGCGCACCAGCGATCGAGGCAATGGCGCACTTCCGCCAGTACAGGTTGCCACTCACCGGTTCGCGCCTGGCGAAACAGGCGCATCGTGGGATACCAGGGCGAGTCGCGGCGGTCAACGCGCCACCGCCAGTCGGCATCGTGCTTGAGCAGCAGCCAGACTGGCCGGCCCAGCGCTCCCGCGAGGTGCGCGACAAAGGTGTCCACCGACAGGACCAGGTCCATCTGCGCCAGATGGAGCGCGGTCTCGATCACCGAGCCCTCGGCCGCGGCGCGGAGAGGCCAGCCGCGATCACGCGAGAGCCCATGCCATTCGGTGTTGTCGGGCGAGGTTTGAAAACTCCAGAACTCGACCTCCTGACAGCGCAGCAGGTCGCGGAACAGATCGAACCCAATGGATCGCGAGGGATCCCATTGGCTGCTGGTCCAGACAAGACCGACCCGCGGTTTTCCGGAGGCTGGATGTTGCGCTCTGTGCAGGTCGACAAGGGTCTGGGGCAGATGGAGGTAAGGAACGTTCGTACCCAGATCCCTGGTCTCGCACCGAAGCAGGTAGGGCAGCTCGGTGATCTCGATCTGGACGTCGTATGCAGGCGGCTTCGCCGGCGCATCCCTTCCCCAGGTGATGACTTCGTCGACTCCGTCCACGAGCTTCCCCAAACCCAACAGCTCCGGAGCAATCTCGAGCGTCATGCTGTTCGCCAGGCGTTGGAGCGCGGGCAGAAATCGCAGGTTCTGGACCGCATCGCCGAAGCCGTGCAGCGATCGCACGACCACTCGCTTTCCTGCAGGATCCGAACCGTCCCACAGACCGTGCGCGTGCGCCACGCCACGGGTGCGGATGGCGTCACTCTCGCGCCAGGCAAGTTCCATCTCACCGAGCAGCATCCAGCAGTGCCAACGCGCACCGGCGCATCGGTCCGGGTCCGCGCCCGCGGCCTCCGCACGATGAAGCGCGGCGATCGCCTCCGGCAGCCTGCGCGCGGTGAGCAGATCTTCTCCGCAGAGGACAAGCTGCTCCGGATCGAGGGGCGTTGCCGTATCGCTCGGCTGAAGGTGCAGCGTCAAGCAGGAGACCACGGCGTCTCCGGATCCGAGAGCGTTCGCCGCGGACGGACGTCCGGCGTTGACTGCCACAGATCCAACGGCCGCCAGCGGCAGAGATACACCTCCTGCTCCGGATGGCTAAGGATGTCGAAGCCGGAGCTCCGCAGCATGGCCTCGGCGCAAGCGCGGTTGGGAACCCACCAGTTCGTTGCGTCGCTCGAGTAGAGCTCCTCGATGAAGTGGAGCTTCGGGTAAGCAGGCTCGTCGAAGAACTCGGTCTCGTGGAAGTTGTAGTCCGGCTCGATGTGCATGAGCCCGGCGCTGCCGCGCTGCATGCTTTGAAACAGCAGCAGGTCCTTCGCGACGTGCTCATGAATGAGATCGAGCGCGAGCAGCGGATGGCGAAGATGGTAGAGCACGCCCATGAAGATGACGAGGTCGAACTTTTCGCCGAGCGCCCCGATGTCCCAGATGGAGAGCTGGCGAAAGTCAACCGGCAGGCCTTCGACGCCGGCAGCGAACCGGGCCTGTGCGATGCAGTGCGGATCGTCATCAATGCCGAGCACGCGCTCCGCTCCGCGCCGCTTCATCTCCATCGAGTAGAAGCCGGCGTTGCAACCGATGTCGAGCACGGTTTTGCCCGTCAGATCCGCGGGCACGGAGCTGCGGAAGCCGGCAAATTTGACACTCGGATAGTCGCCAAGGAAATGACTCGGGGCGGTTTCGATGCCGTGGAGGCGAAGGTTGTGGAACCACGGAGACAGATCGGCGATCTTTGTGCGTAGCGTATCTGTCTCAGCTTCCCGGATGTCCTCGGGGGGTACGTCGTTGGGCATCAGCTCAAAATCCTTCTCTCACATATGCGGAGACCGGGCTCCTGTCGCGCAGCCCCGCCGTTCTGTCTCCGTGACCACTATACCGTGACGGCCAGGATCCTTCCGTTGTGCGCGCGAGAGGACGGATTCAGTGGGTGGCGACGGGCAGCCGGACCAGGAACTCGGTCCGTCCCGGTTCGGAGCTGAACTGCATCGTTCCGCCCGCCTGTTCCACCACCCGGGAGGCGATGCCGAGTCCGAGTCCGGTCCCCATTCCTGCCGGCTTGGTCGTGAAAAAGGGATCAAAGATATGCGCCTGGCACTCCTGCGAGATCCCGGCGCCGTCGTCGCTCACGCGGATCCAGAGACACTGCTGTTCCGGCGGGCAGGCTCCGCTCCAGGTCTCGATACGCACATGTCCGCCGGGCCCAACGGCATCAATGGCATTGTCCAAGAGGTTGGTCCATACCTGGTTGAGCCCCGAGGTCGAGCTTTCGAGCGGGGGCAGCGACGGCTGAAGCTGTTTGCTGAGCGTCACATTCTTCTCGCGAAGTTTATGGCCCAGGATCAGAACCGTCGCGGCGATGCTCTGATTAACATCGATGCTGCGCCGCTGACCTCGACCCTCATAGGCGTAGGACTTGACCGCATGCACCAGATCCGCAACGCGGCCGATGCCCTCCTCGATCACGGTGACGAGCTTGAGGCTCGCGGTGAGCGACTCGACCCAGGCCACCGACTCCCGGAACTCTTCAGGGGAGAAGAACCGTCGAGCGCACTCCAGGTCGCCGGTCGTGAGGCCGACGGCGGCCAGGGTGGGCGCGAGCTTCCAGGCATCCGACACGCCGGCAGTTTGCAACCAGCGCGACAGGGTCTCCTCGGCATCACTCTGCGCAAGCGGGTCGAGCGATGCCGATGGAGTGTACTCGAGAGCGTGCGTCTTCAAGTCATCGAGGCAGTTGAGCTGCTCGGCAGAGTGAGCCCGGCTGCATACAGCGATGGAGAGCTGCTGCATCGAGAGAAAGGTACCGCGCAGCTGTGACGCGGCCCGCTTGACGGCCGTCCCCGGGTTGTTGAGCTCATGCATCAGACCTGCCGCCAGCGTGCCCAGAGACGCCATCTTTTCCTGCTGAATGGTCATGCTCTGCATTTTGCGGAAACGGTTCGCCATGTTGTCCAAGATGACGCGCCGGATCTCCGGGCAGATGCTCATCATCTGCCAGAAGCCGTTCTCGTCCAGACGCGCGAGACGCATCGGCATGACTGCGCTGATGGAGACGGGAATGGGCAGGCGGGCAAGCAAGGAAAGCTCGCCAAAGGTGCTTCCGCGCGTCTGGCGGTAGGACGGTCCGGATGGCTCGGGTGTCTCGCTCGAGTAGGTTTGTGCCTCCCCCGAAAGAATGATCCAGAAAAAAGAGACGACCTCGCCCTGGCGCACGATGACCTCGCCCGGTTCGACTTCGATCAACTCCGTGCCCTCGAGACACTGCAACTGCTCTCGCCCTAAGCCGGAGAACAGGGGTAGATTCTGCATGTCGGTGAGGAGATTGTCGAAGGCGTGCTCGGCGGTCTGCGGGGTCTGCATGGCGGTCTGGTTCCTAACGCGTGGGTATGACGACGGTCTAACGCGTCGCAAGGTACTGGTGAACAAACTGTATGGCGATTGATCCTTCGCCAACGGCGGAGGCGCATCGCTTGACCGAGTTGTGGCGAACGTCGCCGGCGACAAAGATGCCAGGCACGCTGGTCTCCAGGAGATAGGGATCGCGTTCGAGCGGCCATACCGCCGGCGTTCCGAGCTGCAGGTCCGGGCCGGCCAAGATGAAGCCGTGGTTGTCCACCGCGATGCTCGCCGGCAGCCAGTCCGTCTTCGGGGCCGCGCCAATAAAGATGAACAGAGAGGTCGCAGCACGTTGTTCGACGCCGTTGGGTGTCCTCACGCAGATCGATTCCAAGTGTCCGTCTCCCCGGACGCCGGTCACCTCGGTTCCGGTCTCGATGACGACGTTGCCCATGGTCGCAATCTGATCAATGAGATACCGAGACATGCTCTTCTCAAGCGATGGTCCGCGGATCAGCATGACGACACGGGATGCATGCTTGCTGAAGTACATCGCTGCCTGACCGGCCGAGTTCGCTCCGCCGATGATGTAGACCTCCTCCCCCGCACACGAACTCGACTCGGACTGGGACGCGCCGTAGTAGATGCCTGCACCGTTGAAGCGATCGGAATCGGGAACATTCAATCGCAGGTACGACACGCCCGTTGCAATCAGGCACACGTGACAGGTCACCTCTCGCCCATCGGCCATGGTGATGATGTGATATTGATTTTCGGTCCGGATCGCGCGGACGCGTTGCGTGAGGAACTCCGCACCGAGCCGCGAGGCCTGCAAGTAAGCCCGCTTGCCCAGCTCTTCTCCGCTGATGCCGGCCGGAAAGCCGAGGTAATTTTCGATACGCGAGCTCGATCCTGCCTGACCGCCAGGCGCTTCCGCCTCGACAATGAGCGTGCGCAGACCCTCGGACGCGCCGTATACGCCGGCCGCCAGCCCGGCCGGGCCAGCGCCTACGATCACGACGTCATAGAACTCCTGTTGCGCCTGGGTCGGCAGGCCAACCTTTGCGGCGAGCTCGGGAAGGCTCGGATGCGCGAGCGTGCTTCCATCGGCGAAGATGACCGCCGGCATGTCGCCCTCATCCATGCCCTTCTCCGCAAGCAGCGGCAGCGCCTCCGGATTCTGCTCCGGGTTCAGCCACTGGTAGGGAATTCGGTTGCGGGAGAGGAAGTCGCGGAGAACGTGGTCCGCCGACGACCATCGCAGACCCACGACGCGGATGCCATCAAACGGCGGCTTGTAGCCTTGCTTCCACGACTGAAGCAGATCATCCAGAACCGGATACAGCTTTTCCTCCGGAGGATCCCACGGCTTGTTGAGGTAGTAGTGGATCTTGGCCGAGTTGATCGCGCGAATGGCTGCCTCCGTATCGGCATAGGCCGTCAGCAGCACGCGCTTCGCGTCGGGGAAGATCTCCATGGTCTGCTGCAGCAGGTCGACGCCGGTCATTCCGGGCATGCGCTGATCGGAGAGCAGCAGGGCGACCGTCTCGCCACGCTGCCGTAGCTGTCGACAGACGTCCATCGCCATCGATCCGGAGACGGCGCGAACGATGCGGTAGTCCTCCCCGAAGTGTCTCCGGAGGTCCTGGATGATCGCTTCCAGAACACTGGAGTCGTCATCGATGGCGAGTATGGTGGGCTTCGGCATGACTCCTTTATACGGTGTGCAGCTCCGGAGGTTGGACCAGCTCCTCAGATTCGATTCCGCTGGGGGCTGTCGGGTTCGGAAATCCGCGTGCCGCATCCATACGTACCTTCAACAGACGGGTGCATACCGGTCTTCACTGTTTCATTTTGCGACGTGGTGCGGCGAACCGATCGCAGTGCCGATGGATCCGTAAGCAGGACCTTACAAGGAGATCGCCATCCATGAACCGACTCATTCTGGCCGATAATCAAGCCATTTTTCGCGCCGGGGCCGCTCGCGTGCTTGCCGTCGAGGACGACATTCGCATCGTCGCCCAGTGTGAGGACGAGGCGAAGCTGATGGCCGCTATCGACGGGTTCCATGGTGCGGTCATCTTGTTTGCTTCGAGCCTGGGACTGAACACCCATGCCTTTATCGATACGTTGAAACCTCTGGGTAGCCGTTCGATTTTGATTGCCGAGAACCAGGAGGAGATACCCGACGACGTGTCGACCCGGCTGAACGGGATCGTCTGTCGAAGCGTGGGCGGAACCGATCTGGTGGAGTGCGTGCGGGTCGTCGGTCGGGGTCAGCGGTACGTGCAGCGGACCAACATCGCGACCATGCAGGCCGTCGACACCGTCGGGGCCCGCGTGCGTGACCGGCTCACACCGAAGGAGATGCAGATCGTTGCCCTCATCGTTCAGGGCTGCAAGAACAAAGACATCGCCCGACAGCTCGGAACAAAAGAACAGGTGATTAAGAACTATCTTCGCGGAATCTACGATAAGACGGGCGTCTCGGACCGCCTCGAGCTGGCGCTCTTCACGATTCACCATCAGGTACTGGCAGATGCCGCTGCGAAGGCGGGAGATCTCCTGCACATGAAACTGGCTTAACGGCAGTTGCCTCCGTCAGCACCTAGAGCCCCATCCGCTGCTCCTCTTCTTCGGTTGCCCGGCTCACCACACCAACTTTGTCTGCGATGCTCTTTGCCTGCGTGAACAGCAGCAGGTAATCCGGACCACCCGCCTTCGAGTCCGTCCCACTCATGTTAAATCCGCCAAACGGATGGGCACCGACCATCGCGCCCGTGCACTTGCGGTTCAGGTAGAGGTTGCCGACATGGAACTCCGTGCGCGCCCGCTCCAGCTTCTCCGGCGACCGCGAGTACACCGCCCCCGTCAAGCCATACTCCGTTCCGTTCGCGATGCGCAGAGCGTCGTCGAAGCCGTCTGATCGGAGCACGGCCAGCACTGGTCCGAAGATCTCTTCCTGCGCTAACCGGGACTCGGGCAGAACATCAGCAAAGATCGTCGGTGCGATGTAGTAGCCGCCCTCCGGCGTCTCGACTGCTTTGCCGCCAACCAGGAGCTTGCCTTCCTCTTTGCCGATTTGGAGATAATCGAGAACTTTGTCAAAGGAACGCTGGCTGATCACCGGCCCAGCAGGAAGATTTTTCGCCGGATCGCCAACGGGGATCGCCGCTGTACGCTGCGCAAGCCGGTCACAGAAGATGTCGTAAATGCTCGCGTCGACGATCGCGCGCGAGCAGGCGGAACACTTCTGCCCATTGAAGCCGAAGGCGCTTGCGACCACCCCCTCCACCGCGGCGTCGAGATCCGCGTCGCTGTCGACGACGATCGCGTCCTTGCCGCCCATCTCCAGAATCGTCCGCTTAAGGAAGATTTGCCCTGGCTGCGTGCGCGCTGCACGCTCGTGAATCTGCAAACCTACCGCCTTTGAACCGGTGAACGCCACAAAGCGCGTCTTCGGATGCTCGACCACGGCATTGCCGAAGTCCGGACCCTCGCCCGGGCACAGGTTCACGACACCGTCCGGCATCCCCGCTTCTTCGAGCAGCGCGAAAAATCGTGCTGCAATCGTCGGAGCGTCGATGGACGGCTTCAAGATGACGGTGTTGCCGGTCACGATCGCCGCGGCGGTCATGCCAGCCATAATTGCCAGCGGGAAGTTCCATGGCGGAATGACCGCGCCGATCCCCAACGGCAGATAGCGAAGCTGATTCCGCTCCCCGGGAAACTGGATCGGCGTCGTTGCCCGGTCCAGACGGAGTGCTTCCCGGGCATAGAAGTTCAGAAAGTCGATGGTTTCGCCCACATCCGCGTCTGCCTCGGCCCAGTTCTTGCCCACCTCAACGGTCAGCCACGCGCATAGCTCAAACTTATGTTTGCGAACCAAGTCCACGAGTCGCAGCAGCAGATCCACGCGAGATTGGGCCGACGTTTGTCCCCAGCGCTGAAATGCCGTCTCGGCCGCCTGGATCGCCGTCTCCACGTGCTCCAAATTTGCCCGCTGGTGTACGCCGACTACTTGGCTCGGACGCGCTGGATTGACCGAAATGATCTTGTCTTCGGTCCGAATCCGCCTGCCCCCAATGACCAGGTCATACTCCTGACCAAGCCGGCTGGCGACCTCCTGAAGCGCTGTCTCCATCTCGCTCCGGTTTGCGGCATCCGCAAAGTCGAGAAACGGTTCGTTCTGGAAGGGCTCGGAGGTAGCCGCCTGTGCGGGCGCATGGCTCTGGAGAGTAGGCATATGCGTCTGATTTTAGCTCGTCTGAGCACCACCTCGCGGTGGGAGACTCCTCAACGAACCTCGGTGAGCTGCTCTGTCGCCTTGGACATTTGCGCGGTTCGATCGAGCTTGTCCCAGTTGAACGGTTTCCCGTCGATCGCTCGCTTGAGCGTTTTGAACAGAACGACCGAAAACACCTGCCTGTAGGTAAACCGTTGAATCCAGATGTGAGGCAGCAGCCAGAAGTCTCCCTTGCTCGCCGGATGTTTCCGTTCGAGCGTAAATGCCAGAGCGGAGGCCGCGAAGTCGATCACCAGAAAAGCGAGGAAAAAGGTGAGCAGCTTATACAGATTGGCGGTCGAAGCTGACTCCGGGTGGAAATACCGATCGACAAAGTAGTGGATAACGCCCGCAACAAACATCAGGTCGATCAGCGGCGACAACAACGGCAGCAAAATCTGAAAGATCAGGATGTTCGGAAGCGCGAACAGACCCATGGCCCGGTGGCGCGCAATCGCGCCCCGGTGCTTGAAGACCGCCTGCAGGATGCCGAACGACCACCGAAAGCGCTGGCGCATCAGCCCGTTCACGTCCACCGGAGCTTCGGTAAAAGCCAGCGCCTCGTCTTCATAGATCACCGAGTACCCCTGTTCGAGCAGATTCATCGTCAGATCGGCATCCTCGGCAACCGTATTGGAGTGGTAGCCGCCACCGGCTTTTACCGGTTCGGTGCGCCACGCGCCGATCGCCCCGGGAACCACCATCACGACGTCAAACAGATCCAGTGCGCGCCGCTCAAAGTTCTGACTCGTGATGTATTCGAGCGCCTGCCACCGTGTCCACAGGTTCACCCGGTTGCCCACCTTTGCATTGCCCGCTACCGCGCCGATCTGCGGGTTAGCAAAGTGGCACACGAGTCTCGCAATCGCATCATGCGCAATCACGCCATCGGCATCGATCCCGACGTAGATGTCCTCGAAGGTTTGTTCGAGGGCGAAGTTCAGTGCTGCCGCTTTGCCTCCGTTCGGCTTGGTCAGCAGGGTCAGCCGGCCGGACGCAAGCTCCGCAGGATACGTGTCCCGTACCACGCGAGTTGTCCCATCCTTGGATCCATCGTCGATCACCACGATCCGGAGATTCTTGTAGCTCGACATCATGACGGATCGAACCGTTCGCGCGATCACCTTCTCCTCGTTGTAGGCCGGGATCAGAACGGCGACCTCCGGTTGGAACTCGGAGGTCGCGAAGTTCTCGCGCTTGCGCAGGCGATCGAGGATGGCGAAGACGCCGATGATGATCAGTCGCGCGCTCATCAGGATATCGCCGAGGAAGAAGACGGAGACCACGAAGTTATTGAAGAAGCCGAACAGGAAGAAGGCGACCGAGTCCGCGCGCGCCTGCCAGCGTTGCCGCGGCGTCAGCGCCGGCATCACCTCTGCCCGAGTTTTTCCCAGCAGCGTCGAGACCGGAACAATCTGGTACCCCTTTGCCCGCAGCGCCTCGATGAGGACCGGCAGGGCTGCGACCGTTGCCGCCCGATTGCCGCCGCCGTCATGCATCAGGATCACCGACCCGCGCGCCCACGGCCGGCTCTCCATATCGGCAATCTGCGCAAAGACGCTGGCCGTAATGTCCGCCGGGCTTTTGCGCGGGTGCTCGTCCCAGTCGTTGGTATCGATTTTGTTGCCGACGATCACATACCCGAGGCTCTGGATCCGATCCACGGGCGCAGCCTGGTCGTTCGTGTCCGGCTCCTGGTCGATGGAGTAGGGCGGCCGAAAATAGAGCGGTTGCACGCCCAGCTTCGAGGCAAACAGGCGCTCCGTCAGATTGAGTTGGAGGTCAACCTGCTTGTTTGAGATTTCACTGATATCCGGATGCGTAAAGGTATGGTTGCCGATCTCGTGGCCCTCGCGCAGCACGCGCTGCATCACTCCCACGTTGTCTTCGGCCTCTTCGCCGATCATCAGAAACGTGCCGCGCACGTTGTACTTCTTCAGCACGTCAAGGATGCGCGGTGTCCACACCGGGTCGGGTCCATCATCGAAGGTCAGGGCGACCTGCTTGGGATGGTATCCATACTGCTCCACGGTGTAGGAGAGCGGATAGGAGTCCATCGTCTCGTCGGTGATCGACCGGTAGGGCAGAGGTACATTTTTGTCGTCATCCATCTCCACCGTGCGATGTCCCGGCTGAGGTTTGCGCGTGATGCGCAGGATGTCGCCCTCGCCCTCCGTATCGACGTCGTATCCCGGCTCCACCTCTGCCAGATCCTTTACCGGATCGGCATGCAAAGGCGCATCCCAGATCTTCCATAGCGAATCGTCTTCTGACCCGAGCCGCCACAGTGCAAATGTCTGCAAGCCCAGCGCTCGCGCCGCGCGCATTTCGTTCAGGACCGTCACCGCATCGAGGAACCAGACCTGGTGCCGCTGTCGCGCGTCCTCGTCGTCATACGCGAAATGAGCATTCAGTGAGTCGCCATCCAGCTCCACCTGCGAATCGGCGTCTGCCGCCTCCTGCCAGGCCTCCTGCGTCGAGAGATTCCGCGATGCGAGGATCTTTGGCGGTGTCGGCTTGCGCGGCGGGGCTTTCCCCTTGCGCGGAGGCTCGGTCGGTGGAAGCGACATCGTCCAGTCGTAGCCATAGCTTCCGAGCGAACAGATGATCTTGTTCTTTGGCACTGTCTTCAGAACATTGCGCAGATTCTCAACAAACCAGTCCTGCGCCGCGATCGGCCCGGGCCCGCTGTCGGTCTGGTGCTGGTCGTAGTTCATCAGAAGCAGGCCATCGGAGTGATCGGCCAGAGACTTCAGATCGAAGTCGTCATCGCCGACCGGCGTGTTGACGTACAGCTTCAGCCCGCGCGGGTGGAAATCGTTGTAGAGGGTGGTGATCAGCGCCAAGAAACCCGGCTGCGCAGCGCTTGGGATCTCCTCGAAGTCGACGGAGAGACCGCGATAGCTCGGGTTCGCCGCCAAAAACCGATCTACCGACCGAACAAAGTTCGCCTGAGCTGCCGGACTGCTAAGAAAGTCACCGATCGAGGGAAGAAAGACGTTCTTGATCGGATCGTAGTTATTCACCAGCGGAAATATTTCCGCATCGACCTTTGCGTCGGCAATCGTGCGCGCGACCTTGGACAGCTGATCCACGCCATGGACGCCATCGTTGTCGATCACCGGGTACGGCCGGATCGGGTTGTCGACGGTGTACGAGGTCAGAGCCCCGTCCGGAGTCACAACATGCAGCCACTCCGGAAACAGGAGGTCGATTTGCCGGATGTGCTGCTTGAGCGAGGAGTAGCTCGCCGGATCCCATTCCACGTAGTATGCCGCGCGCAGAGTGTCGTTCTCGTTCAGGTCCACGTCCGAGGGCTTCAGATCGGTCTTTCGATGAGCCGAGCGGTGCAGCTTCTGTCCCGGTTTCAGAACGGGTGAGGGCGGATTGAACAGGGCGCGGAAGTTCCGCTTTTGCGATTGGAGCTGAAGCTCAGGCAGTCTTCGACTTCGCAGCAGGCCGATAGAGAAGACCGCGCCGATTACCAGCCCAAACAACGCCATCACATCGAAAATTCTTCGGAGCCGCTTCCATCGCTTGCGTTGCGGGTCGTAAAAGACTTGTTGACTCATCAGGAGAGCCGATCCGAGTTCGCCGAAGACACACCCCAATCCTAGTGAGCGGACCTTGCTCCGTCAATGGAACGAGGTGGTCGGCGTCGCTCCGGCAAAGAACGTATCATGCACTCACGATGAGGTTTGTTGGCGGAGGCTGGAGCGGTGCAGGCGCGGTCGCTCTCCTCCTCGGCGCTGCTCTCCGAATCGCCTTCCTCCATCACGCCCCGCCGCTCTCCGGTGACACCCTCATCTATGGCCAGATTGCCCGTAACTGGATGGGAACCGGACTCTACGGCTACACAGCCACGGGCGGCGCACCGCATGCTACCCTCATCCGCCTGCCCGGCTACCCGCTCTTCCTCGCAATGTGCTTCCGTCTGTTCGGAGTCGGCAACTATCTCGCGGTCACCTGGGTTCAAGCGGCGGTCGACCTCGTCACTTGCCTCCTCGTCAGCCTCACCGCGCGCCGCATCTTCGGCCCGCGTGCGGGGTTCGCCGCCCTGCTGCTCGGCTGCCTATGCCCGTTCCCCGCGAACTACGTCGCAGCCCCGCTTACTGAAACGCTCACCCTGAACTCGATCGCCCTGGCGGTCTATGCACTGACGCGCTGGCTCGATCAGCCCGGTGTTTCGCGCTGGCTGTGGCTTGTCGCGGCCGCGCTTGCCTGCTCGCTTCTGCTGCGGCCGGAGCAGGCGCTCCTGTCCGTTGCTGTCGCGCCGGTTCTCTGGTGGCGCGCAATCGCACCCGGAGCCTCCCTGTTTTCTGCAAAGCGCCTGGCTCCCGCAGTCTTTGCAATCGCCTGCGTTCTGCTCCCACTTGCGCCCTGGACTGCACGAAACTGGCGCACCTTCCATGTCTTCGAGCCGCTTGCCCCGCGCTACGCCACCGATCCCGGAGAGACAATTCCCTTCGGCTTTCAGCGCTGGTACCGCACCTGGGCTGTCGACTTCGCTTCGACGGAAGACGTGTACTGGAACTTTGACGGGGCCCAGATCAAGCTCGACGACCTGCCCAGCCGCGCCTTCGACTCACCCCAGCAACGTACCGACACGGCAAATCTGCTGGCCGACTACAACGACACCACCGACCCTACCCCCGAGGTCGACGCCCGCTTCGCCCGCCTCGCCAGGCAGCGCGTAGCCGCAAGCCGCGTCCGCTACTATCTCGAGCTCCCATGTGCGCGCCTCGTCAACATGCTTCTTCGCCCCAGAACCGAGCTGATGGGAACCACCCTGGACTGGTGGAATCGGCGCCAGTACCCCCACGACTTCCGCTTCGCCCTCTCCTACGCCGCGATTAACCTGCTTTATCTGCTGCTCGGCATCGCCGGCCTTCTCCGCTGGTGGCCCGGAGATCGGGCGCATCGCCCCATTCTCGCGGCGACTCTTGCCTTTGTTCTTCTTCGGTGCGCCCTTCTGCTCACGATTGACAACTCAGAACCTCGCTACACACTCGAGTTCTTTCCTGTCCTCTGGCTGTGGGCCTCTGCGCTTGTGGCCCCGCGCAAAAGGCTCTCTAGCGCCGGTCGAAGGTCGTCTTCTTATCCGTCTTGATCGCGAACCTGCCCACGTCCACTTTGCTGTTGTACCGGATATGCGTGTACACGGCAGTCCGCGTGTCGTCCGAAGGCGTCACAAACTGTTGTTTCAACGAGATCCCCCGCACCGGATCCACCCAGATCACAACGCGCTTAAAGGTATTTCGCACATTCGGGTCCTTCGCCACAAGCTCCAGCTTCTCCACCTTTACCGACTCCGCGTTGTCGTTGATGGACTCCGACCCATCGTCGGTGATGGTCCACGCCGTCGCGAGATCGCGCCCGCTCCCTCCGAATCCGAGGGTCAAGAAGCTTTCATACTGCGCCTGATTGGCCCCCGCGCTCAGCTCCGAGAGGTGGTCAGAGCCCGGATCGAAGACCCGCAGCGTGCCCTTGCGATACTCCAGCACCTTTGCCTGCGGGGGCTCGATCCGTGCTCCCATCTGCACCGCGTTTGTGCTCTTGTCGCGCAAGAAATAGATCGACCCGGTTTGTGTCGTCGTCTGCTGCACCACGCGCTCAAACAGGTCCCAGCGGAAGTCGGCCTCTGCGCTCTGGAATTTCGCGCTCGCCGCGTCCAGACTCTTGAGCACAACGTCCAGGTTTCCCGGTCGCTGTTGCGCGACGCCTGCCACGTTCGAGAAAAGGCCACTCACCACAGCCGCCAACACACATCGTCTCTGCCATCTCATACCGTCACCCATAAACCCGGAACTCGTCGATTCGATGCGCGGCCTCTACCGCAGTACCCAGGCGTCATACGCCACCACCTTGCCGCGCGCGTTCTTGATCTCCTGGATCGGCCCGTCCAGCGTCACCTCGCCCGAGATCGGCTCGATCAGCCTCAAGATGGCCGCGCGCCGCTCCGCGTCGGTTGAGGCCCCGTTCATATCGTCGGCCCGCACCTGATACATGAACCGGCTGCTCTGGCCGGAGTGCCCAGCCTCCTTCACCAGGACCTCGCTCGCCAGCAGCGGCACCGTCTCCACCGGCTTATCTTTGAAGTCGACAAACCGCGGCGCAACAAAGAGAAACAGCAAGATGAGCGTGACCATCACGTCGTAGTGAAAGCTGCCCCGCTCATAGGTCCAAAAAAGGTAACTGCGCAGAACGCGCCACATCGCTAGCTCCTTCCGCCAAGTATGGCCTGACGCCCAATCACCGAAGCGCTGTCCATATAGGGCTGCAGCACCGCCGGAACCCGAACCGTTCCATCCGCCTGCTGGTAGTTTTCGAGCACCGCCAGATAGGTTCGCCCAACCGCCAGACCGCTCCCATTCAGCGTGTGCAGAAACTCGCTTCTCTTTGCCCCTGTCCGTTTGAAGCGAATATTGGCGCGCCGCGCCTGAAAGTCCCCGAAGTTTGAGCAGGACGAGATCTCCCGGTAGAGCCCCTGCCCCGGCAACCACACCTCCAGGTCATACGTCTTCGCCGCCGCGAACCCCATGTCCCCCGTGCACAGCAGCATCCGCCGATACGGCAGTTCCAACTGCTCCAGCACCGTCTCCGCATGCCGCGTCAGCGTTTCATGCTCGGCCGCGGAGTCCTCCGGCCGCGCAAACTTCACCAGCTCCACCTTCTGAAACTGGTGCTGCCGAATCAGCCCCCGCACATCCCGCCCGTAGCTGCCCGCCTCACTGCGGAAGCACGGTGTATACGCGCATAGCGAGATCGGCAGCTCCGCCTCGTCTACGATCTCCTCACGCAGCAGGTTGGTGACCGGAACCTCCGCGGTCGGGATCATCCAGTGATCGCTGTCGCTCAGCGTCCCCGGTTCGTACCGTCCCTTGTCGTCACAGTGAAACAGGTCTTCGGCAAACTTCGGCAGCTGCCCTGTCCCAAACAGCGATCGCGCGTTGACCATATAGGGCGGCAGCACCTCCGTGTACCCATGGTCTCGCGTGTGGAGGTCCAGCATAAAGTTCGCCAGCGCCCGCTCCAGCCGCGCCCCCTGGCCAACCTGAACCACGAACCGCGACCCCGAAATCTTCGCCGCCCGTTCAAAATCCAGGATTCCCAGCCGCTCTCCGATCTCCCAGTGCGGAAGGGCAGGGAAGTCGAACGTCGTCCTCTCCCCCCAAACCTTCTCCTCACGGTTTTCCCGCTCGCCCCCGCCCTCCGGAACATCCTCCGCCGGC
>CALMVL010000169.1:0-4163 GCA_937873265.1 uncultured Granulicella sp.
AGTCTTCGACGACTTCACCTACGACGCCGTCGCCTGGACCCTCACCGCCCACGAAGCCCGCCCCGGCCACGAGCTCCAGTTCGACTCCATGGTCGAGCAGGGCGTCTCCAAAGCCCGCGCCCTCTTCGCCTTCAACTCCACCAACGCCGAAGGCTGGGGACTCTACTCCGAATACCTCATCAAGCCCTACATGCCCGCCGACGGCCAGCTCGTCTCCCTCGTCTACCGCCTCCAGCGCGCCGCCCGCGCCTTCCTCGACCCCGAGCTCCAGGCCGGCAAAGTCACCCCAGAGCAGGCCAAGGCCCTCCTCATGCACGACGTCTGCCTGTCCGACGCCTTCGCCCAGTCCGAGGTCGAACGCTACACCTTCAAGTCCCCCGGCCAGGCCAACAGCTACTTCTACGGCTACACCCGCCTCATCGAGCTCCGCCACGACACAGAAGCCGCCCTCGGCCCCCGGTTCAACCAGCAGCACTTCCACGACTTCATCCTCAGCCAGGGCCTCCTTCCCCCCAGCCTCATGCGCAAAGCCGTCGAAACCACCTTTATCCCCCACGAACAATCGTCGATGTGACTGGTTCCGACGCCTGTTCGCTGGCCTAAACCTCCCTTCGTCACCTAGATGTACCTCAGGAGACGCTGCCGGGCCTTCTGGCTTCGGTCGCGCTCCCTGACCGGGCACGACCGGAGATACCTCCAAGCTTCGCTTGCGTGCGTGCCTACCCCTTCCTGCGCTTGCCCCGGTCGCACGAGAACCCTCCGGGGCCGGAGCGTGCTCTGCCGAGCCCCGCACTTCAACCAGCCGCGCACGCCAGCACCACCACCCTCAGTGCCCGCCCATCTGCTCCGGATCCACCTTCACCCGCTTCGGCGGCAGCCGCATGATCCACACCAGCGGCGAAAGCCCCGCAATGGTGCAGCCCAGGATGAAAAATGCGTTTTTGTACGCCAGCATGCTCGCCTGCCGTTGCATCTGGTTGTAGATACTCGCCAGCGCCGTCGGCATCGCGTCCGCAACGGTCGTGTTCGTTACGCGCGCGAACCGGCTCACATAGTCCATCACGCCGTAGTCATTCGAGGCCAGATTGGCCGACAACGCCACCTGCTGCACCTGCGACGACCTCGCCAGAAATGTCGTCAGCAGCGCCGTACCAGCCGATCCACCCATGTTTCGCGCAAAGTTCGAGAGCGCCGAGATCTGGTTGCTTTTCTCCCGCGGAACCCCCACATAGTTCAGCGTGCTGATCGGAATGAAAATAAACGGCAGACCGATCACCTGCAGCATCCGCCACAGCGTTGCTGTTCCAAACGACGAGTACAGATCGAGCCGCGTGAGATTGAACAACCCCGCCGACACCGCCAGATAGCCCAGCATCACCGTCAGCCGCGGATCCCCCTTGCCCAGCGACCGTCCGGCGATCGCCATCATGACCATCATCACCAGCCCCGCCGGCGACAATACCATTCCTGCCCGCTCCGCCGTGTACCCCAGCAGCGTCTGCAGATACTGCGGAATCAGCACCGTCGACCCAAACAGCACCATACCCAGAATCAGCTGCAGAAACACCGCCGTGCCGAAGTTCCTGTTTTTCAGCAGCTTCAGATCCACCACCGGGTCTTTGTGGTGCCACTCCCAGTACACAAAGAACAACAGAGTCACCGCCGCGAGCACCGCCGTTGTCCGGATCTCCGCCGACCCAAACCAATCCTTCTCCTGCCCCTTGTCCAGCGTGAACTCCAGCAGCCCCACGCCGCCGGCCACCAGCGCAAGGCCCGCAAAGTCTACCGGATCCCGCCGCTTGGTCCGCGCCACAATCTCCGGCGGATCCTCCACCATCCGGTTCGACAGGTAGAGCGACAGAAGGCCGATCGGGATATTGATAAAGAAGATCCAGTGCCAGTTGTAGTTGTCCGTGATGTACCCGCCCAGCGTCGGCCCGATCGCCGGAGCCACCACCACCGCCATCCCATACAGCGCAAAGGCCTGCCCACGCTTCTCCGGCGCAAACGTATCGGCCAGAATCGCCTGCTCGGACGGTGCAAGCCCACCGCCGCCCAACCCCTGCAGAATGCGCGCCAGCACCAGCAACTCCAGTGTCGGAGCCAGACCGCACAGCAGCGAACACCCCGTAAAGATCGCCACGCAGGACATATAGAACCGCTTGCGCCCGATCCGGTTCGACAGCCACCCCGAGATCGGCAGAATCACTGCCGACGACACCAGGTAGCTCGTCAGGACCCACGTCGCCTCCTCCTGCGAAGCCCCCAGCGACCCCGCCATGTGCGGCAGCGCCACGTTGGCGATGGAGGTGTCCAGCACCTCCATAAACGTCGCCAGCGTCACCGTCAGCGCAACCAGCCAGGGGTTGTGCGAGGGCGTCCATCCAGCTTCTGATCGGTTGTCGGCCGTACTCAAAGGTTCATCCGGTCTCGCAGGCTAAGGGCAGTTCGGGACAGAGGCCTGCGCGGGGTCTCGGTCGGTTGCTCACCGAATCGATGCGGGGAGAGACGTGCCCAACCCACCGATCCCGTGAGCCTCGCCGTCCTGGGAGTGACGGCCTCCAACAGTCAGCTGGAGCGAATCTCCAGCCCTCCGCCAAGTATAGAGACTCCACCGCCAACCTTTCTCCCCCAACTTCGCCATGGACCCACGCCTGCAAACGGTCTACGGGCTCCTTCCCGAACGCCGTGTGCCGAGCCGATGGTCAGAGGGGTTGGAGCGAAGCTCCAAGCTGCGATAATCCTCCTCAAGAGGACGACCGAAGCTCCGTGAGACCGACGATAGTTACCGGCTTCACTTTAGGGGTGAGTCAGAGCGCTGCCCGGTTCGGAAGCGATGCAGTGGCCCACCTCCGAGACGTTTCTGGACGCACGGCGAGGCCGCAACGCAAAAGGACGCGGTCAACGGAAGAGCGTTCCACTCAGGAGAGGAAGCCGTGCCTTCTTTGCTAGACAAAGCGTTCGATTACCTCTTCCACGCGTATATCTTTCTCACGATTTTCCTCCTAAGCGGATCCATCTACGGCGTGAATGTCTACATGCCGATGTGCCTGCTGATTTTTCCCGTAGCGGTTTACGCACTGTTTCGGCGCAAGCGAGCAACTCCAGCTTCGCTCGCCATCACTCTTCTGATACCCACAGTTCTCTCCCTTTGGGTCCTTCTTGGCTTAGCGTTCGGCTTCGAATTCGAAGGAGTGAAGGCCCAATCTGCTGAAATTCTTTTAACACTTTTCAATTGTTGGCTCATTTACGTGTTCAGCGGTCGAAATCCACACCAGCAATGGAGGTTCCTTCGCCTGGTTCTCGCATCCGTGTTGGTATCTGCTCTCTTTAAGAGCGGCATCATCCTCTATGCGCTGACACACAACATACCTGTTCCCCAGATGGTGCAGCTCCTCGACAAAGTCTTTGGGAGCGACCTCATGACCATGGATCTAGGAGACCTGTTCGGGAGAATTCAGTTTGCCGCGGATGCCCTGATTCCCGTATGCATTTTCCTTGTGCTGCGTCATCGAGATGGGATGCATCTCGGAAGTCTGCGGGCTGCGGTGTCACTGCTTCTTTTGTTCGCATCCGTACTGTTCAGTTTTTCCCGTTACTATTGGGCGTTTTCTGCGCTTGCGTTTGTGCTCGGCTTGCTTTTGGGGAAGCGAGACCGGTTTCAAGCGGTTGTTGCCACGTTGCTTGGCGTCACCTTCCTGGCCTGTCTCCCTGCTCTCGCCAACTTGTATGAACTTCGCTTTTCTGAGGGTGTGGCTGGCAGCTCGGATATGGAGCGGACGGCACAGATCCCGGCGCTGGAAAAGTTCTTCCTGGATTCTCCCCTTATCGGTCACGGTCTTGGAAGCTACACGACCCTTCTTCTGCGGGCTGCCGGGGCAGGTCGCCACAACTACGAAGTCCAGCTTCTTGCCCTGCTTGGCCAGGTCGGCCTGCTTGGCGTGATCGGTTTCGTCGTTTTGCTGTTCTGGTACTTCGACCGGCTATGGTGGAAGAGTCCGCTGATGCTGCGCGATCGCCTGGGGGTCGCCCTTTTGCTTTTCTGCTGGATTGCCGGAGGCTTCTCCAATCCACTGCTGTTCAACCCGATAGCCGCCATCGTCTATGCTGTCCTCGCGCACCTCGCTGAGCTCGAGGCGTACTCTGGACAGTGATTGTTGCTA
>CALMVL010000169.1:4263-34734 GCA_937873265.1 uncultured Granulicella sp.
CAGTTCCTCCTCGAAGTGATGGTGGAGAGCCGGTGCCTCGATGAATGCCATCGCGACGGGAGCAGTTCGGCCAGATCGATGCCGCCGTCTCCAAGACAATGCGCAAGGTCCCGGCCGACTCTCGGTTGGCTCCGGAGAAGTCTGTCACCAAACTTCGCCCGTGTCGGGCCGGAGAGTCGTTCGGGAGAAGTAGATTAGGTAAGGAGCCTGAGGCTTCAGCCGGACGGCTAGGAGACTGCAGCGTGATCTTTGAGGTGGGAAAGACGGACAAGCATGCCGTTTATAACCTGCTGATTGGGCTGGTGGCGCCGCGCCCGATTGCCTGGGTGACGACGCGTAACGAGGATGGCGGAATCAATGCGGCGCCGTACAGCGCGTACAACTACTTATCCATCGACCCGCCGGTCATCGGGTTCGGGGTCGCGGACCGGCCAGCGGGAGATCCGAATCCGAAGGACACGGCGCGCAACATCCGGCGAACAGGGGAGTTTGTGGTCAACGTTGTGACGGAGGACCTGCTGCACCCGATGAGCGTATGCTCGACGCCATTTCCGCCCGAGGTGAGCGAGCTGGACATGGCGGGGCTGCATACGGCGGAGTCGTCGGTGGTGAGCGTGCCGCGCATCGCCGAGGCGCATGCGGCGATGGAGTGCAGGGAGCTGCAGACGATCTCGATTGGGCGCTCGCGCATTGTGCTGGGAGAGGTCGTCGCGATGTATGTTGAGGATCGCTTTGTGGATACGGTGGGGCCGTATATCCGGGCCGAGCAGATGCATGCGGTGGGTCGGATGAATGGGTTGGGAGCGTATGTGAGAACGCGCGACGCGTTTCTGCTCGAGCCGCGGATCTCGTATGAGGAGTGGCAGAAGGGACGGCGCTAGGCTGGTCGAAGGGGACCGGGTGCGGTGCTCTCGATGGGTCAGGCCCGTTCGAAATGGAAGTGCAGTTCCTGCTCGCTCGCGACGGGCTGACCGTCTTTGGTCGCTGGCGTGTAGGTCCACTGGCGGACGGTGGCGAGCACGGATGAATCGATGGCCGGGGTGAGGCTCTTGAGCAGGGTGAGCTCCTGGACATTGCCCTGGGCGTCGATCACCGCGTTCACGACGACGTCGCCCTTTTGGCCGTGTGGCAGTGAGGACAGGTCCGGATTGGGTGAGGGAAAGGACTTCTGCAGGGCGATGTTGATGTCACCTTGGCCGAGGCCGCTGAGACCGGCAGTTCCGGTGCCTGGGTCGGAGGGGGCGGTGGCCACAGGGGCGGAGTGGCTGGTGAGCACCGGAAGTGGGATGGAGGGAGCGGGGGTGCTACTTCGTTTCTTGACGGGCGCGGGTGCCGTAGCGGCCCGGGCGGGAGCGCCTCCGGGGCTGTAGTAGGTGAGCAGGCGTGAGCCATGCGGCGTGCCGGGCAGGCGCATCGGAAGGACGTGCGGGGCGTAGCGAGAGGTGGCAAGGAGAGCCCCGAGCACGAGGACATGACAGCCGAAGGAGTAGAGGACGCTGGTATTTCGGTTCTGGTGCATGCCGATCTCCTGAGAACGAGATTAGTGGTTGGACGGGCTTTGCGAAAGGTGGTTTGCGGGCGAGGTCGGTTCCGGCAAGAAGGCGGGAAGAGGTCGATTTACCAGGCGCCCTGCTTCATGCCCCACCAGTAAACCAAGCCGAGGGTGGCGGTCGGTTGCGCCGGGGTTAGGGCGCCGGCGGTATCCGTGAGGAAGAAGTGCTGATTGGACCAGTCGCGGCGGTACTCCAGGAAAAGCAGGAATCCGGGGGCCACCTGCCGATTCAGGGTGCCCGTGACTTCTTTGAGGGCCTGCGAGGTGTTGGAAAAGAGGCCGGACCGATCGTCAAAGTATTCAAACCGGCTAGCGACGTAGGTAGTGGGCGACAGGGTATATTTCGCGCTCACCTCGCCGAGAGCGGTGTGCTGCTCGGGAGCTTCGGCGTAGACGCGGTCGACGACAAAGTCGGCTTCGCCGACAAGGGTGAGTCTGGGGGTTGCGTTCCAAGTGGCGTACGTGTCAAAGATGTGTTCGCGGCCGTTAGGGCTAGGAGAGATGTTGGCCGTAGGCAGGCCGGGCTGGGTGGGAGCCGTGGGAAGGCCGGGGTTGAGGGTGGTGGTGACATCGCGTTGTTCCTGGCCGAAGTAGTAGTTGATGTTCCAGACGAGCGTCTTTGAGGGCTTCAGGGTGGTGATGAAGCCTTGCGACTTGAAGCCGTTGAAGTCTTCGGTCTGCTGCGCGCCGTTGACCAGCCAGTAGGTGATGTTGGTCTTCGGAGAAAGATCGTACGAAGCGCGGAGGCCGGTGTGATAGAAGGGCAGGTAGTTGAAGAGGTAAGCGCGAGAGTAGTTCGTTTGGTCTTTGGTGTAGTTGCCTTCGTTGCCAAGCGCACTTGCGAACTTGCCGAAGTCGAGCTTGAGACCGGAGCCAATGGGAGCAAGGTACGAGCCGTAAGCCTGGTAGAGGTTGCGCCAGACTTGCGGGCGCTGCTCGTTAGCGGAGGATCCCTGGAGGGTTTCGGTGGCCTGACCGAACTGGAGGTCGATGCGACCACCGAAGCGCTGGCCTTCGCCTGCGATGGGAAGGCGCTCGACGACGACATTTGCCTGATTGATGGAGAAGGAGTTGGAGCTGACGTCGTATGCGCGAAGCAGATTGACGCGACCGACAGGCTGGTCGAAGTTGTACGCGTAGTAGCCGTCGACGCCGAAATTCAGCGTGGTGCCGCGGAAGAAGTCGAGAGTCTGACGATCGTCCGCAGAGAGGGTTGGCGATGCGGGCAAAGTGGGCGCTGGAGCGGAGGTGGAGACACCCGGTGTGGCCGAGGCTACGGTGCGAGGCGCCGGTGGAGCACCGGCGAGCGTCGCGTCGGTTGTGGGCGGGTTGAGGTCAGCGGCAGATGTGCTGGCGCCGGGTGTGGGCCGGCTCGGGCCGGTGATGGCAGGCTGCTCGAGCGCGTCGAGTCGGGCGGAGATGCGGGCGAGCTCGGAGCGGAGCTGTTGGATCTCCGCCGACCGGGCCGCTTGGGCAGAGTCGGCGGGGGAGACCGGTTGTTGTGCGGAGGCCGTGAGCGTCAGGGCAAGGAGGGCGGGGACGTAAAGCTTCATGGCGGATCACCTGGAAGGTTGGAGCCGCGACGCGAGCCGACTCAGCTCCAGGGTAAACGTCCGCTATTCGGCCGTGACGGCCTTTTGCAGATTGCGAGGACTGTCTACATTGAGTCCGCGCTGGACGGCCATCCAATAGCTGAAGAGCTGGAGGGGCACGATTTCGAGGATGGGAAGGAGGTACTCGGTGGCGGCTGGTATGGAGAGGATTTCGGCGGCAAGGTGGGGCAGATTGGGATCGCCCGCAACGCCCACGGCGAGGATGTGCGGATGCTGCGGCTGGATGTCTTCGAGCAGGCGCAGCGATTTGTTGTAGCGGGCGAAGGAGGAGGGATTGGCAGGGTCCGCGGCGGCCAAGATGACCACGGGTGCCCCGGCTCCGAGCAGGGCATTGGGACCGTGCTTGAGTTCGCCCGTCGGGTACGCCTCCGCGGGGATGTAGCTTACCTCCTTCAGCTTGAGGGCAGCCTCCCGGGCGATCGGGTAGCTGAGACCCCGGCCAAGGAAGAGGAAGGATCTGGCGTGCAGGAAGTTGACAGCGGCGGTTTCGGCGGCGGTCTGCCAACCAGGCAGGGCTTGCTGGATGAGGCGGGGCAGATCGGCGAGGCCAGACAGGTGCTGCTCGACATCCGCGGATGAGAGAAACCCGCGGTACTGGCCAAGCGCCAGAGCGAGAAGATACAGCACGGTGAGCTGGGTGGTGAAGCTCTTGGTCGCGGCGATGGCCTGCTCGGGTCCGGCGGCGGTGACGAGGTGTGCGTCCGCCAGGCGCGCCATGGTGGAACCGGCGACGTTGGTGATGGCGATGGTGGCGGCACCGCGGCGCTTGGCCTCGGAGAGCGCGGCGAGGGTGTCGGCGGTTTCGCCGCTTTGCGAGAGAACCAGAACGGCCGCGCCGGGGTTGCTGCCGGCGTGCTGCAGGATGTACTCGCTGGCATACTCGACATCGACGGCGATGCCGGCGAGTTCTTCAAGAAGCCGCTCGGCGACAAGGCCGGCGTGTCGGCTAGTGCCGCTGGCGGCGATGAGGATCTGCGAGCAGTTGCCGAAGGCGGCGAGGATCGGTTGCCAGATCTCGGGCCGGAGCTGGTGTTGCTCGGCGTAGTGCTCGATCGACGCGGCGATGACCTCTGGCTGCTGATGAATTTCCGTGAGCATCCGGTGCGCGAAAGGAGCGGGCGATGCGGCTTCGGGGGTGTTCGCGATCATGGCCCTTCTATGATGCCATGGTATGTAGAAGGCCAGCAGAATGTTCTACTTGCAATTTGCAGGAAGCTTTGTAGCCCTGTAACCTTGGCGTGGTTTGGACGGAAAGGCGCGGTTACGGATGAAAGTTGCCATGAAGTATGTCTCCGGACTTGTTACGCTCGCCCTGATGTGTGTGGGCACATTTACGATCTGCGGAGCGCGCGGCTTGCATGAAGGCGGGGGAGCTTCGGCGGCGGCCACGCGGCGGAGTGCCCTTGAAACGACGGAAGCGACGATGTCGGGGCGGATTGGCAAAGCGGGGGCGAGCCTGCTCTCGGGGCTGGCTTCGTGGTACGGCGAGGTCTGGCAGGGGCGCAAGACGGCGAGCGGCGAGCTGTTCGACAAAGATCAGCTGACGGCGTGTCACCGCTCGCTTCCGTTTGGAACGCTGGTACGGGTCATCAATCTTCGCAATCACCGGTCGGTGGTCGTGAAGATCAACGACCGGGGTAACCTGGAGTCCCACCGAGTGATTGACCTGTCGTCGGCGGCCGCAGAAAGGATCGGCCTGCTGCGCGCGGGGCTGGCTCCGGTTCGGCTGGAGATCGTGGCCATGGCTGTGCCGCAGCACAGCTAGGAGGATGGCTGATTCAGGCAAGATACTCTGTCAGCCACGGATCCTCCGTATGAACGAGTTCTTCGGTGGTGCCGTCGAAGGCGATCTTGCCCTCGTTGAGAACGAGAAAGCGCGTGGACGGATCGATGCCGTTGTGATCCCCTTTCGGGATGGGCTCCATGCGGTTCGCATCAGGGACGAAGCGATGCGTGGCAAGGGTGAAGGCGTCCTGGAGCCGGTGTGTGACGAGCAGCGACGTGGTATGGGAAACATCGCGCTGCTTGACCACAAGTTCGATGATGGTGGTCGAGGTGATCGGATCGAGGCCGCCGGTGGGCGAGTCGTAGAGGATCAGGTCGGGGGTACTGATGATGGCGCGGGCGATGGAGACGCGACGGCGCATCCCTCCGGAGAGTTCGGACGGGAATTTTGAGATGGCTGTGGGGAGCGAGACGAAGTTAAGGACCTCTTCCACCTTTTTGTGCGACTCCGCCGAGTCCATGCGCTCTTCGTTCAAGCGGTACGCGACGTTATCTTCGACGTTCATGGAGTCAAACAGCGCCGATTCCTGAAAGACCATGCCGATGCGGGAGCGAAGTTGATACAGCTCGACTTCGGGCATGGAGCTGACCTCCCGACCAAAGACGGAGATGGATCCGCTATCCGGCCGAAGCAGGCCGTCCACCAGCTTGAGAAGCACAGATTTGCCGGTACCTGCAGGGCCAAGGATGACGCGGGTCTCTCCGGGTGCGACGGTAAAGGAAATGTTTTCAAGAACGGGCTTTGCTTCGAACCGGATGGAAACGTCCTTGAACTCAACGACAGGCCCGTGTTCGGTTGATTCGGCGTGGGTTTTCGGCAGGGCAGCGGTATCGGGCATAGGCAAAAGGTGAGATCGGGACGGAACCTGGTACGCGGCAAGCAGAGGAAACGATGTACGGCGACGGTGGACTCTGCGCGTCCTTGCCGTTACTGGTTGCGCCCACTACAATAGGGGTTGCTTGAAGAGGCGATAAAAACCTGATGAAGTTCTCCCTGATTGCTGGTGCTTCTCTGCTGTCGACGTGCGTGGCGCTGTGTGGGCCGGCAGCATCGGCTCAACAACCTGCACAGAATACGCCATCGGCTGACGGCGTCACGAAGGCGGCCCCGACGACGGAGCAGCCGGACCCCACGAAGCGACGGTTGAGCGACAAGGAAAAATTTCAGCAGCAGAAGGCGCTGAAAGCTGAGATCAAGGGCGAGTACAAGAAGTGGGTTGACGAGGACGTACGCTGGATCATTACGGACGAGGAGTTGGCGGCGTTTAAGAGTCTCGGCAACGACGAGGAGCGAGACCAGTTTATTGAGAACTTCTGGCTGCGTCGGAATCCGAATCCGGACTCGCCGGAGAACGAGTACCGCGAAGAGCACTACGCTCGGATCGCTTACGCCAACGAACACTTTCCGGCCGGCAAGCCTGGGTGGCGGACCGACCGCGGACATATCTATATCGCGTACGGCAAGCCGGACAGCATCGACTCGCACCCGAGTGGCGGCAACTATGACCGACCGATGGAAGAGGGGGGCGGAAACACGTCGACGTACCCCTTTGAGATCTGGCATTACCGCTACCTCGAAGGGATTGGCGACAACGTCGACATCGAGTTTGTCGACACCTGCCAGTGCGGCGATTACCACATGACGCTCGATCGCTCGGAAAAGGATGCGCTGAAATATGTTCCCGGGGCGGGCCAGACGCTGTCGGAAGAGATGGGGCAGTCGAAGAAGGCGGATCGCTTCAATAACTCAGGCCTGGAGCAACTGGGCACCGGACCGATGGCCTCGCAGCAGCAGAGCAAGCAGTTTGATCGACTGGATCGATTCGCCAAACTGATGGCGCCGCCGGAGGTGAAGTTCAAGGATCTTGAGGCGTTTATGGCGACCTCAAAGATTCTGACTGGGCCGCCGTTCCTGTTCGATGTGAGGACTGACTACGTCAAGGTGACGAACGATACGGTGCTCGTCCCCATTACCCTGCAGATCAGGAATCGCGAGATCACGTTCAACAACAAGGATGGGGTCGCGACAGGCTTGGTGAATATTCTGTGCCGGGTATCGAATCTGAATCACAAGCCGATCCAGACGTTTGAGGACACCGTGAATGTCCAGGTGCCGACGGAGCTTTTGGCGAAGACGCAAAACGATGCTTCGGTTTACTGGAAGTCGATTCCGCTGCGTCCGGGGCTCTATAAGATCGATATCGTGATCAAGGACGTAAACAACCCGGACCACATTGGCACGTGGCGGCGAAGCGTGAATGTGCCGAAGTATGACGATGACCGGCTCTCGGCATCATCGCTGATTCTAGCCGACCAGATGGAGCGGGTGCCGTCCAAGGACATTGGGGCGGGGAACTTCGTTATTGGCAACACCCATATCCGGCCAAGAGTGCCTGCCGAGCTAGCGGCGCCTGTGATCTTTCATCGAGCGCAGAACCTGAACTTCTGGATGCAGGTGTATAACCTTGGTATCGACGAGAAGAGCAAACAGAATGGGGCGACCATTGAGTACCAGATCATGGACATGGCGACGAACAAGTCCGTTCTGGACGCTCAGGAGACGACCAACAAAATCAGCCCGAATGCGGATCAGGTGACACTCGAGAAGAGCATGCCGCTCGCGAGTCTCCAGCCTGGAAAGTACCAGGTGTCGATCAAAGTGAATGACGGTGTTTCGAAGCAGCAGATCGCTCAATCGGCACCGTTTGTTGTGGACTGATCTCTACTTTTGCGAAGTGCTGCGCGGACAGTTGTGCGACAGCGTTTCGCGCCTACCAAGTGGTTCCGCACCTCCGGGTTGAGGTGATTTTCGGAGCAGGCCGCAGACGCGTGGTTCAGGAGCCTGTGCAAGGATCTGGGATTAGGTTCGCAGCAGCGATCGTTGTGGCAGTTCTGATGGTCGCCGTGTGCTCCGCCGCCGAGCACGGATCCGGACGTGGATCGGGTCTCTCGGGCGTGGTTCGCGACGAGCGCGGCGTGCCGCAAATGGGTGCCTTGATCGAACTGATCGGGGTGGGGCAGAGCGGCGCACGGACGGCGGTGACCGGGCTGGACGGCCGGTTTTCCTTTGCGAATCTTATGGCGGGCACGTACCGGCTGCATGCCAGCGGAGAGTTTCTGCGTCCGGTCTCCACGCGGGGTGTTCGGGTTGCCTCCGGCGTGCAGGCGGTGGTGAACCTGACGCTGGGAAGCGTGTACGATGCCGGCGCGTGGTTGCCGGCGGAACGACGACGCCCGGACGAGCCGGATGATGACTGGATGTGGACGATGCGCTCCGGTGCGAGTCGGCCGGTGCTTCGGGTTGCGGATGCCGGTACCGCGCCACGGGTTGAATCTTCTTCGCAGGCAACGACGATGCCCCTGCTGGTTGCTATAAGCTCACGCAGCGGGGGATTCGGCGGGTTGGGCATGGCAGAGTCGATGACCACGGGATACCGCTCCCAGGATGGTGCTCAGCAGGTGAGTGGTGTCGCTGAACTGGGACGACCCAGCGGCGCCGAGGGCGAGGGTTCGCTGCATCTGCAGGCCTCTGTGGCGCGGCAGAGCTCACCGTGGAGCCGGGTTTCCACGATGGTTGGGTATGAGGCGAATCCAGAGATTCAACCGGTAGCACGGACGAGCCCGGGGCAACGCTTCCTACGGATTGGGTCGGCGGAGACAGCGACTCTTGGGGATTTCGCTGAATTTCAAGTTGGTGGTGTGGTTGAGTCAGACGGCATGCGTGGGGGGCTTGTCAGCCGGCCGTTTGGACGGCTTCGCGTGCATCTCGAGGGGCAATGGTCGGTCGAGTACGCAGCGGCGACCGACCGGAGCATGCAGGACGCTTCTGACGCGGGAGCGCACGATCCAAGCAGCTCGACACAGCAGGCGGGACGCGTGGAGCATGGGCGTCACGACGCCTTGTTGCTGAGCCGGCAGGGAAGCGCGCGACGACTTCTGGTGAGCTACTACCGGGAGGATCTCGATCGTACCCCGGTCACGGGCAGCGGCGGAAGCGGGGCGTCCCTTGCGGCTGCGCTAGGCGAGCTTGGATTGTCGAACGATGCGCTGGTCGATACGAGCGACGGCGTATTTCGAGCGGAGGGTTCGGGCTATCGTTCGCAAGGATGTCAGGTGCGGTTCTCGCAGGTGTGGGCCCCTGAGGAGCAGATCGAGGTGAGTTTCCGCAGCGGCTCGGCGCTGGCCTTCACGCCTGTGACCGGCTCTGTGCCTGCCGCGAGCACACGAATCCGAGTTGGTCGTGGAGTGTCTGCCGGAGTATCGGCCCACAGCCGGATCCGGCGTACGGCAACCGATCTCGAGACGTCGTACCAGTGGCAGCCGCAGCAGTTTCTGACGGCTGTTGACGCGTTTGACGCGGTCGACCATCCCATGTATCTCGGCTTCATTCTGCGGCAGCGGGTACCCGGGAGACTTGCGACGCATGGTGCTGTCCTTTCGATCTCGGCGACGAATTTACTGCGCCAGGGATTGCGACCACTCGCGCTCCCAGACCAGAGCGTGGTGACTCTAGCGCAAGAGCTACCCGTGTTGCAGGCTGGCCTGGGCTTCTCCTTCTAACGGAAGACAGCCAGGTGGCCGTGGCAGGGTGACGAGCGCGTGTCGGCGGTGTGCGTCCACTAAGCTATAGGTGGGATGAACGAGCCAGCGCGGGACGGCGAGCCGACGTGGGAGTACCTGGGCATCCAGGCACTGCGTGCGGTCGCCGCGTTCGCTGTCGTACTTGGGCACTCCATGAATTTCCTTGAGCGCGGATACGGTGTTTTGCCGCCGGTGATGACGGAGTTTCAAGGTGCGGTCGGAGTCGACTTGTTCTTTGTCATCAGCGGCTTTGTGATGACGATCTCTTCGGGCAGGTTGTTGCGTAAGCGGCACCCGGCGAGGGTGTTTCTTTGGCGGCGCTTGTTGCGAGTCGCCCCGCTCTACTGGCTTCTGACTGCGGTTAAGCTGCTCTTCCTCGCGATTCTTCCGCAGGTTCTGCTTGTGTCCAGGCCCTCCGTTTGGAACGTGATCGCTTCATTTCTGTTCGTGCCGGCTGTGAATGGCAGGGGCCTCATCCGGCCAGTGATTACGCTGGGTTGGACCCTGAACTTCGAGATGGCGTTCTATCTGCTATTTGCGTGCTCCTTGAAGTTACGCCAGCGGTTCCTGTGGGCGCTGCTGCCGCTGATTGGGGCACTTGGTCTGTTGGGAACAGCTCGAACGGTGACTTGGCCGGCGTGGACGTCCTTGGCGGACCCGATCGTCTTTGAGTTCGCGGCGGGAGTGCTGATCGCGGTCGGCACAATGCGAGACCGGCTTCCGAACAGACTCATCTCGGCGCTGTGTGTCGTGGTGGGTGCGGCGGGATTGTTTTGGATCGAGCCTCGATTTGCCTGGCAGCTGCGCGCGGTCTTCTGGGGAGTCCCGGCCATGCTGATTGTGTTAGGTACAGTGGGTCTGGAGCCCGCCCTGCGGCATAGGGTGCCGCGCTGGCTGTTGTTGTTGGGCAGCGCCTCCTATGCCATTTACCTGATCCAGATCTTTGTGTTTCCGGTAGTAGATGGGTTGGCGGATCGGTTGCGGGCGTCGGCCCCTTCCGTGTCGCCCGGGTGGCTTGGAGCCGGCGTTGTTGTTTCGAGCATGCTGGTGACGGCGGTGGCCGGCGTTGCAACCCATTTGCTGCTAGAACGGCCGATGACGGAGCTGCTGAAACAGCGGTTTGGGGTGGAGCGGATCGCGCCGATTGTTCGGGAGAGCTAGGTTACGGCGGCGGGCGGCTCTCCCTTGAGCCAGCCGTTTGCGACAAAGACATAGAGCAGCAGCAACATCTCCAGCAGGAGAAAAAAATAACCCCAGACCAGGATATTGAGCAGGATGAACGCGCTGAGGGCGACAGACATCGAGCCGAGACATCCGGCGAAGGTTTGGCAACAGCCCCTGCGGGCACAGGAGAGAAAGACGATCGCGAGGACAACGGTCTGCGCTTGCTGCAGATGCGATGCGCCGACGGCCGCGGCCAGCCAGTAGCTGAGATTGATGGGGCGAGCGCTGACTGCCTGATGTTGCCAGTGCGAGAGAACGCCAAAGAGAAAGGCGTGTGGCGCACGAAGCAGGAAGGGAACAACGATGATGGCGGCGGTGAGGAGGGCGACGGCGGCGGATCGAGTGGCAGGGGTTCGGCCGTGTCGCTGCACCAGGTAGAGGAGGTAAAACGGAAACAGAACCCAGCTGAACTGCGAAAGCGCGATGCTGATGCCGAAGCAAACGGCTGACGCGAAGAGGCGGCGACGAGCGAGAAGAAGAAGCGAGGCAGTGAGCGCGAGCCAGTGTGGGGCGGTGTAGATTTCGTGACGGTAGAGCAGATACGGCGAGAGCAGCCAGACAGCGATGAGGGCCGTTACCTGGAAGCGATGGGCGGGAGAGGCGGCGCGGTAGAGCAGGACCGCGAGGGCCAGGCCGCAGAGCAGGTTGATGCAGCGGAGGTCCACGTGCAGCAGGACCGCTGGAAGATAGGCGAGCAGGGTACCGGGCAGGTACGAAAGAAAGACGGTCTCCGACGGGAAGGTGTAGAGGTGGTAGGGGTTTGTCCCATCCAGGAGAGATCTGCCGGCGGCAGCCAGCAGGGGCAGCATGTCAGAACGCTGGACGGCGAGGGGAAAGCTCGCAATCGAGAGGCACGTCACGGCAGCGTAGGAAAGGAGCACGGCGCCGAGGAGTGCAGCGTCGTTTCGGCGTCTTGCGGGGAGAACATGTAGGCCGAGCAGAAGGATGGATCCGCTGAAGACCGGGGCGGCCGCCCAGGGATGAAGCTGGTAGCCGAAAGACGCATAGTAGTGCGACTCAACAAGGAGCAGGCCAGACGCGGCAGCGAGCGAGGCAATGGCGCAGGCGACCAGCACCCTCCCACGGGCGAGACCGGCAAGCAGGTTTCGGCTTCGACCCGGATGCAGAGGTTGCGCGCGAAGGAGCAGAAAAAGAAGGGTACAGAAGAGCAGCGTGATGGGTAAGAGAAAAAGCTGGTCGCGAGCTGGGCTCCGGGCGAGATGGAAGCCGTCGCCTTCCGCGTTCAGAAGAACGAGCAGCAGAAGCAAGGGTCCGATACGCGCGCCGCAGCTCATGGGGAACATTGCCGCTGTTTCACCGGCTCTCACGGTCGGCTGCGCTGCTCCGAGAGTTCGGCCTTGACGGGAGCCATTCCCTGATCATCGCATGTGCACCGCTGGTGTAGCATGTCGCCATGTCTAACAGGTCCGTGCGGCAGACGGCGGCTTGGAGCCGTTTCGGGGCGGTATATGGCGTCGGCATCTTTGCTTTGTACGCAGCGGTGATTCTGAGCCGAGGGCAGCCGCCCAGCCTGGGGGATTTGGGAGATCTCACGTATCAAGGGATGATCTTACGTACGCACATGCTGGGCGGAGCCGACCAGATGCACTGGGTGAAACGGTACCCAGTGCCGAATGGGGCGGTAACGGTGGGGATTGGCCTGTTGGCGCTTGTGCTGCCCTGGACGATGGCCGCGAAGGCATGGTTGTGCGTGCAGTTCTCGCTGTCGATCGCCGCCGTCCTGAGTGTGATGCGGGCGCGGGAGCGTTTGGGAAGGCTGGATCATGGAGCGGTTTGGTGTCTTGTCCCCACCGTTATGTTCTTCAACCTTAATTTTTGGTACGGGTTTCTCAATTTCGAGCTCGGCCTGTGTTGGGCTCTCTTTTTTGTTGCCATGCTGCTGGGGGAGATCCGCCGGCAGTGGCTCATCGGGGCAGGTCTCTTGCTGGGCTTCTTCTCGCACATGGTCGCGTTCGGATTTATGGTGCTTCTGCTGCTCACGTTTCTGGTGCAGACACGGCGTTGGCGGCTTGGGTGGCAGCTCGTTCCGTCGCTGATTGCCAGCATCTGGTACCTGATTGGCCGGTTCGCGCTGCACGGAAATGCCGACGGCGAGGTGGGCATGGTCAACGAGATGCGGCAGTTTTCGCCGGAGTTTTGGGCGTTCAAGGTGAACTCGTACCTCAAATCTTTTGGCTGGGTGAACCTGGGAACCAGAGCGGGATCGGCAACGCTGCATGTCCTGGGCTCGCCGGCTTACCTGCTGCTGTTTGTCGTCAATGCCATCCTGTGCGGCCTATTGGGATGGTGCATGATCCGCACCTCACGAGAAGCGTTTCGCGTGGGCAGCAGAGAGCGCTTCGTTTGGGTCACAAGCGCCATATACTTCGTGTGCGGCCTGCTGGCGCCGTCGTTCACGCTCGGTATCTCGGATCCGGGATCGCGCCTGCTGGAGATCTCGCTAGCTGTAGGCCTGCTGCTGTGCACGGACTCCGGCCTCCTGCGCGCCGCGGCGGTATGCTCGCTTCCTCTGGCGGCTGTGTCGCTGGTGCTGATGCTGCGAGCAGCGTACGTCGTCCTTCCGGTTGAGGCGAGTGGGCGCGGTGTGCCGCAGGTAGTGGTGCACTTCGCGCATGTGCCGAACCACAACCACGATGAGTACTACGCGGCTCTCCGCGAGGGCAACATGCGTCTTGGGGTGTTTCCGACCGGCTTGTTGTTGAACGCGCCGGGCGTGAAGCTGCCGCCTTCTCGCGAGCATTGAGGCATGGGGGAGCGGGAAGACTAGGGCGTGAGCTTTCGGGCGAGATAGGTGTAGGTGACGGCCCAGGTGCGTGCCTCCTGCTTGAGATCCGCGCCCGAGCCGTGACCGCCTTCCGTGATCTCGTCGTAGAAGAAGGGTTCGTGGAACTCCTCCATCTTGGCGGCGAACTTACGCGCGTGCTGTGGACCGACGCGATCATCCTTGGTCGTGGTAAAGATCAGCGGCTCGGGGTAGTGCACGTCGGGTTTGAGATTGTTATAAGGCGAGATACCGGCGAGGAAGCTCCGCTGCTCCGGGTTCGAGACTGAGCCGTACTCGCCCACCCAGCTTGCGCCGGCCGCGATATGTTCGAAGCCGAGCATGTCGAGCAGCGGCACCTGGATGACGACGGCGTTCCACAGTGTGGGGTGCTGCTCCATCTCGACGCCCATCAGCAGACCGCCGTTCGAGCCGCCCTCAATGCCGAGGTGCTCGGGCGAGGTGATCTTGCGGCGAACGAGCTCCTGACCGACAGCGGCAAAGTCGTCATATATACGCTGCCGATGCGTCTTGAGGCCAGCCTCGTGCCACGCCGGACCGAACTCTCCGCCACCGCGGATGTTCGCGAGCACATAGACGCCGCCCTTTTCAAGCCAGAGTTTGCCGACATTGGCGGAGTACTGCGGCGTCATCGCGACCTCGAAGCCGCCGTATGCCGTAAGCAGCGTCGGGTTAGATCCGTCGAGCTTCATCGACTTGGGGTGCACGACAAAGTAGGGAATGCGTGTGCCGTCCTTGGAAGTCGCCTCGAACTGGTCAACCGTGTCCATGGAAGCGTCGAACAGCGCGGGTTGGCTCTTTGCCTGCTGGAGCGTACCACTCGTTCCATCACCCAGCAGAACAGAGGGCGGTGTCAGAAATCCAGCGAGGCGAAGGAAGAAATGATTATCGGTGTTGCTGACGGAGGCGAGATCCACCGTCATGTTGGCTGGAATGGGGAGCGCGCGGTGAGTCCAGCCGGCGGAGGTTGGCGTGTAGACGTACGCGCGACCTTGAACATTTTCGAGTGTTGTAAGGATCAGCTCGTCTCGCGTTGCTCCCGCTTCGGCGAAGAACTCCTGGGACGTGGGCTCGAAGATCGGCGCCGGCCGCAGGTGGGCAGGGTCCTTCATGACATCCGCGATACGAAGTTCGAGCAGCGATCCCTGGCGAAACGCCTGGCCGCCGGGTGTTGGCGTCCAGTCCTCGCGCAGCTCCAGCAGCATACGCCCGCCAAGCACGCCGGTAATCCCAGACTTAGCAGGAATCGCGAGCGGCTCGATGCCATGTTCCGTCTTGATTGAAGTTTGGCTCTCGAAAAAGGTCAGGTTGCGAACGAAGAGCTCAACGAAGTCGCCCTGTGCGTCGCGCAAGATTCGAGCGCCGGAATCCTCATCAGTCGGCGCACCGCGAAAGACTTCCCTGGCGCTCTCGATCGGGGTGCCGCGTTTCCACTCCTTGGTGATGAAGGGGTAGCCAGAGCTGGTCATGCTGCCCGGCCCCCAGTCCCGTTCGACGAGGAGCGTGTTCTGATCGACCCAGCTGGCGTTCTGCTTGCTATGCGGCAACACAAAGCCGTTCGCGACGAACTGACCGGACTTCAGATCAAACTCGCGCATGGTACTTGCGTCTTCGCCGCCGGAGGAAAGATTGACCAGACAGAGCCGGTCACCGGGGTAGAGGCAGTCGAGCCCGTGACCGACCCAGCCGACCTTTTCGGATCGCCCGAGCGCATCGAAATCAAGGACCGTCTGCCAGTGCGGCGCGGCCGTGGCGTAGTCAGCGAGCGTGGTCCTGCGCAGCAGACCCCGGGGGTTGGTCGCATCCCGCCACTGGTTGTACACCTCGCCGCCGCGCAGACTGGGCAGGGGCAGGCGGCTTGGGTCTTCGGCGATCTTGAGCGCGGCCGCGAGGTCGGGCGCGTAGTGGGGATCGCTTTCCAGAACCTTGGCCGTTCTGGCGTTTTCTGCTTTCACCCAAGCCATGGAACGGTCACCCGAGACGTCCTCAAGCCACTGGTATTTGTCCACGTCCGCGTTTGGGCTCGCACTGGCGAGCGTTGCGGTCTGGCCAAGGGCCGGTACACCACTCAGGAGCAGGCAGGAAGCCAAGGTCAGCAGAGAGCCCGGTGTTGCAGCAGTCAGTCGCATGCGCGCTCGTCCTTCAGGAGAAGTGGATCCCTTGTAACGATACCTTACTGCGCAGGAGTGGCAGAGGCCGCCTAGAGCAGATCGCCGAAGCCGCGCTTCCGCATTTGCCGGAGAAAGTGTAGGTGATCGACGTACTGGACTGCCTGCATGCCGGCGCGCTCTGCCGCCTCGATGTTTTCCAGCTTGTCGTCAAGGAACAGGATCTGTTCGGGCGAGGTGTCGAGACCCTCGGCGGCGTACCGGTAAATGGCGGCCTCCGGTTTCGCGAGCTTCAGGGTGTGCGACCAGGTGCAGTGGTCGAAGCGTTCCAGCCAGCTGAACTTGCGCAGAACGCCTGCTTGCATCGCATCCCCCAGGTTCGAAAGGATCCCGGTACGGATGCCGCGGCTCTGGAGCGACTGCGCCCAGTCGATCATGGGCTGGTTGAGGTCGGTCCACAGGTCGGTATCGGCGTCGAGCAGGTCCGATATCGTGGCGGGCGAGAGCTCCCGTAGGCCGGCATCTGCGGCGATCTGGTGAAAGTAGCGCTCGCCGGTGTAGACGCCGCGATCGTAGTCGTGGCGTAACGCCCAGTAGTGTTGGTGCAGCCTTTGCTCATCAAGGCCGGTCAGCACTTGCAGGCGGGCCCAGGCTGCGGCGTTCGGTGGCCCGGAAAGGACCATGCCATAGTCAAACAGAACGGCTTGGACGCGGCGTGGAGGGGGATTGAGGGTCGTACTCATGGGTCCGCATCGATTGTATGGCAGCTACGATGGAGGTGTGCGATTCTCGACGCGAACGGGGTGGGATCGACAGGAGAGCGCCTTCGCAGCAGCAGTGCGATCGGCGCGGACCGCGGGTCGGCAGCTGCTCGACCTCACCGTCTCAAACCCGACGGTGTGCGGGTTCGGCTACGATCGGGACACCCTTCTGGCTCCCTTGGGCGACATGCACGCCTTGCACTACGCTGCTGAGCCGCTGGGCATGCTTTCCGCGCGAAATGCAGTGGCCGGGTACTACAGAGATCACGGAGCGGAGGTCAGCCCGGAGCAGGTGATCCTGACGACCAGCACCAGTGAAGGCTACAGCTTTCTGTTTCGGCTGCTCTGCGACGCAGGGGATGAGGTGCTGATCGCCCGGCCCAGTTACCCGCTCTTTGATTTTTTGGCTGACCTCGACGATGTGCGGCTAAGGAGCTACCCGCTGTTCTACGACCACGGCTGGTGGATCGACTTCACGGAGTTCGAACGGCGGGTCGGGCCGCGGACGCGGGCAATCGTCGTTGTCCATCCCAACAATCCAACCGGACACGCCACCGGCAGTCTCGAACGCACGCGGATCGAGGCGCTGTGTGCGCGGCATGGTCTGGCCTTGATCGTAGACGAGGTCTTTCTGGACTACCCGCTTGAAAAGGACGCGCGGCTGCGAAGCTTCGCCGAGGAACCGTCGCCGGTGCTGACGTTCGTGCTGAGCGGCCTGAGCAAGATCGCGGGTCTGCCACAGATGAAGGCCGGGTGGGTGGCGGTGTTGGGACCTGAGACGGAGCGCCTGGAGGCCATCGAGCGATTAGAAATTATCTCGGATACGTTTCTGTCGATGAACGCTCCCGTGCAGTTAGCGATGCCGTCATGGATCGCGGGCCGGCACGGTATTCAGCGGCAGATTGCGGAGCGGATGTGGGAGAACATGGCGACCTTACGCAGGTCTGGGGTTGATGTGCTCAAAGCCGACGCCGGGTGGTCAGCCGTCCTCAGGCTTCCGCAGCGACCGGAAGCGATCGGTGTGGCGGAGCAGATGCTTGCGCGTGGCGTGATGGTGCAGGATGGGGAGATCTACGGATTCGAGGAAGCCGGGCGCGCGGTGCTAAGCCTGCTGACACCAGCCGAGGTGTTTGCTGCCGGAGTCGAACGGATCGCGGAGTTCGCGCGGTGAGCTCGGGAGACTGAAGCGGATGGGTGCCCACGAGACGGACCGAAAGCACCAAGCCGTGCACGCACGCCCGAGTGCCACATCAGCTTCCGCGCTATTTGTGAGGGGTTTTCTGCGTGGTCGAGTGCTGCGCGGCTCCCGAGAGCACCGAACGATCCGAAGCATTGCGCGACAGCAGGATCGTCAGCCCGATTGACAGAACCATAAAGATGATCGCCGACCAGGTGGTCAGCCGCGTCAGCAGGTTGGCTGCGCCGCGCGGTCCGAAGGCGGTTTGCGAACCCTGCCCGCCGAACGCTCCGGCGAGATCGGCAGACTTGCCCTGCTGCAGCAGAACGACGCCGATCAGGAACAGACAGACGATGACGTGGAGCGGAACGAGAACATAGATCATGGAAAACTTGCCTTCCGTGCGACGGAATAAGGTGTTTGGATTGGTGCGGAGGAGGGGACTTGAACCCCTATGCCTTGCGGCGCTAGCACCTCAAGCTAGTGCGTCTGCCAATTTCGCCACCTCCGCGAAAAACCGGCGAATGACGCCAGCAGCGGTGAGCAATCCGAGGGGTAGTATAGCATCGGTCGGCGGCGACACTCGACTCTGGCGCTCGGCGATCCCTCCTCCACAGAACGGGACGGCAACGACTTACACTGTCTCCACCCCGAACGAGCGAAAGGTGAAGGAGAGCCATGGTGCGGAGTGTTGCAACAGTAGGTGTCGTCTTGGCCATGGTGGCAGGCGGAAGCGCACAGACAGACCCGGTGTCACCGACGGTTGCATCACCGGCGGGGTCGCACCGGTGGGCGCTGGTGCTGCATGGCGGAGCGGGCGTGATTGAGCGCAGCTCCATGAAGCCGGAGACCGAACAGCAGTATCGCGTCGGTCTGGAAGAGGCGCTGCGGGCAGCGGCGGCGGTCCTCGATCGCGGCGGCAGCTCCGTCGACGCCGTGGAGGCAGGCATCCGGCTGCTCGAGGATAACCCGATGTTCAATGCCGGCAAGGGCGCGGTTTTTACGGCTGACGGCAGAAATGAGCTCGACGCTGCGATCATGAACGGCGCGACGCTCGAGGCGGGGGCAGTTGCCGGCGTGACTCGCACGAAGAACCCGATCTCGCTCGCCCGCGCGGTCATGGAGAAGAGCCCGCATGTGATGCTGATCGGTTCGGGCGCGGACGCGTTCGCGGCATCGGTCGGCCTGCAACAGGAGCCACCGAGCTATTTCTTCACCGAGCGACGCTGGGACAGCCTGATCAAGCAGCTCACCAAAGAGGGCAAGCCGGTGCCGCCTCGGCCGGCAGGTGTCCCGCCCGCGCCAGCGGTGCCCGTATCAGAGATCGAGACGCCCGCAACCCATAAATACGGAACCGTGGGGATTGTTGCGCTCGACCGTAAGGGCAACCTCGCCGCCGGAACGTCCACCGGAGGTGTACAAGGCAAGCGCTGGAACCGCGTCGGCGACACACCTGTAATCGGCGCGGGCACCTATGCCGCCAACCAATCCTGCGCGGTCTCGGCAACCGGCACGGGCGAGTACTTTATCCGGCTCACCGTCGCCCGCACCATCTGCGCTCTGGTGCAGTACAAGGGAATGACACTGCAGGCCGCCGCAGACGAGGTCGTGCAGAAGCAGCTTCCAGCCATCCGGGGGGATGGCGGCATCATCGCGATCGCGCCTGACGGGCAGATGGCGTGGAGCTTCAACACCCCCGGTATGTTTCGCGCAAAGCTGGCCGAGGGCGGCCAGATGCAGATGGGCATCTACCGGGACGAGCCGTAGCGTCAGAAGTGGCTCGACAGATCCGCAAAGGTCGGAAGCTCAAGCAGGATCTGCCCCGGTGCGGCTTGATCCACGGTCTCGTGTTCCAGAACCCAGGTGAAATCGTGAGGGATAAAGACCGCGTTCAAACCCGCGGCGAGCGCCGGATTGATATCCGACCGCGGACTGTTGCCGATCATCCACGTCCGTGCCGGTTCGCAGCCGTGGCCCTCGACCAGGACCCGGTAGGCGCTCTCATGTTTCTCGTAGAGCACCTCCACCGCGCTGAAGTGCGGCGCAAGTCCCGAGCGTTCGAGCTTGTCGCGCTGCTCCGTCGGATCACCCTTCGTCACCATCAACAGCTGGTGCCGGCTGGCGAGATCGGCCAATGTCTCCGCGACCGCAGGCATCAGTTCGATCTCCTGGTCTGCAATGGACTGGGCGAAGCTGACGATGCGGGCATGCCGCTCCGCGGTGACGGGAGCCGACGAGAGCTGCTCAAAGCAGGTGACCAGGGATTGCCGAAAGCTCCGAAGACCGTAGCCGTACGCAGCAATCGTGCGTCGCTCGCAATGGTTCAGGTGTTCGCGCACCTCCTCTGGGGTGTGCTCGCGATGGTCTAGGTAGGAGATAAACGATGCGATCGCTCGCTCAAAGTAGATATTGTTTTCCCACAGTGTGTCGTCTGCGTCGAAAAACAAGATTTGCTGCGTTCGGCGCTCGGGTAGTGCGATCATGCGAGATCTCCGTGGCGTGTGGCTTAGAAGTGAGGACGGAGGCATTGCTCCCTACGGGTCGTGATCTTTGGAAGAAATTTCGACGGACCGCGACCATGACCCGTCGCGTCAAAGTCCTGCAACTGACAATCAGCCAGGCTCCGAGATAACTGCACTGGCCATAGGAAGAATCGTAACTTTTGGAGAAGATTTCCTCGTTGCGAGCAAACGCCTGAGCAAGCCAGGGACGCGACCCCAAGGCGCGGTACCGGAGGCGCAGAACGAATAACGGAGAGGGCCGAGTCCGGTCTATTCGTCCTTCCGTTTCCCGAAGTATAGCAAGGGGATGAGCGCGGCCGAAAAGTGGCAATCCCACAAAAGTTCAATCTTGCCGGCATCTTGGGGCAGGTATCTGGCTCGTGTCGCGAGCTATGATCCGGCCAGAGCCGCCACGCAGCGCTCCCAGGAGTCTCAGAAAATCGTGTTGCTCGGAGAAGATCCAGCGGTCAGACACGGCATACGACCGATCCCGCAGCAGGGTCGCCGGTTCGGTCCGTACGAGATCCTCAGCCGGCTCGGCGGCGGCGGCATGGGCGTCGTCTATCGCGCTTGGGACGAGCGGCTGCACCGCGAGGTGGCGCTCAAGATCCTCCACGATACCTATCAGCCGCCGGGCGTGCGGCAACGATTCCTGGTCGAAGCGCGCGCCGCCTCGGCGCTGAATCATCCGCACATCTGTACGATCTTCGACATCGGCGAGCAGGACGGGGATCCGTACCTCGTCATGGAGCTGATCGAGGGCATGACTCTCAAGGAGCGCATCACCCTCGGCGCGCCGCCGATCGAGGAGCTTGTCCGCTACGCGATCGAGACCGCCGACGCGCTCGCCGCGGCGCACGCTAAAAAGATCATTCATCGCGACATCAAGCCCGAAAACATATTTCTGCAGCGCCTGCCTGACGGCAGACACCAGGTCAAGGTGCTTGACTTCGGCCTCGCCAAGATCCGCGACGAGGGCAGCGGCACCCGCATGGCGCGGGCGATGGACATCACCAGCGTCGGCCTGACCGTCGGAACGCTGGCTTATATGTCGCCAGAGCAGGCTCGGGGCGAGCCGCTCGACGTACGTTCTGACCTTTTTTCGCTCGGCGTCGTGATGTATGAAATGGGCACCCGCCGCGTGCCGTTCCAGGGGGCCAACAGCGCCGTCATGCTGGTGGAGCTGCTGCGACATGACCCCGAGCCGATGCGCAACTGGAATGAAGGCGTCCCGCGCGCAGTTGAAAAGCTGGTCGCGCGGCTGCTCTCGAAGGATCGCGCCATGCGTTTCCAGACAGCGGTCGAGGTGCGCGAGGCGCTGCGCAAACTCGATCTCAAGGGCAGCAGCGGCTGGCGCAGGCGACCGAAGCCGTTGGTGGTTCCGCTGGTGCATGCGCCCGATCCCGGAGCACGCGTGCCTCTACCACTCCGGCGCGGTGTGCCGCCCGAAGAGAGGACCGAACCCGCATTCGAGCCAAACCGCTCCTCTGAGACAGTGCGGGACGCTGCGGGCACGGTCGATCCAGACGATCCGAGCGCAGCTCGCCCCATGATGGACGGGCCCGGCGCTCGTCATGGTGAACCCCAAGATCCGTCGGCAACGTCACACACGCGACACGCTGGCGAGCACTGGATTCCACCGTATCGCGACGCAGCTGTACGCGAAAGCGGGTCAAGAGCCGTCTCCACGCGCTCCTCGGCTCAGCGGGCAGCGGCTGCGGCATCGACCCCAGGGAGCGAAGCCGCGCTCAGCGGAGTGCAGACAAACGAAGACCCACAGGTCGACCGGGCGGATGCCGCCCAAAGCAGCGGAGCTCCGGATGCCACGGCAGAAGCCGCGCCCAGCGCAATCCCTGTTCTCCCGTCAGAGGAGGCCGACGTGGAGCCCGGGTCGCGGAAGCGCCATGTCCGAGTGCTGATCGGTGTGCTGACGGCCGCAGTTGTTGCCATTGCCGGTGTTCTGCTGGAGCGCAGTGGGGTCCGATTCGATTCGGCGACCGTCGCTCGAGGAGAGCAGATCCTACTCACACCGGCTCAGAACCGCACGGGCGATGCAACGCTGGACGGCGTGGTGGGCGAGGGAACGGCCATCGAGCTGGGCCAGGCGACCGTCCCGAACTTTCTTGGTCTGGACGCCTACACGGCTGGACGGGAGTTGGTTCGCAACGAGGATCACGAGCCTGCGGAGACCGTCTCCGACCGGCGTGTTGCGCAGGCGCTGCACGTCCGGTGGTATGTCTACGGCGAGCTGCGCCGGTTGGAGACGGGATATGTGTTCAGCCTGCAGCTGCTGGACAGCGACTCCAACGATCCACGTGCGAGCGCCGAAACCTCTGCGGCTACCCGAGAGAGTCTTCCCGGCGCGATCGAGCAGGCAGCCCGGCAGCTTCGCTTGAGCATGGGCGAGACCGCGGAGGGAATCGCCGGCAGCTCTCGCCCCATCGCCATCGAGGGCAGCCGCAGCGCGAGCGCGCTTTCCGCCTACCAGACTGCCCGCGAGGCAGAGCTTGCAGATCGCTCGGACGACACCCTCGCCGGGTACGGAGCGGCCGTTGCGCGTGATCCCCGGTTCGCTCAGGCGGCGATGGGCCTGGCTTGGATGGAGGCGGAACTGGGTGATGAGACGTCCGCGCGAGAGCACGCGCATGCCGCTGTGGTGGGCGCATCGAGCGCCTCCGAGCCGCTGCGCCTGCTTGCCGCTTCGACCGATGCACTTTTGCGCCAGGACGATCCCGAGCAGGCGTTAGAGGATCTGCGACGATACGAGGCGGCGACGGCCGAACACGCGACCGGGCCGGCCGCAGTCGCGCGCCTGAGGCGACAACAGTGGCGCTTTTCTGAAGCGCTGCTCGCGGCGCAGCAGGCCGTCAACCGCGACCCATACGATCCGCTCGCGAATCGGGAGCTTGCCCTCGCTTACGTGGGGCTCGATCGTCCCCGAGATGCCGCGCACCTTTTCGAGCAGGCGCGGCACTTCGGCGTGACTGCCGATCGCGCTGTTGCCACGTTGGCAGGGTATCTCGCCGCGGATCGTCCCTCAGGTCGCTCCGAGTACACGTCGGACGACCATGAGACCACAACGCTGGAAGCGCAGACACGTGCGCTGCTGCTCGACAATGAGGGGCAACTTGCGCGTGGAGCCGCAGCCTGGCGACACCTGGCGCAGGTCGCTGCCAGGCCAGCGGCTTCGGCAGCGCTTGCTGCGTCCATGCTGGCGACGGCTGCGCTCGACCGTGCGCTGCCGGGCCAGTGCCAGGCCGCTCGGGAGTTTTGGAGCGCTGTCGAGCACGACGATGCCGGACCCATGGCGTCGTTTCGCATCGGCCTCGCGGAAGCGCTCTGCGGCGAGACAGCCGGCGCCGCAGGCTGGCTCTCCAGGTTGAAGTTGACACAACCCCGACGTGGCTCTCGAAGCGAGGAAAACCTCGCGACTCTCGAGGCGGCAATTGCGCTCTCGTCCCACAATGCGCAGCAAGCGACCGAGCTGCTTCGGCGCGTACAGCGCAGAGACGAATCGCCGGTCGCGGTCTATATCCGTGGTCTGGCCAGCATGGGAGCGCACCAGTGGGCGGCAGCGTCGGACGACCTTGAAAGCGTCGCTGCGAGACGAGGAGCCGCGTTGCTCTCCGGCACGGACGTCTACCCGGCCGCTTTAGGCAAACTGGCTGAAGCCTACGCGGCTCAGGGCGATCCCGCTCGCAGCGCCGCGGCGAAGCAACGGCTGAGAGAGGTCTGGGCAGAGATCCCGCCACGCACGGCCGTATCCGCCCGCTGACACCGTCTGCTACCTTGGACCGCTGAGGTCCCCGATGCACATTCGCCTTCTCCTGCTCACCCTGCTCGTCGCCGCTCGCCCAGCCACGGTTCGGGCGCAGTCGCCGGCCGATCCGCCCGCGCTCTATCTGGGCACCGCCTGGTATCCGGAGCAGTGGCCCGAGTCGCGCTGGGATGCCGACCTCGCGCTGATGGAGCAGGCTCACGTGCGCTTCGTCCGCATCACCGAGTTCGCCTGGAGCCGCATCGAGCCGAGTGAAGGACACTTCGACCTCGACTGGGTCGATCACGCGATCCGCGCAGCCGAGCGGCACCACATCGCTGTCGTGCTCGGAACGCCGGGAGCTGCTCCGCCCGCCTGGCTGACGCAGACGTACCCCGAAACGCTGCGCACCGAGGCGAACGGACGCAAGGACCAGCACGGCAACCGCGAACAGTTCAACTTCACCAGTGCCAAATATCGCGATCTGCTTCGGCGCGTGACCGAGCAAATGTCTACCCGTTTTGGGCACGACCCAGATGTAATCGGCTGGCAGATCGACAATGAGATCGGCTCAGAGTCCTTCGACGATGGAACCAGGGCGCAGTTTCAACAGTGGCTCAAAGCGCACTATGGAACTCTCGACAATCTGAACACGCGCTGGACGACGAGCTACTGGAGCGAAACCTATACCGACTGGTCGCAGGTGCCGATCGAGGAGGGATACGGCAACCCCGGCCTGCTGCTCAGCTGGAAGCGGTTCGTCAGCGACACGTGGCGATCGTACTGCCAGCTCCACATCGCGGCGATCCGCGCGCACGCCGACAAGCGGCAGTGGATCACGACCAACATGATGGGCTGGTTTGACGCCTACGATCACTACACCGTCGCGCAGGACCTGGACCTCGCTTCCTGGGACGACTACGTCGGCACGGGACACCTCGATCCGGTGCGCAACGGAGCGACGCACGACCTGACGCGCGGCTTTCTCGGCAAGAACTTCTGGGTGATGGAGACGCAACCTGGCTTTGTGAACTGGTCCAAAGACAACAACGCGCTCGACAAGGGCGAGGTGCGCGCGATGGCGTGGCACGACATCGGGCACGGCGCGGACGCGGTGAGCTACTGGCAATGGCGCAGCGCGCTGAACGGTCAGGAGGAGTACCACGGTACGCTGATCGGCCCGGACGGCACGCCTGTTCCACTGTATGCGGAGGTGCGGCAGATTGGGGAAGAGTTCGCCAAGGCAGGGCCGGCGCTCGCCGGAACCTCCGTCCACTCCGAGGTCGCGATCCTGCACAGTTACGAGAGCCGCTGGGCGGTGAACTGGCAGCGTCATAACCAGGCATTCGACCCCGTCGACAACCTGATCAGTTACTACGGTCCGTTACGGCAGCTGGTGCATTCGGTGGACATCGTGCCGCCCTCGGCGTCGCTCACGCGGTACAAACTCGTTGTCGCGCCTGCGCTCAACCTGCTCAAGCCTGCCGAGGCAGAGAATCTGCGGCGCTATGTGGAGGCCGGCGGACACCTGGTGCTCGGCCAGCGATCCGGGATGAAGAACGAGGACAACGGGCTCGATCCGAACCGTCAGCCCGGACCTTTGACGGATCTGCTGGGCGGCCGGGTCGAGCAGTACTACGCGCTGACGACGCCGGCTCCGTACAGCGGAACGTGGGGCTCGGGCGAAGGTCCGATCTGGGCCGAACAGCTGAGCGCCAAACCGGGAACGGAGGTTCTCATGCGCTACGGCAAGAGCAATGGGTGGTTGGACGACGAGCCGGCGGCGATCACGCGCATGGTCGGGAAAGGCCGCATTACCTACATTGGCGTTTCGCTCGATCCGGCGACCATGGCCAAGGCTGCGCAGTGGATGGTAACGGACGCGAGCGTTGCGACCCCGTTCTCGCAGCTTCCGGAGGGCGTCGATCTGTACATCCGGTCCAGCGACCGGTCGAGCGGCGCGCGAACGGTTTACATCCTCATCAACTTCGGCAAAGAGCCGACTTCGATCACACTGCCAAAGAGCATGCATGACGTTCTTGGAGGCAAGGACGTCAACACCGTGTCGCTGGAGCGCTACGGGGTGAGCGTGTTGGAGCAGTGATGCCGCGAGAAGACGCGTCAGCGAGCAGCAAGCGCGGGAGCTCTCGCTTCAGCGAAGGTGAGGTTCTCGGCCGGGCTTCCGGTGCGATCTTTCCAGGTAAGGAAGAGCTTGCCGTAGCTGTCGGTGAGGCAGGTCGCGGGATCGACTCCAAGCTGATCGAGCATGCCGTCGATCCAGTCAGTCGGGCCTTCGAGCTCAGCCCAGGTTCCTATGGGTGTCTCGTCGACGACCAGATGTGCGCTGCCCGAACCGAGCTCGTAGCTCCATTCCGTGCGGAACTTCTCGTAGATGAAGGCGGCTCTGTAGCCGAGGTGCTCGAAGACGGTGGCGAGCGCAACGCAGTCGCCGACCGTGGTTTCCGTCTCGATGCGGGTCTTGTAATGCGAGTCGTCGGCGTTTGGGGGTGTGCGTTTGTGCGTCATGGTGCAGCGATCCCCATATTGGCGCAGGCGAAGGAGTTCGTGGCGGGCCCGTAACTGCCGGTCCGGCGTGTCGTAAAGCGTGTTGTGCTCGAAGGTGCGCGGGGTTTCGAGGCGAAAGCCGACCGCGGGGAGACGTTCCTGAAGCTCTGCGGGGTCGGAGACGTGAAACTTCAGCTCGATCTCGGCGCTTTGCATGGCGCGAGTATACGGTCGCTCGGGCTGTGCAACGCTAGGATGAATTACATGAAAGCGATTGCGACCGAGCGGCTGGCCGCGGATGCCGCTGGCGTTGGGCGGGCAGCGGAACTGCTTCGCGGCGGCGGAACGGTCGCCCTGCCCACGGAAACGGTTTACGGACTTGGAGCGAATGCAAACCTTGCGACGGCGGTGGGAAAGATCTTTGCCGCGAAGGAACGACCGAGTTGGGATCCGCTGATTGTGCATGTGTGTGATCGAGAGATGCTGAAGCGGGTTGCCGTGCTGGATGGCGAGACCGGCGCACGCGCCGAGCGCCTGATGAGGGCGTTCTGGCCGGGCCCGCTGACGATGCTGCTTCCGCGTTCGGCGGCGATTCCGGATGCAGTGACTGCGGGGCGAGCGTTGGTTGGGGTGAGGATGCCGGCGCACGCGGTGGCTATGGCGGTGATTCGAGCTGCGGGTGTTCCGATCGCGGCTCCAAGTGCAAACCGGTTTGGACGGACCAGTCCGACAACGGCCGAGCATGTGCTCGAGGACCTTGACGGGCGGATCGATGCGGTGCTGGACGGTGGAGCAAGCGCGGTTGGCGTCGAGTCGACGGTGCTGGACGTTGGCGCTTCACCGATGGTGGTTTACCGGCCGGGCGCGGTGACGCTCGAGATGATCGAGCGAGTTGCGGGAACGGTTCGGATGTCCGAGCCGGTTCGGGCGACGGCGGCTCCGGAGTGTCTTCCCTCGCCGGGTCTGGCGCTGCGGCACTACGCTCCGCGGGCGCGATTGCTGCTGGTGCACGATGAGGTGGAGATGCAGGCCGCGGTTGCCCAGTTTGGCCCGGCGGAGCGGGTTGGGGTGATGCTTCCCGAGGGCTGGTCCAGCGCGGGAGCGACGGCATTTCCGTGGGCGGCGTGGACGGATCCGGCCGGGCTGGCTCGGCGGGTCTTTGCGGGGCTGCGCGAGCTCGATGCACGGTCGGTTTCGGTCATTGTCTGCCCGGTGCCGACGATGGGCGGCGTGGGTGATGCGCTTCGAGACAGGTTGGAGAGGGCGGCGCGGAAGAGCCAGGCGTCGTGATTGCCGCACGGCTGCTCCTTGGTTCCACTTGCACCGGGATCGCTGGGGCATCGGGGTTACTTCTCATCAGGAGCCGAGCGAGGTGGCGAAGGCGTCGAGCGAGAGATTGCGGAGGAGATTACGGCGCATTCCGGACCAGACCTGGTCGAGGCCGCGCGACGCTTGTTCGATCCAGGAGAAGGAAACGGTGTGCGCGAGGCGGTCAAGTTCGGGGCGAAGATCCGTGTTGCGGAGCAACTCCGGCGCGCCGGCGAGGAGCAGGAGGAGGTCTTCAAGCAGGAGGGTGGTGGCGCGGAGGAGAGCCGTCATTCTTTCCTGGCCTTCGGCTCCGGCGCGGTAGGCTTCGGTCATGCGGAAGAGGATGGAATGGTCGGAGTCGTTGCCAGCCGATCGGAGGAGGACGAGAGCGTCGGCGCGAGCAGCGATGTAGGCGGGGAGATCGAAGGAGAGGGCGCGGCCGGCGGCTCCCTGGGCGAGGCGCGCGATGAGGGAGCGCTGCTGCGGTGGGAGGTCGGAGCGGCGATCGCGGAGGAGCATCTCGAGCTCGTCGACGGGAAGGGCGCCGAGGCGGATGAGGGCGCAGCGGGAGCGGATGGTGGGGAGGAGCTCGGAGGGGTTTTCGGCGAGGAGGATGATGGTGACGGTCGATGGTGGCTCCTCGAGAACCTTCAGCAGGGAGTTGGCAGCTTCCTTCATGAGGGCTGAGGAGGTGAGGAGGAAGACGCGGCGCGGAGCCTCGGAGGGTTGGCGATTCGCGCGCTGGATCACGGTGCGAATCTGGCCGAGCTTGATGAGGAGCTGCGGCGGATCGGGCGGGACGACAAGGACGTCGGGGTGGGGCTGGATGAGGACGCGGGTGTCCTTCTTGTCGGTTTCGCGGAGGTCTTCGCGGGTAGCGACGGCGAGGGCGACTTGCTCTTCGAGGTTGGCAGCTATTCGGATACGGGTGCAGTTGCGACAGGCGCCACAGAAGTCGGCGAGGGCTTGACCGTTGGACCAGAGATCGCGGGGTTGACGCTCGCACTCGAGGGCCATGGCGAGCATGAGGGCAAGGGTGTATTTACCGGCTCCGGCGGGGCCGGCGAGGATGAGCGCATGAGGGAGGCGGCCGGCTGCGACCGCAGTGCGGAGGTTCTCGACGGCGGAGGTGTTGCCGATGAAATCGGTGAAGGAGGACGGAAAGGCGACGGCGGATTTGGCTGATGCGGCTCCGTCTGGCATATGTACCCCTTCCCCCGGTCCTTCTTGTTCGTGCGGCTTTGACGTCAGTAAGGTGCGACGACGTCGTTCCCGTAATTTGTTGAAGGGCATTCGTTTGCCCGTGAATTCTATGCTGCACGGAGTTACGGGTCGTTGCCCGCAAAACTACCAAGCGAACGACTTACAGCTAAAACCCTGCAAAGGGATGCTAGTGCGGGAAGACGTCCTGTGTTTCAAGGATAGCGGATGCGGCGAATGTTTACGCCAACGAGCGCTTGTCTTGCGTTTTGGGTGAGGCGAGATCCAGACTCTCCCTTCGGAGATGACAACGAAAGGGTGAGGGCAAGGCACGGCAATCCGCAGGTGCGTGCGGGAACGATCCACCAGAAGGAAAGTGCAGACGCAGGCGCAAGGTGATCGGCCGTACCGGAGCGGAGCCGGACTAGTCGAGGTTGGCTCCGGCATTGGGGTCGTCGGGGCCGGCCATGTCTTCGTCGGGGATCGGGTATCCGATGCGTGAGACAGCTTCGCGGAGATCGGCCCAGGAAAGATTGTTGCCGAGTTCACGGGCGAGGTCGACGGTGAGGGGAACGGACATGAGGATCTGGCGGATGGGGATGAGGTCGGGGCGCTTGCCGTAACGGGTGTTCAGCCAGGCCTGGGCGGATTCGGGGGTGCCGTCGAGGAGATCGGGCAGGTGAAGCGTGCTCTCGGAGCTCTGCCAGATGGGTTGGTCGAGGGTGCTGGCGAGGGTGATCTCTGTCCCGTCAAGGGTAAGGGTCGCGCCTTCTGGGGTGAAGAGGAAATTCCAAACGGTGCGATCGTCGGAGTGCAGGGTGGCGATCTGGGTGTGTGGCTCGGCCGTGGGCGCGAAGGTGATGGAGGGCGGGGGTGGAGTGGCGACGAGGAGGTCGAGGGTGGCGAGGGAGCGGAGGCGGTTGCGGAGCTCAAGCGAATCGGGGAGCTGATCGGGCGTCATGAGTGGTGGGATGCGTGGGAGAGAAAGAAAGATGAACGCAAACCGACGCGGTTCGGGTAGATCGGGACGGGAGTTATGGGAGACGCGGGTGCGGCCCGAGGGAGAAAACGTTCGCGTGGAGCGGCCAGCGGAGGACGGAGCGGATGGGTTCAATGGGTGGGGGAAGAGCGGGGTCGTCGAGGGATCCAAGAAGGCTGATTTCGAGGGTGCGACCATGGCGCAGAGGGGAACGCAGTTGAGGTTGCGACCATGCTGTCTTGATCTAGAGCTTCCGCCACTTCGCTTCCATCCTGCTCGACAATCCGGATGGGGTATTGTCTCGTCTCACCGGCGATTGTTTGTTGGCCAAAGAAGGAACGGCTCGCCGCGCAGGATTTCTTCCGGTGTGCCATGGCTAGAGCCACTGATAGTGCGGAGTGGCCTTGGATGCCGGGTTGCAGCCTGAAACCAGCATGTGCTGCCGCCAGTTTTTACGGACGTATCCATACCGATCTGCATAAGCAGACTCGATATGTTGCGCTCTATGCTGCGGACTCGTTTTCAGAGATGCGCACACTTACACCCCTACGTCGATTTGCGGGGTTCTAGGCGCATGTGGAGCGGGTCGCGGGGGCGGAGCGTGATGCGGGCCTGGG